>JANYJB010000101.1 GCA_025361935.1 Verrucomicrobiota bacterium
GGCGGTAGAGCGACAGAATCATGCCGAAGAGACCGTAGAACTGGGTGCCTTCCATGCACTGGCCGAAGAGGAAAATATTTTTCGCGAGGAGCTGCTTGTTCTCGGCCTTGGTGAGGTCGAGGTCGCGGCGGAGGTTGCGGGAGTTGTTTACGACAAAGGCGTTTTTCTTCGCGATGGTCGGGACGTCTTCGAACATGGCCTCGCACTCGTGCGGGTTGATGCCGAGCGACGAAATCATGTAGAGCAGCGAGTCGGCGTGGATGTTCTCCTCGTGCGCGTGGCGGCCGAGAACGAGCTTGAGCTCGGGAGCGGTGACGAGCTCGCGGACGACGTGCTGGATGTTGTCACCGACGATGCCCTCGGCGGCGGAGAAATAACCGATGCCCATGCGAATGATCCAGCGCTCGACGTCGGAGACGAGCTTGGTGTCGCGCCACTGCTCGATGTCCTTGCCCATGGGAACGTCCTCGGGCTCCCAATGGTTGGCCTTCATCGTGCGGTAGAGGTCGTAGGCCCACTGGTATTTCAGCGGGAGGAGATTAAAGCACATGGTCTGGTGACCATTGATGACCTTTTTGGCCGAGAAGGCGGCCTCGGCTTTTTCCTGGTCGAGGACGAATGTCTTGGCGCCGACTTGAAACGTTTTCTGCATGGCTGAAGTTGAAAAATGACTACGGAGCGGAAGGGATGAAGGAGTGGATTAAACGAGGGAAAACCGAGCTGGTCGGGCTGCTGTTTTTAACACGGACAAGCCCCAAGCGAACCTAAGTTGCTGGAACTTGCTGACGCGTTACTAACCACAACCCGTAGTGGTCCTTTACCAAATATGCCACTACCCATGGGTTTTCGCTAAAACTCCGTCAATCGGTTTATCATCCCTCGGGTGATAATTTTAAAGAAATTTAGGCTTGCGGATGCGGGCGTGAGCCTACCCCCACGGAAAATCCGCCAAAAACAGGCAAAAAGGCGCGCAAGCGTAATCCCCGAAGCCCGATTTCATCGGGTCGAGAGACAGGCGCAAATATCCTTGAGAGCGGCCGCGCCGCCCTTGGGATTTTTTAAAAACCAACGGGGCGACTTTACGCCGCAAAAACCAGCCGACGGCCCTTACGGAATCCGCAGCTTGGTGCCGAGGGAGAGGGCGTTGGGGTTGATGATGATGTCGCGGTTGGCGGCAAGGATTTCAGTCCAACGGCCGGCGCTGCCGTAGTAGTGCTTGGCAATGCTGTAGAGGGAGTCTCCGGCGGTGACGACGTGCGTGCGCGGCTCGGTGGCGGCGGGGGCAGCTTTGGCGGGCGCAAGGGCGGCGGCCGGCGCGGCGGGAGGGGCGAACATCGGTGTCGCCAGTGTAACGGCGGCCGGAGCGATGGCGGTGGTGCGGGAAGGCGCGGCCGAACCGGCACCCGCGCCGGCGAGGGCGAGGCGGGTCTTGAGATTGAGGGCTTCGTTGGCGTTGGCGGCGGCCTGGGCCTGGGTCTGGCGGAGCTGTTCGCGGACGGCGGCGAGGTCGTTGGTGGAAGTCTCGGCGATCTGGCGGGCGTTGGTCATGTCGCGGACGGCTTGGTCGAGGGACGCGGTGCGCTCGGCGAGGGCTTTTTGGGTGTCGGCGAGCTGGGCGCTGAGTGCGGCGACCTTCTCGGCGGAGGCGGCGGTGGCCTCGGCCTGAGGACGGAGGGTGGCGAGCTCCTTGTTGGCGGCGGCGAGCTTGTCGGAGAGGGTGGCGCGTTCGCCGTCGATGTTGGCGAGGGCTTTCTGAAGGCGGTCGATCTCGGCCTGGTTGAGCGTGTAGGTGCGGAGGGCGGCATCGAGCTTGGCGTCGGCGTCGACCTTGGCTTTTTCAAGATTGGCGAGGCGGGCGGTGGCCACCTCGGTCTCGGCGACGGCGGGCGCGGCGGCTGGAACGGCGGCGGCGGTCTTGGCATCGGCGAGTTGCTGGGCGAGGGCGTCACGTTCCTTGGTGAGGGCGGCCACGGCGTCGGCAAAGTGGTCGCGGTCGGCCTTCAGGACGGCGATGCCGGTGGCGGAAAGGCCGCCGCTGGCGGACTTGAGGGAGGAGAGTTCATCTTGGGCGTCGGCGAGGGCTTTGGCGGTGGCGTTGAACTTGGAGCGGAGTTCGGCGACGGCAGGCGACTCGGCGGTGGAAGCGGACTTGGCGGCTTCCAAGTCGCCGCGAAGACGGGCGGCTTCGGCGGTGGCGTTCTCAAGCTGGGCGGCGAGCGAGAGGCGTTCGGCGCTGGCTTTGTCGGCGGTGGACTTGAGGCTGGCGGTCTCGGATTCGGCAAGACGCTGGGCATCCTGGGCGGCAAGCGCGGACTTGTTGGCGGCGGCGAGCGCGGACTGGAGAGCGAGACGGTCACCCTCAGCCTTGGCAAAGGCGGCGCGGAGTTGGTCGCGTTCGCGGCGAACGAGATCGAGTTCGCCGGAACTCACAGTGGAAGTGGCGGGGACGGAAGCGGCGGAAAGGCGGGACTGAAGGTCGGTGAGCTCCTTGTCCTTGTTGGCAAGGGCGGACTCGGCGATGGCGAGGCGCTTGTTGGCGTCGGCGAGCTGCGCGGTGAACGAGGCCTTGACGCGATCGGTCTCCTTCCAAGACGAGGCGAGCTCCTCGCTGAGTTGTTTTTTCTCGGCTTCGACGGCGGGGTCTTGGACGGGCAAGATGGGCGAGGCGGCGGAGATGGGGCTGTCGGCGAGCGCGGGTTCGGAGCGCGGGGCGGCGAGGCGCTTGTTGGCGTCGGCGAGCTGCGCGGGGGTCAGCGTGGCGGTGATGGTTTCAAGGGCTTTGCCGGTCGCGCCGTTGGTGGCGGCGACGTTGAGCCACACGTATGCCTGCACGGGGTCGTAGGCGGGGCCGGTGCGGTCGGCGTAGGCGAGGCCGAGGTTGTATTGCGCGATGGCGTTGCCCTTCTCGGCCTTGGCCCGGAGCGCTTCGATGTCGGACAATGTCAGGGCGAAGACCGGGGAAGTGAGCAGCAGGGCGAACAAAAAGCTGCGAATGAAGGCGGGGCGGGAGAGGCTGGTTTGGTTCATGCCGGTGCGGGAATGGGGCCACTATGGCAAAGCAAACGGCTTTTGCAAAGCGGCGATTTAGCGGAATGAAACAATGCCGCCGCCCGGCACGAAACCGCCTAAGCGCGCCAAGGCAAGTCGCTTGACCTAGATAAGCCATCGGTTAGAAATGCGCCCTGCCATGCAACAACCGACGCTGCATTTCGCCTGCTTGGGTTTCATGGAATCGCGCGGATTGCGGACCCCGTCTGTCAACGGCGGCCGATTCCGGGCCGATGCGTGAAACTAACGCCGCTATTTACTGTCCAGTCATTCGCCAAAACTTCTGCTCTCCATGAAATTCCTCCGCATTCTCGCACTGCTGGCCACCCTCACGGCCCCGGCTTTGATCCCTGTTTCCGCCCAATCCACGGTCGTTACCGAAACTGAAAAAGGCGCGCCCGCCACCACCGTGGTGACGAAGACCTACGTCAAGGACGGCAAGACCGTTACCGAGCGCGCCACCACCACGACGCAGCAGGAGCGCGAGGCCGTCTCCAAAACCTACAAGGCCGCCGTCTTCGTTTCCAACCGCGCCGGCAAGGATTGCGATGCCAAGGTCTCCGCCCTCGAAGACTACGTCACCGGCCAGGTGACCGATCTCGGCATCTCCGTCATCAGCCGCGAAACCGCCGCGAACGCCGTCGCCCAACTCGACGGCGCCGCCGCCAACGCCACCGACAAGGCTCTCGCCGAAGGCTCCTCCGCCGTCCGCCTCGCGCAGACGCTCGGCGCCGACTATCTGCTTCAAGTCACGCTCACCGGCTTCGACACCGCCGCCCGCACCATCGACGCCTACGGCGTGCAGGCGGTCAACGTGACCGACACCGCGCGCGTCACCTACAAAATTCTCGACGGCCAGACCGGCGCCAGCCTCACCGCCGATACCGTGAAAGTTTCCAAGCTCGTCCAGCAGAGCCAGACCTCCGCCTCCGCGCAGGCCGACGTGCTCGACGAGCTGCTCGCCGAAGCCTCCAAGAAAGTCGCCGCCAGCCTGAAGACGCGCATCGATGCCGGCCGCATCACCGCGCCTTCCGCCGCGCAGGGCCTCGTCACCGTCACCATCCAGACCGAGGCGGCCGACCTCACCATCCCCGACGTGCGTATCGGCGTTGAAAATACAGTCACCATTTCCGAAAGCAAATTCAAGGTCTCGCCCCTCTCGGTCAACGTCGAGGTAGACGGCATCTCCGTCGGCTCCGCGCCCGGCGAGATCACCGTCAAACCCGGCCTGAGTAAGCTCCGCGTCACCCGCGAAGGCTTCAAACCCTGGGAGCGCACCGTCAACTTCATCAAGGGCCAGAAGCTCACCGTCGCGCTCGAATTGAGCGAGGAAGGCTACGCCCGCTGGAAGGATTCCACCGCATTCCTCAACGGCCTCAAGAACGGCGCCAAGCTCACCGACGGCGATGTCAAAGTCCTCGAAGGCAAGGCGAAGTCCCTCGAACAAAGCGGCTTCAAGGTGGACACCAAGGACGCCCCCGCCGTCACCGTGAACAACATCGACCGCGCCCTCTTCGGCCCCGATGCAACCATTCCGGCCCGCAAATAACCCCGCACGTTTTCCCGTCATGAAACTTCTCAAAATTATTTCCCTGCTCGCCCTCGGCGCCCTGCTCACCGGCACCGCCGCCATTGCCCAGGAAGCTCCCGGTAAAAAGAAACTCGCCATCACCAAGATCGCGCCGACCGAGTCCGTGAAGGCTCGCATGGCCAAGCAGGGCGTCGGTCTCTCGCTTTCCAGCGTGATCGAGGCGCTCGACTCTCAGGTTTACGACCGCGTGCTCAACACGAAGCGCTTCGAAATCCTCGAACGCTCCGACGCCGACGCGCTCGCCAAGGAGGCCCAGGCCGCCGGCGCCGCCTTCCAGTTCCAGCAGGCCGACTACATCCTCACCATCCGCGTGGACGGCTTCAATGACCGTATGGAGACGCGCACGCTCGCCGCCCTCGGCAAGACCGTCACCGCCCGTGTGATCGAGCTCTCCGCCGTCGCCAAGATCACCGAGGTCGCCACCCAGCGCGCCATCGCCAGCACCAACTTCCAGGTCTCGCGCCGCCAGGCCGACCAGCTCTCCGCCAACACCACCGAGAAGGTCGGCGAGTCCAGCGACGTGCTCATCACCGACATCACCCGCGAGATGGCCCAAAAGATCGGCTCGCGCGTCGCCGACGCCGTCTTCCCCGCCCGCGTCATCGGCAAGCGCGACAAGGTCGTCACCATCAACCGCAACGACACCTCCGGCATCAAGGTCGGCCAAGTCTGGGAAGTGTTCACCCTAGGCGACGAGCTCGTCGATCCCGACACCGGCGACAAGAGCCGCGAGGAAATCAGCGTCGGCACCGTGAAAATCGCCCGCGTCACCCCTCAGAATTCGCAGGCCGACATCCTCACCGACACCGGCATCGACCGTCTCGCCATCGTCCGCCTGAAGGAAGACGTGCCCGAGCCGGCCGCCGAATAATTTCTCCCGCCGAAGCCGTCCCTTGTCCAGGGGGCAGCTTCTCGTTTTCCAGTTTCGCTTCAGCCAACATCCATCGCATGCAATCCACCTCCCTTCTTCACGCGTCGGGGCGCACGTTCGCCCTTGTCATTGGTGGCGTCTCGCTGCTTTTCGCCGTGACCGGCTGCCAGACCTACCAGCAGCAGTCCGCCGAACTCTCGACTTCGTTTCACAACAGCAACATCGCCGCCGCGGTGGCCAACGTTAACAAGGAAGCCAAGGCCAACGAGGGCGGGAAAGACGAGATCCTGTGGAAGCTCGAACAAGGCGCCACGCTCCGCACCGCGGCACTCACCGATCCTGCGCAGTTGCCGCCGCCCCCCGTCGTCATACCGAAGGATCCGGCCACGCCACCTGCGCCCCCTCCCACCCCGGCCGAGATCACTTCCAGTTACGCCAAACGCTCCATCGCCGCCTTCGACCAAGCCGAGGAAAAGGTGAACTACTGGGAAGAGCAGGCGAAGATCAAGGTCGGCTCCGAGGCTCTCTCCATCGTCACCAACCTCGCCAACATTCCCTACCGCGGGCGCACCTACGACAAGGTGATGCTCGATACCTACAACACCCTCAACTACCTCCAGCTCGGCCAGACGGATTCCGCGCGCGTCTCCCTCAACCGCGCCCTCCAGCGCCAGCGCGACGCCGTCGAGCTGAACCAGAAGCGCATCGCCGAGGCCCAGGAAGAAGCCGCCAAGGCCCGCGAGGGCAAGGTCAAGGACGAGAAAGGCCAGAGCGCCTCCTACGACGTGGACAAGGCCCAGGCCGATCCCAGAACCGGCCCCGCCCTCAGCGCCGCCCTCGCCGAATCCACCGCCCCCATCAAAGCCTACGGCGATTACGTGAATCCCTTCGCCGTGTTCCTCGACGGCCTTTTCTTCACCGTGTGCGGTGAAAACGGCTCCGACTGGGAGCGCGGCCGCAAGTCCTTCGAGCGCCTCGCCGGCCTCGTCCCAGAAAACCCCTACGTCGCCGCCGACGCCGCGCTCGGTGCCGCTGCCGCCGAGGGCAAGGCCCCCGCAGGCGTGACCTACGTCATCTTCGAGACGGGCACCGGTCCCGCCCGTGACCAGCTCCGCATCGACATCCCCACCTTCATCGTGACCAGCCGCCTCGCCTACGTCGGCGCCGCCTTCCCCAAGCTCAAGTTCAACGGCGACTACGTGGCCACCCTCTCGGTCGGCACCTCCGCCGGCGCCCCTGCGGTCAACACCGCCACCGTGGCCAGCATGGACAGCGTCGTCGCCAATGACTTCAAAAACGAGTGGCCCACCACGCTCACCAAAACACTCATCGGCACCGCCACCAAAGCCATCGTCCAGGCCATCGTCCAGAAACAGATGAGCGACCAAAACGCCGCGCTCGGCTTCCTCGGCGGCCTCGCCATGACCGCCGTCAACGCCTCCACCAACATCGCCGACACCCGCACCTGGCTCACCCTGCCCAAGGAGTTTCAATACGCCCGCCTCGCCACCCCGGCCGACCGCAAACTCACCCTCACCGCCGGCACCGAGACAAAGACGATTACTTTGGACCCCGGCGCCGTTAACGTTGTCTATGTGAAGAGCGTCTCCACCTCCGCCCCGCTCCTCGTCTCCCAGATTATCCTCAAATGAAAACCTCCCGCCATCTCATCGCCGGCCCCGTGCTCACCGCCGGCCTGCTCGCGCTCCTCCCGGGTTGCGCCACCAACGTCAACACCGTCGAGCGCGCCCAGTCCCAGGCCACTCCCCACTACGTCTCCGACAAACGCGTCGTCACCGACAACACCCTCGCCCGCACCATCCGCGTCAACTCCATCAATCAGGCCACCGTCTCCGGCGAGCTCCTCAAGATTCAGGCCGAAGTCGAAAACCTCAAAAGCGACCTCCGCTCCGTCCGCTACAAATTCGAGTGGATTGATCGCGACGGCATGGCGGTGAACTCGCCCACCGACGGCTGGAAAATCCTCAACTTCTCCGGACGCGAAACCCTCCGCATCTCCACCGTCGCCACCTCTCCCGCCGCCGTCGATTTCGTCCTCAAATTCAGCGAACTCAAATAATCTCCACCCATGACCACACACCGCTTCAAAACCCTCCTGCTCGCCGGCGTCCTTGCGCCCGCCACCCTCCTCGTCACCGGCTGTCAGACGACCTCCGAGACCCGCACCATTGATGCCACCGGCCCGCAGGCCCTCAACACTAGCAACATCAACTCGCAGGACTGGGCCAACGCCGCCGACCAACTCGTCGGCTCGCTGCTCTCCGGCGGCGCCCTCGACAAGGCCCCCGTCCAGCCCGCCGTCCTCGCCGTGGACCGCATCATCAACAACACCCAGCTCAACATCGACACCGATCTCCTCATCAAAAAAATCCGCGTCGCCCTCTCGCAAACCGGCAAGGTCGCCGTCACGAACACGATGGGCTTGGGCGAACGCGCCGTCGTCGCCTCCGAAGCCGCCGAGCTCGATGAAATGACTACCGGCAAGAAGGCCAAGGTCATCGTCCCCAACTTCACGCTCTACGGAAAGCTCATACAGCAGACCGACCGCTCCAACGGCGTTACCCAGAACACCTACAGCTTCCAGATGTCGCTGGTGAACGTGAAGAACGGCCTCACCGTCTGGGAAGACGAACGCCAGATCGCCAAGCAGACGAAGAAGTCCACCGTCGGCTGGTAATCGGCCCCATTCGAATTCCGAAAGCAAAAGGCCGCCTCGTGAAGAGGCGGCTTTTTTGTGCCGTCAGAAAGGTGGAGCGTGTTGTCCCCAACACGCTTGTTGAAACTCACCGCCCCGCAACGCGTTGAGGTCAGCGCGTTCCACCTCGGTCCCAACGGCTGCGATCACTCCTACTTGAAATCCACCAACTCCACGTCGAACACCAGCGTGGCGCGACCAGGGATGGTTCCCCGGATGCCCTTCTCCCCATAGGCGAGCCAGAAGGGGACGATGAGCGTGCGCTTCTCGCCCTTGCGCATCGCGAGCAACGCCTCGTCCCATCCGGCGATCACGCGGTTCTCACCCACGACAAAGTTAAACGGCCCGCCATGATCCGCCGAGGCGTCGAACGGCTTTTCCCCGTCGAGCAGGCGCCCCGCGTAATTCACGCTCACGAGCTGTCCGCGTTTCGGAGTGGCCTTGCCGGCGCCGGGCGTGCGGACGAGCGTGCGCAGACCGCTCTTTGTTTCCTGAGCGCCGGGATAACGCAGCGCGATGAGCTCCCGCTCGCGGCCGTTAAACTGGTAGGAGTCGTCGGCCATCGCTTCCCTCATGGCCGCGCTCATGGGCGCGCCGGGATGCTTGCGGGCGAGCATCCCCGAACGCACGACCAGCGAGAGCGTGATGAGCACGACGCCGAGAAATAGCAGCACGAAAAAAGAGCGCATGGGGAAACAGTCGGCGCGGAGACGCGCGCGTTCAGGCCGGCAGGAAAGAGCAGATGTATTCGCAGACGCCGCCGCCCACCTCGATGGTGAAGCCGGACTTGCCCGCGACGTCGAAATGCGTGCCCGCCGCATAGGCGTTGACGGCGGTCTGGCCGTCGAGCGTGACCTTGCAGGCGCCCGCGACGATTTCCATGCGCTCCGGCGCATCGGTGCCGAAGTGGTAGGAGCCCGGGTAGATGAGCCCGAGGGTTTTCTTGGAGCCATCGGCGAAAAGCACCGTGTGGCTGACGACTTTGCCGTCGAAATAAACATTGGCCTTGGTCACGACCGTGACGCCGGCGAACTGGGTGGGAAGACTTGCCATGGGAAGAAAAGGGAAAGCGGGGAAAACGGAAAGTTCAACCCCGCTTATGAGGCAGCCCGATTGATCGTCGCCGCTCCTGCACCACCCGCACCAAAAAATTGACGCAGCCCGCCCCAGGCCCTTCGGACGACTTAGCGTCGGCGACGTGCCAGCAGGACACCCGTGAGCGCCAAAGCGCCAGCAAACAAAGCATAGGTGGCCGGCTCAGGAATCGCGATGATGGTGAACGAGGTCAGATTCGTGTAAATGGCCGCGTTGGTGGAAATGGTTCCGGGAGCGTTCGGATTGTTTACGATATCCTGATCGGCCAGACTATTGAACTGCATTTCTACCGTGTAACTTTCCCCGGAAATAAACGTGCTCGCAGGGATGTCTATATAACCACCCGACATTGATCCCGACCCAAAATTTTCGTATTTAATATCTCCCGTATAATTTCCGTTAAGGTTTATGCCCACGTGTCCGTTGCCAACTCCGAAATTGACACTATTAAGGGTGATGGTGAGCGCCAGCGTAGGATCGACGTAGAGAATCCCGCCCGTCCAAGTTCCCGCGCTTGCCGTGCCGACCGGGGTGGGATCGGGGTAGCTGTCGCCGCTCAAATTCAGCGTGAGCGTGGTCGCTTTGACTGTGACCGTGTAGGTGCCGTTGTTAAAAGCGGCGTCGAGCGCGGTTTGATCGACGTAGCTGTTCGTGACATGCCAAGAGTCCTGGCTGGCACTGTAATCAGCACCGCCAAAAGTCGCGGAACTCACCCCCGACCCGGCTGGCGTCGTATAGCTCGGAGCTGAAATGCTCGCCAAGTTGTCAGGCACGGTCCCCTTGCCCTCGATCCGGATGCTGCCCACCCACCCAGTTTGCATCGTGGTGGACGCATCGGTTTGCACAAAGACCTTCTGTTTTTCGACCAGCACCGTATCAACCGTTTTCGGGGCGCCACCGACAGCCCCCGAACACAGCGAGAGAGAAACCAAGGCGGTTTTGAATAGATGAGTTTTCATGACGTTATGCAGCGATTAGATGCAGGTTATGCGCCAGCAATCCACTAGGTCGCAAGTTTTCTGGTTGTAATGGCGCGACGCCGCTCAGGCAGACGATTTAAGCGCCGCGCCGTTGATAGCTCCGCCTCACGGCGCCAGCACAAGAAAATCGACCCGCTGGAGTTGTAGTTTCTGACCGCCAGAATAAACCCGCCCCTCCACGTGCAGCAGCACGATCCGACGCCGCTCGCCCGATTTGAGCACGACTTCGCCGGCAATGAGCGCCGTGTTCGCGTCCGTCTTCGTTTTTAATTTGGCGGTGTAATTTTTTAATGCGGCGTTGATCTCAGCCACCGGTTTCCAGTCACCGTCCGTAGACTCCATTTCAAGACCTGCGTCATTAGACGACAGACGCAGATTAAGGCCCAAGCCACCGACGCTCGATGGGCTCCGCGCTCCGTAACCAATCGAGCCATAATCCGCCCTCTTAAAACCCGCGAGATCGCAAGGCGGCGCGTAGAACCAAAACCATTCCGAGCCCGAACCGTCATCACCTAGACTGGCAATCTGCAGCCACCCGAGCGCCTCACTACCGAATCCCCAGCGCGCATCGCGCCGCGCAGAATAAATCTTCAGCCAAGGGTCCAGCCGAGCATACAACCCGGCCGACTGATGCCGCTTATGCAGATAATCTATCACCGAGCGCAGGTCGGAAAACTCCTTGAGCGATAACGTCTGCGCCTTCGGTCGGGCCACGCCGTGCTCCACCAACCCGTATTTCGCCAGCAACCTGTCGAACCGGGCAAGCTGCGACCGCTCGGCAACCGCGAAAAGACTCCACGGCCCCGCCAGCAAAAACACCACCACCCCGAGCAACGAAAGCGGGATCACCCGCAGCGAGCGTTTCGCCGCACCGCCCGTGCCGAAATACAGCCCCATCGCCGCCAACCACCCCGCTAACACATATCCGGCGTAGCGCGATTCCGTCAGTCCATAGTCGCCCACCCGCACGCTCACGGCCAGCGCCAGCAGCACCGCCATCGGCACCAGCAACCGCCCAAACCACCGCCCCGCAAACCACTCGGCCCACCACAACCCCGCCCTAGCCAACGGCTGCACCAGCAGCACCGCCAGCAACCCGATCACTGCCAGCCCGATCACCGGCACCGCCACCCACCCGTCCGGCCACACCCGCGTCAGCGCGATCTTCACCGCGTAAGGATAAAGGATCGCCAGATACACCGCCACCAACGGCAGGAGCACGCCCCCGGCGGAAACCCTCAACACGCGCGGCGGCTCCGCCTCGGCCTGTTCGTCCGCCCTCACCTTGGGCACGCCCGCCAGCAACCACAACGGATGAAACCCAAAAGTGATCAGCACCCACAACTGTCCGTAACGCTCCCCCTCCACAGTAAAATCAAACAGCTTCACCGCACTCGTCAGCGCCAATGCCAGCCCGGCGAAAAAAATCACCGCATACAAAACCCCCACCCAATAGCGGCTGAACAGATTCCAGTTAAACGTCCAGAACGCCTCGTGGCTGCGATGCTTCGCCCCCACGGCCACTGCCAGATGCAGCGCAAGAAACAACATCGCCGTGCGAATCCAAAACGACTCCGGCACCGCCTCCAACTTCGCCGGTAACATCGCCCAATAAGCGACCACCAAGCCGAGCCCAATCGCCTGAAGCGCCGCAAGTTTGCCGCGCGTCCAGTCCCGACTTTCGCCCGCCACCACCAGGAAAACACCGAGCGGCACGCCCAGTGCCGCCGCCATCGCCACGCGTTGCCACACCCAATCCGAGTTGGAACCGCTCTCTATCACCACGAGCAACGTCACCATCACGCCCAGTGCGGAAACCATCGCCAGCGGAAAACGCCCCCATGCCTGCACCACGCCTTCGACCAATCGTTTTCCTGCGTCAGCCAGTTTGGTTATCATTGCCCCACGCAGCCACAAACCATCGACGATTACAATCCGCGCATCCGCCCCGCCGCCAGCGGGAGCAGCCGCTCGTAAAGCGCCGCCAGTCGCGGCGTCTCCACGCCCTTCGCTCTCGCGCGCCGCAGCGGCTCGCCCCAGATCGACTCCACCTCCAGCGGCTTGCCCGCGAGATAGTCCAGCATCGTCGAGGGTTTATACGGCCCCATCGGTCGCGTGCGCTCGACCTGCAACGTCACAAAATCCTCGGGTATTTTAAATCCATAGGCCGCCGCCGCCGCCTGCACCTCGCGCATCAGCGCCCACACTTCGGCCTCCCGCTCCGGCGACTCCAGGATCACGTCGGTCGTCATGCCGCCATGCAAGACCGAGAGGCCGTTGAACGGCACGTTCCACACCAGCTTGCGCCAGCGCGCCTCCAGCAGACTCGCGCCGATCTCCGCCTTCACTCCCGCGCGGACAAACCAGTCCGCCACCGCCCGCGTGCGCGGCTGCGGCCCGCCGGAGAATTCGCCGATCACGACATGCCCCGGCATCGTGCACTCGGCCACGCCGGGCGCGATACGGTTCGCGCAGATGAAACACAGCCCGCCCAGCGTGCGCTCCGGCCCCGCGACCGCCGCGACAGGTTCGTCCACGCCAATGCCATTCTGGAGATTGAGCACGACGGTGTCCGTGTGCAGCAGCGGCGGCAGCAACCGCGCGAGCTGGTCGTTGGCGGTCGCCTTGAGCGTGATGATGACAAGGTCAACCGGCCCGATTTCCTCGGGCTTCGTCGCCGCTTTTACGGACGGCAGCGTGAAGTCGCCGTCGGTCGCCTTCACCATAATCCCTCGCGTGAGCAGCACTGCGAGGTCGCTCCGCGCCAGAAAAGAAACGTCCGCGCCGGCCCGCGCAAGCCGCGCACCGTAGTAGAGCCCGAGCGCACCGGAACCGACGATGGCAATGGAGGAAATGGACTTCACGCGCCGACGTTAAAGGATGGCGACCGTCAAACTCCAGAACGCATCCCGTATGAACCGATGATTTTCAGGAGTTTTTCAGCGAGGCCATGTCGATCACGAAACGGTATTTCACGTCGCTCTTCAGCATGCGTTCGTAGGCCTCGTTGATCTGGTTCATGCGGATCATCTCGATGTCGGAGGTGATGTTGTGCTTGCCGCAGAAATCGAGCATCTCCTGCGTCTCCGCAATGCCGCCGATGAGCGATCCGGACAGACTCTTGCGGCCCATGATCAGAGAGAACGCCGCGACCGGCAGCGGCTTCTCGGGTGCGCCCACGAGGGTGATGTTGCCGTCAACCGCGAGCATGCCGAGGTAGGCGTTGATGTCGTGGTCGGCCGACACGCAATCGAGGATGAAGTCGAACGTGCCCGCGTGCTTCGCCATCTCGCCGGCGTTGCGCGAGACGACGACTTCGTGCGCACCAAGGCGAAGCGCATCGGCCTTCTTGCTCTCCGACGTGGTGAACACGACGACATGCGCGCCAAACGCACGGGCAAACTTCACGCCCATGTGGCCGAGTCCGCCGAGACCGACGATGCCCACTTTTTTACCCGGGCCGACTTTCCAGTGGCGCATCGGCGAGTAGGTGGTGATGCCCGCGCAAAGCAGCGGCGCGACGGCGGCGAGATTGAGGTTCTCGGGCACGCGCAGGACGAAGTGCTCGTCCACCACGATGCCCTCGGAGTAGCCGCCATAGGTCGGCAGGCCGAGGTGTTTGTCCATCCCACCGTAGGTGCCGACCATCGTGGGCGAGAATTGTTCGAGATTTTTCCGGCAATGCGGGCAGCTCGGGTCGGCGTCCACCATGCAGCCGACGCCGGCGATGTCGCCGGGTTTGAACTTGGTGACCTTGGGGCCGACTTTGGTCACGCGGCCGACGATCTCGTGGCCGGGCACGGCGGGATATTGGGTAAAGTGCCACTCGTTGCGCGCGAAATGGAGATCGGAATGGCAGACGCCGCAGAAAAGAATTTCGATCTGCACGTCACGATCCGTCGGCTCGCGGCGCGGAATCGCGGCGGCAGCGAGCGGCGAGGGCGCGCTGGCGGTGGAGTAGGCTTTGACAGAATAGGCGCGTGGTTTGGACATGGAAATTTTTGGGGTTAACGGAAGAATGTGCCGGTTTTAATTTTTTGCCAGCGACCACCGCCGAATCAACCACGTCGGCTTACTCCGCAGGCTGCGAAACTGGGGCAAGCCGGGCCGGATCGTAGCCCTGCGCACGGATGCGTTCCAAAATACCGGCGTAAGTCGCCGCAGGGAGCTGACGGTCGCGCGCGAGAACCCAAAGCAACCCCCGACCGGGCGTGCCGACGACGGCCCAGCGGTAATCGGGATCAAGTTCGAGCACGAGGTAGGTCGCGGTGAACGGCCAGATGAAGCGGACTTTCCACTCGGCGTTGGTCTGCGTGTTGACCACCCACGCCGTGCCGTGCCACGTGGTTTCGGGGGCGTCGAAGGAGCCTTTGCGGAAGGTGAAATTATTGACGAGCGTGCCATCGGGCCTGCGGGCGTAGGTGTCGTAGCTGGCGACTTTTCCCTTCTCCAAAAAGTAAGGGATGTTCGCGATGACATACCAGCGCCCGAGGTAGCGGTCCATGTCCACATGCGCGACGGTGCGCAGCGGCGGTGCCTTGGGGCCGGACGCACAGCCGACAAACAGCAGAGGCAAGACCAGCGGAAGAAAACGCATCATGGGAATCATACGCACGAGGCGGTTGATCAGACGCGCGCCCGCTTCCTCAACCCAGGACGGCGAGAGGCGTGCGGCCCTCCTCGGCGTCGTGGAGGTCAACGTAGGTATGGACGTCGGTGCGCGCGGCAAAACCGGCGGCCTGCTTTCCCTCGACCACTCCGGGCGAGCCGCTGTCGCGCCAGCCTCGTTTGAGGAGGAAGAGATTCCACACGAAGACCTGCTCGGGGTTGAGCGGCTGGCGGCCGGCGAAGAGGTCGTCGAAGATTTCCCCGGCGGTGCCGCCCTGGAGCGAGCGAGCTTTGATAGCCTCGTAGTCGAGTCCCCAGAAACGCGAAAACCGCGCGTCGAAGCTGGTGTTGTCGGCAAACCCGAGATGGCCGACGAAGTCTGCGGGAAGTTTGCCGGCGGCGTGGAGGCGGATTTTGTCCACGAGGCGCGCGAAATAGACGACGCCGCGGGTTTTGACGTGATCGCTGACGGGGAACTGGATGCTCATGGTGAAACCGAATTAACAGCGCGGGCTTTGAACGCAAAGCCGCAAAGGGCGGATTAAATAAATCTCAGCTTTTCTTCGCCAGCAGCGCGTAAATAAGCACCGCGCCGGCCACCGACACGTTGAGCGACTCCACGCGGCCGCTGCCGGGGATGGTCACCATTCGCGTGCAGGCTTTTTCCACCTCGGGCGCGAGCCCGTGCTCCTCATTGCCCAGCACGAGCGCGACCGGTTTGGCCGGGCCGGAGAGGGCGACGGGTTTTCCGCCGCGCGCCGCCGCGCCCGCCACGTCGTAGCCCGCCGCCGCGAGGTCTCGCAGGAGCTTCGCCAGATCGGGCGTGCGCCACACTTCGACCTGCTCCAGCCCGCCTTCGGAAACGCGATACGCCGCCTCGCCGGGCAGCGCCGCCTGCGGATGCGCGGGAATAATAATGTGCTCCACGCCGAAAAACGCCGCCGTGCGCGCGATGGCACCGAGGTTGTGCGCGTTGCCGATGCGGTCGAGCAGCACGAGCGGCGTGCGCGTCGCCGCCCATTTCCCGATCGTCACCGTGTCCGGCGCGCGAAGCTTGGGCGCGTCGATCACCGCGACGATGCCGCCGTGGTGGATGCTGCCCGCAATTTTCTCCAGCTCCGCCGGCGGCACGCAGCGGTAAACCTTCCGCGCGGCGGCGAGCGCCTTGCAGATCGCGCCGACCTTGCGGCCGGTCGCCTCGTCGAAAAACAGCCGCTTGATCGACGCCGGCTCGCGCTCGAAACGCGAACGCACCGCCGCCAGCCCGCACAGGTTGAGCTCTTTTGAATTCGCGCTCATAAGCCCGTTCCCAAGGTAGGGCGGGACCGCTGGGCCCGCCGAGCAGTCTTTGCGGCCTGCGCCCACCTACACGGACGGCCCATCGGTCCGTCCCTACCTTTAAACCCGCCGCTCATGGGCGCACCTCGCCGACGATGGTGAATTCCTCGCGGTCGTGGTAAAGGTGGCGCACGCGCACGCCGGTGGCGCAGCGCGAAAAGACCGACTCCGGCGCACGCACCTGCTCCAGCAGCGCGAGCGGATCGACGCGCCCGAACTTCAAGATCACCACGAAGCGGCGGCACCATTTGTTCTCCAGCCACGGCGCGACGAGGTCGTTGAGCACGTGGTGCGGCTCCTCCACGAGGTCGCAGAACATCCAGTCAAACACCTGCCCCTCGGCGGGGCGGAACGCGAACGCGTCCTCCATGCGGTGCTCGATCTTGTAGTTGTTATACGCGCCGCCCTTGAGCGGGCCGTTGTCCACGGCGACGATCTTCGCGCCGCGCTTGGATGCGCTGTAGCTCCAACCGCCGGGCGCGGCGCCGAGGTCGGCCACGGTTTCCTCGAAACCCGGTTCGCGGCCGAGCACGATGTAGGCCTCCTCGATTTTCAGGTAGGAGCGCGAGGGCGCCTGCTCGTCGTCGGCCATGCGGCGCTGTCCGCCGAACACCGCCTCGCGGGCGACGTAGGCGCGCTTGAAATCGACGAAGAACACATAGAGCCCGCGCAGGCGGGCGACGCCGCGGGGCTTGTCGGCCACGGCGAGGCGGGAGACGCGGCTCATGCGTTTCTTGAGGTTTTCCTGCACCATCTTTTCGACGCCCTTCACACGGCGGCCGAGGCCGTCGAGCTCGGCGGCCTCCTCAAAGAGAAACGGCCACTCGCCCTCGAAGCGCTCGGTTTTTGCGGTCGTGAGAAATTGCTCGGTGATTCTCGCCGCGAGCGCGTTGACGGAGTCGCCGGTGATCTCGACGGGGTCGAGCAGCGCCATCTGCGGGAAACACAGGTCGGGCAGGTCCCCGGCCGCCGCGCCTTCCGTGCGAACCCAGCCCGCGCCCTGCTCGGCCGACGCGTAGCCGCAGGCGGCAAGCTCGGCGGCGAGCAGGTCCACGAATCCGGGTTGGCAGGTGAAGATCATCGGCCGGCGAGCGTGCCGGCCGCCCGCGTCGGCGGCGAGGCATTTTCAGATCCGCCGTTCAGGAAGCCTCAGTGGAGCTCGCAGGTGCCGCCGGCGCAGGCGATGTGTTCCTTGAGGGCGGTCTCGTCGGTCGCCTCGCGCATCTTGGTGTAGTCCACCTTCAGCGGGCGCAGGGTGTTCCATGCGGCGACGTCGGCCTCGGTGGAAACCTCCTCGCGCGGAGCCTGCATGTAGGCTTTGTCGCCCGCGTCCTGAAGAAGCGAGATGCCGGTGAAAAACTCGCGGTTGGCCCAAATGAAGTCCTGGACCTCGTTCCACTCGTCGGGGCGCACGGTGCAGGTGTTGGACACGTTGTGATGCAGGCCGGGCGAACGCGTGGCAGGGTCGCCGCCGGGCACGACCCAGTTGAGCTGCACGAGCTTCACGAGTTCGAGGAACTGGCGCGCGTTGATGTCCTTGCGCAGGATGGCGTGCTTCGGAGCCTCGACGGGAAAAGAGATCACGTCGTCGGTGTCGGGGTTGTAAACGGAGACGGCGGTCATCTGCGGGTTGACGGACTTGAAGAACGCGTAGATCGGCTCCTTGCGGTTGGCCTGCACGCGGCGGAAGTAGCGGCGAGCGTGGTGCGGATGGATGCCGGAGGCGGCGTTGAGGAGGAGCGAGGCGGTGCCTTCTGGCTTCGTGGTCGTGAGGCGCGCGGCCGGGCGGATGCCGATGAGCGCGGCGACGAACTTGTTGGTCGCACGGCAGAGCGCCGCGCCTTGACGGAGCACCTCGGGATCGAAGAGCACGCGGGGGTTGTCCATGAAACCGCAGATGGAAACGCCGAGGAGCGAGTCGTGCTCGTTGATGAGTTTGGTGACGGGACCGAGATACTTCATGTCGGTGTAGGCCGCCTGAAGGGTGCCGATGACCGTCGCGTAGATGCAGGCTTGGTGGAAGTCTTTCGGGGTGGTGGCCGCGCCGCCGTTGATGGTGGTGAGATTGCAGTGCTGAAAGCCGGACAGGCGGGTCATGCCAGGCAACTCGCCCTTGTAACCCTCGCTGAAGAGGCGGGAAAGCTCCTCGCCTGAAAGCTCCCAGTCCACGACCGGCATGAGGCTGATTTCGGCGCACGGGTTGCAGCCCGCCTCGGGGTGGTCGCAGAAGTAGAAGCCCGGCTCGCCGAATTCTTTCTGAGCCTTGAAGAGCTTGCGGAAGTGCTCGCCGTTTTTCTCGCCGCGCGTGAGCACGGCGGAGTTGTTGGAAGCTGAACGCTGCGGGTGTTTTTCAAACCAGTTGCCGGTCTTCGCATTCATCATCTCCTCGTCGTCGGGCGAGAAAAGGCAGATGGTGGCCGAGCGGCGGATGCCGCCGGCGAGCACGGCCTTCGCGATGAACATGTTGATGTCGTAAACCTCGATCGGGCGCAGCGCGCGGCCCGCCACCTGCTCGAGGATGTGCTCGACCTTGTGGAGAGATTTTTTGAGCGGCAGGTGGCCGGGCGCCTTGCCGCCCGAGGTGCGCAGGGCGGCGCCACGCGGACGGATAGCGGAAAAGTTGAACTCGATTTTTTTGCCGTCGTAGAACGACTTGAACAGGGCGTCGAGCGAGTCTGCCCAGCCCTCGATCGTATCCACGATGTCGTAGTGCCAGACCGGCAGGTCGTGGTCGGCCTCGCGCTTGGGCAGCGCGGGCAGGAGCGCGATGTGATGCTTTTGCACGGAGAAGCCTACGCCGCAGCCGCTCAGCAGGAGGAAGAAATATTCCCGGAAGAAGGCCACGCGGTCCACGTTGGAGAAGCTACAGTTGAACATGCGGCTGTGGTTCTTGAGGATCGCCTCGCCGCCGAACTGCATCGAGCGCATGCTCGGGAGGACCTTCTTGGCGGCAACCTGCGCGAAGGCGTCATTGATCATGCGGTCGAGGCTCGCGCCTCCAAGGGTCGTGGCGAGCAGGTCGGCGTTGACGCCGGCGAAGGCGTTCACGTCGGCGGGCAGCGCGGCGGGGGCTTTCAAATCCAACTTGGGCGTGAAAAACGAGAGGTGCATGTCGCGCACGCGCTCGACGCCCTCGGTGAAGATTTCGCGGCGGCCGAGATCGGGTTGGTAGCGCGCGTATTTCGCCATCGCGATGTAGTCGGCGAGGCCGTTTTCGTCGAAGTGCGCGAGGCGACGTTCCGCGTGCAGCGCGCGGTAGAGCATGAAGGCGCGGGCGACGTCCCAGTGGCCGGAGGCGGCGATGGTCTTCTCCACGCTGTCCTGCACCTGGTCGATCGAGGGATGTTTTCCGTCGCGGTAGTAAAGCTCCAGCATCTGCGAAACGCCGGAGGCGATCTTCGTCACCTCGATGAACATGTCGCTGTCGAGGCCGAAGCAGGCGAGCATGTCGTCGCGGTAGGGGTTGGGCGCGTTGTCGGTGCGCACCTCGTGGAAAGCGAGCGCGATGGCGCGGGTGATCTTGTTGAGATCGAAGCGGGCCTTGGAGCCGTCGCGCTTCAGCACCATGCGTTCCTCGACGGGAATCGCGCGGTTGAGCAGCTCTTCGCCTTTGGATCTTACCGGGGCGGAGGTTTCGAAATCAGGACGCGAGGAGGACAGGGTAAACGACTTGGGATGGCTGGACATGGCGTGGAAAAACAGGGTGGAAATGTGGACGAAGAAAACGCTCCCCGCCCGGAGAAACTTGCGAGGCCCAGATGCCGCTTCCGTCAGCTTTCAGTCAAAGCCTATGCCGTCGGCGCGTTCAGGTATAATCTCCGCTTCTTAATCTTGTCAGGCTTCGCTTAAACCCTGTTCCCCTGCGGATTTTTGTGGACGTTTCTCCCCCAAGGCTCATGCCCGCCGGCCATGCCGCTGAAGCGACTTCGGCGACACGCCGTGGACCGCCTTGAAGCACCGTGAAAAGTGATACGGGTCGGCAAACCCCACGCGCTGGGCGGCCTCTTTCACCAGACCGCCGCTTTCCACCAAAAACGCCGCCGCCAGGTTCATCTTCCGGCGCAGGAGGTATTGGTAAGGACTCGTCCCTTGAAACCGCCGAAACAGCCGGCACACGCTCGACTCCTCCAGCCCCGCCTTCGCCGCGATCTCGCGCAACGTCTGCAACCGCTCCGCCTCGGCGTCGATGAGCGCCTTGCAACGCTGGAAGTTTTCCTGCGCCGGGTCGCCGTGCGCGCCCACTTGGGCGGCGTCCTCGATCTTGAGGAGCAGGAGCTCAAACAACTGCGCGCAGATCGCCTTGGCCAGATCGCCCGTGCGCTGCCCCTCGCGCATCACGTCCTCGAAAACACTGCGGACCTCCGCGTGCGCCGCGAGGACGGGCACCTTTCCCGGCGCGACCTGAGTCCCGCGCAATCTCCGCACGATCGTGGTGCCGGCGAAACAGATGAAATACTTCAGCATGGGCCGCCGCGGATCGGTGCGCATCGCGCAACGCGTGGCTGGTCCGTAGGCGAAAACGCTGCCCGCGCCCAACTCGTGGCGCACGCCGTCCAGCTCCACTTCGCCCGCGCCTTCCGCCACGTATTCGAGCACATGAAAGGGATAGGAATGCGCCTCGCGGCGGATCTCGTAATCGGGATTGCACCGCTCGCGGCCGCCCAGCGCCACCGCCAACCGCACGGTTTTCGCGGGCGCCAGGCTCAGGAAGAAATGCCGCGTGCCCGTGACTTGCTTCGACAGCAATTCGACCGGTAAATTTGAGCCGACTTTATCCATGCTTGTCCGTCATTTATCCATTCTAATGCCGCGATATCGAGAGTATAGTTGACTCTCCCTCAACATCCGGCACCCCGCCGATTATTTCTAGGGAGCCTCCCCGACAAAATCTTATCTCCATGTCCAAATCCTCCAAAAAAACCGTCACCCTGATCGCCAATGGCGATCTCCGCCACACCGCCAACGCCGTCTGCTGGGCCGCCCAGCAGGAGATGGAAAAGACGCTCACCGCGACCGTCGCCACCCTCGGCTACAAACTCGTCCGCGCCCACGGCTACAAGGCCGACGTGAAACACGGCTTCATCGCCTCCCAAAAGGAAGGCATGGAGGTATTCTCGAAAATCGATCCCGATGCGCCCATCATCGTCGCCGAAGCCGTCTGGCAATATTCCCACCACATCCTCCACGGCCTCATCTCGCATCGCGGCCCGATCCTCACCGTCGCCAACTGGTCCGGCACCTGGCCCGGCCTCGTCGGCATGCTCAACCTCAACGGCTCCCTCACCAAGGCCGGCGTGAAATACTCCACGCTCTGGAGCGACAACTTCGACGACGCCTACTTCCTTTCCAGCCTCGCCACGTGGCTGAAGACCGGCGTCACCAAGCACAAGATCACCCACGTCAAACCGCTCGCCAAGGCCGCCGTCCCCGCCAAGGCCAAGGCCCTCGCCAAGAAGCTCGCCGAAGAGCTCCGCGTGAAGAAGTCCATCATGGGCGTCTTCGACGAAGGCTGCATGGGCATGTATAACGCCATCATCCCCGACGAACTCCTCTTCCAGACCGGTGTCTACAAAGAGCGCCTCTCCCAGTCCGCCCTCTACTACGGCGCGACCCAGGTCAGCGACGAGGACGCGCTCGCCGTTTTCAACTGGTATAAGAAGAAGGGCCTCAAGTTCCACTTCGGCAAAGACGAGGCCACCGAACTCACCGAGGCGCAGGTCCTCTGGCAGTGCAAAACCTACATCGCCGCCGTCCGCATCGCCGACGAATTCGGCGCCGAGACCATCGGCATCCAGTATCAGCAGGGCCTCAAGGACCTCCTCCCCGCCTCCGATCTTGTCGAAGGCACGCTCAACAATTCCGATCGCCCGCCTGTCAAAAATGCGCAGGGCAAAATCATCCGCGACGGCGAACCCATCCCGCACTTCAACGAAGTGGACGAATGCGCCGGCCTCGACGGCCTCTTCACCTACCGCGTCCACAAGGCCCTCGGCCAGCCCGTCGAGAACACGCTCCACGATCTGCGTTGGGGCGCCTACGACGAGAGCGGCACCACCGACGAATACGTCTGGGTGTTCCTCATCTCCGGCAGCGCTCCTCCCGCGCACCACGTCGGCGGCTGGGCGGGCTCCGACTCGCTCCGCCAGCCCGGCATGTATTTCCGCCTCGGCGGCGGCACGCTGCGCGGCATCGCCAAGGTCGGCGAGATCGTCTGGAGCCGCGTCTTCGTCGAAAACGGCAAACTCAAGATGGACCACGGCCGCGCCAAGGTCATCGCGTTGCCCCAAGCCGAGACCGAGCGCCGCTGGAAGGAGACCACCGTGCAATGGCCGATCATGCACGCCGTGACCTATGGCGTTTCCCGTGACCAGATGATGGCCCGCCACAAGAGCAACCACATCCAAGTCGTTTACGCCAACAGCGCCAAGGAAGCCGATCTCGCGCTTTATACCAAGGCCCAACTCGCCGCCAACCTCGGCCTCGAAGTCGCCCTCTGCGGCACCAAGGCCAACGGCGGCGCATTCTAAACGCTCCCGCCCGCCGATCACGGCTCTTGCAGGCGCGAAGACCCCGGTCTTCGCGCCTTTTTGTTTTACGCCCGTCGTCTGCGCCGGAAGCCTTTCACCATGTCCGCCTCGCCCACCTCCGCCCTCCCCGACGGCCCGCTCCCCGGCCGCTACCGTCACTACAAGGGCAACGAATACCTAGTGCTCGACGTCGCCCGCCACTCCGAGACCGAGGAAGAACTCGTCGTTTACCGCCAGCTTTACGGCGACCACAGCCTATGGGTGCGTCCACGCGCCATGTTTTTGGAGACAGTCGTCATCGACGGCCGCGCCGTTCCGCGTTTCGCCTTCGTCGGACCGTCCTGATTCTTGCGCTTGGCGGCCGCCGTCGGAAAGTTGACACCACCCGCTCCTTCCGACTGGACGGCACCCCTCGCAAATCCAATGTAAACGCGATGATGCCTGGTTGCGCCCGCCCCATTTTCCTCACCGTCTTGTGCGTCTCTGTCGCGGGACTCCTCGCCATCTCCGGCTGCAAATCGCACCCCAGGCCGGTGCCGCCGCCTCCGCCGCCCGCCGCGGCCTCCGCCCGCGTCCAGCCGTCTTCCACGGATCGCGAGTTTCCCGTTATGCTCGGCATCGACGTGCTCGAAGCCACCGGTTTCAAGGCCGTCGCCGGCAAACGCATCGGGCTCCTCACCCACGTCGCCGGCGTCAACCGCCGCGGCGAAAGCACCATCGACGTCCTCCGCCGCGCGCCCAACACCAAACTCGTCGCCCTCTTCTCGCCCGAACACGGTCTCTACGGCGACGTGAAGGCCTCGGTCAACATCGACAACTCCACCGACAAACGCACCGGGCTTCCCGTTTACTCGCTCTTCGGGAAAAACCGCTTCCCCACCCCCGCCGAACTCAAGGGCCTCGATGCGGTCGTCATCGACCTGCAGGACATCGGCGTGCGTTCCTACACGTTCAACGTCGTCATGCGCTACACGATGGAGGCCTGCTTCACCAACAACGTCGAAGTCATCGTCCTCGACCGCCCCAACCCCCTCGGCGGCTACAAGGTGGACGGCCCCCTCCTCGACCGCGAATGGATGAGCGGCGTCGGCGCGTTCCGCATTCCCTACGTCCACGGCCTGACCATGGGCGAACTCGCCCGCATGGCCGCCAGCGCCCCCGGCGTCCTCCAAATCCCCGACAGCGTGCGCGCCAAGGGCCGGCTCACCATCGTCCCCATGCGCGGCTGGAAACGCTCCATGCGCTGGCCCGAGACCGGCCTCAAGTTTATCCCCACCTCCCCGCTGGTCCGCGACTTCAACGCCGTCGTCGGCTACGCCATGATCGGTCTTGGCTGCGAGTTCAGCGGCTTCAAGCACGGCATCGGCGCCAGTTATCCATTCCGCGGACTCAGCTTCAAGGGCGTCACTGCCGACAAACTCGTCCAGGATCTAAACGCCCTGCGCCTCCCCGGACTTTCCTACCGCAAGATCACCGCGCCCGATCAGTCCGGAAAACCCAAGGAGGGCGTCTATGTCGATGTCTCCAACTGGGACGCGTGGAATCCCACCGAGCTGAGCTTCGCCCTCATGCGCGTCGCCTGCCGCTACGACCCGCCCAACCCGTTCGTCAAGCTCGGCGAAAAAGACGCCCGCAGCTTCAACATCCACGTCGGCTCCACCGCCTGGTGGAACGCCCTCAAACGCGACGGCGCCCGCGTCAACCTCGAAGCCTTCCTCGCCGACTGGCGCGAAAAGGACACGATTTACCAAAAACAAAGCCGCAAGTATTGGCTCTATAACTGAGCCCGCCTCTCGGCTTTCGTCTTTCAACCCCGCCCCCCATGACCCGCAAACTCCGCTTCGGCATGATCGGCGGCGGCCGAGGCGCCTTCATCGGCGCCGTCCACCGCATCGCCGCGCAGATGGACGGTCAGGCCGAACTCGTCGCCGGCGCCTTCTCATCCGACCCAGCCCGCTCCGCCGCCTCCGGCGAAGACCTCTTTCTCGACCCCTTCCGCGCTTACGGCTCATACGTCGAGATGGCCGCCGCCGAGGCCAAAAAGCCCGGCGGCCAACGACTCGACTTCGTCGTCATCGTCACGCCCAACCACCAGCACTTTCCGCCCGCGAAACTTTTTCTCGAAGCCGGCTTCAACGTCGTCTGCGACAAGCCCGTCACCTTCGACCTCAAGGAAGCCCTCGCCCTCCGCAAAATCATCGCCAAGTCCAAGAAAGTATTCGTCCTCACCCACAACTACACCGGCAACGTCATGGTGAAGCAGGCCCGCGACCTGGTCCGCGAAGGTAAACTCGGCGCGATCCGCAAAGTCGTCGTCGAGTATCCGCAGGGCTGGCTCTCCACTGCCCTCGAAAAAACCGACCAGAAACAGGCCGCCTGGCGCACAGACCCGAAACGCAGCGGCGCCGCCGGCTGCATCGGCGACATCGGCACCCACGCCGAAAACCTCGCCCGCTACATCACCGGCCTCGAGATTGATTCCCTCTGCGCCGACCTCACCACCTTCGTGAAAGGCCGTCAGCTCGACGACGACGGCAACATCCTCGTCCGCTTCAAAGGCGGCGCCAAAGGCATCCTCCACGCCTCCCAGATCAGCGTCGGCGAGGAAAACAACCTCAACATCCGCATCTACGGCGAAAAAGCCGGCCTCGAATGGAGACAGGAGCACCCCAACCAGCTCGTCGTTAAATACCCCGACCGCCCCACCGAAATCTGGGGACGCGGCCACGGCTACCTCACATCCGCCACCGCCAAGGCCGCTACCCGCATCCCCGCCGGCCACCCCGAGGGTTACCTTGAAGCGTTCGGCAACATTTACCGCGAAGCCTTCCGCGCCATCCGCGCCGAGGTATCCGGCAAAGCCCAGCCGAAGGACCTCGATTTCCCCACCATCGCCGACGGTGTCGAAGGCATGGCCTTCATTGAAACCACCGTGAAAAGTTCAAAGGCTGGCGCCCGCTGGATGAAGCTGCCGAAACCCTGATCATTCGTCCGCCTTCACCGGCACCGTTCCATCGGCGAACTCCGCCGCCAGCCGCTGTCCCTTCCGGACAGCGGCTTTTTTTTGCACCGGCTTGCCCGTTTCGTCGCGCATGATCACAAAACCGCGGTTCAACACCGACGCCGGACTCGCCGCCTGCAACCGCTTCCACAACGACAGCAACCGCTGCGACTCTGACTCCACCCGACGCTGCGGCGAACGCTCGCGCAACAGCGACCGCACCTCGCTCAACCGCTGCCGCCGCGCCTGCACCGTTTTTCCCAGCGCCGCGCCAAGACGGTTCGCCAAATCATCCAGTTTCAAAAACCCGCGCTCGATCTGCGCCGACGGCGCCAGCAGCCGCAGCCGCGACCGCGCATGATCCAGACGCTCGCTCGCCGTCTCCAGCGCCGCGCCGACATGGTGCTCCAAATCCTCCGCCAGCCGCGCTGCCTTTTCCAACGCCGCCACAAAGCCGCTCGAGATCAACTCCGCCGCCGCGCTCGGTGTCTCCGCCCTCACGTCCGCCGCGAAATCGCATAGCGTAAAATCAATCTCATGCCCCACCGCCGAGATGATCGGGACCGTGCACGCCGCGACCGCGCGCACCAGCGGCTCCTCGTTGAACGCCCACAAATCCTCCAACGACCCGCCCCCGCGCCCGATCACCAGCAGGTCGAAAATCCCCAGCCACTCCGCCTCCGCAAGCATCCCGATCATCTCCGCCGCCGCGCCGTCGCCCTGCACCTTCGCAGGCAACACCACGACTCGTCCGCGCCAGCCGCGCCGGATCAAAATCCGCAAAAAATCCTGCACCGCCGCGCCCGTCGGCGACGTGATAAACCCCACGACCTGCGGCATCGCCGGAATCGCCGCCTTGTTCTCCGCCGCGAACAAGCCCTCTTCGGCCAGCTTGCGCTTCAGCGCCTCAAACTCGCGCTGCAACCGCCCCACGCCGTCCTCGATGATCACGCGCACGACGAGCTGGTAGTTGCCCCGCGCCTCATAGACGGAAATCTCCCCGTAAACGACCACCTGCATCCCGTCGCGCAGCTTCACCGCCTGCTTCGACGCGTCGCCACGAAACATCACTGCTGACACTTGTGCGCCCGCGTCCTTCAGCGAAAAATAAAAATGCCCGCTCGCCTGAGCGCGCAGGTTGGATACCTCCCCGCGCACCCAGCCCGGCCGGATTTCCTTTTCCAGCACCGTCTTCACGCGGCGCGTAAACTCAGTCACGCTTTCCGGACGCGGCCCGCCGTCGAGTTCGATTTCCCGTTCCCCGTTCATGGCGTCTTCGCCTGTTCTCGCTGGTAATGCCGCCGGAGAAACTTAACCCCGACCGAGAAGGCGATGAACAGGCTCACCGCGAGAAAAGCCATTTTCCCGCGCCCATGCACCAGCGCGTCGCCAAACAAAATGAACGCCGCCGAAAAAAGACTCACGATCGCAAGCGACGCCGCCATGTAGAGGCCGAACGGGATCGCCGTCATCCCGAGCACGAAGTTTTGCAGCGCGTAAGGCGGCCCCGGCGTCACCCGCACGAGCACGAGCAGCCCCAGCCGGTCCTCCTCCGCGACCTGCGGCAGCGTATAGCCCATCCAGGCGAGCAGTTTCTCCACCCAAGGCCGCAGGGCATAACGCGCCAGCCAGTAGGAAAATGCCAGGTTCACCGTGATACTGGCCAACGCCAGCCCCACGACGGTCGGCGCGCCCAGTTGGCCGCCAAACACCGGCAGTGCCGACAACGTAAACGCCGTGAGCGGACACCCGAACGAAGGCAGCACCGCCATCGCCGCAAAAAAAGTCACCGGCCCGAGACTGCGGATGAACTCCAACCCGCTTTTGAATAACGCCTTCAAATCGACGCCTTGCAGCACCATCAAGGCGACTCCGGCGAGCACCACACCAAGGGCCGCCAGCTTAAACAGCAGCGCCGGACTCACACGGAAAGAGCGTTTCTCAGAGGAAGACATACCGATGACGATGCCCCCGCCCACTCGCCACCGTCAAGCACGCGCCCCCAAAGGTGAACCATAGGTCAAAAATCTGATGGGCAGGGAAAAAGGCTTCCGTCCTTCTCCGCCCCTCCTAGCCTCCTCCCATCATGAAGGAAAGCATGGCAGTCGCCCCTGTGCGCGTCAAAAAAGCCGATCCCATGCCGTGAGGCTGAAAATTAAGCCCATGAAAAACGCCGTCATTATTTTCGCCATCACTTTAGTTTGCGCCGGCCTTTCACTTTTATCGGTTACGCCCCGGGTTACCCCGTGGGCACCGAATCTGGCGAGCGGCAGCATTGAAGAAATACGCGCGCCCGAACTTGCCCGGCAACTTGCGCACCCCTTGACTTCGGTGGAACCGGCCTTGCGCTGGCGGCTGCTCATGCCGGTGGTCGGTCATGGGCTGGGTTTGTCTTTGCCGGTTTACTTCTGTTTACCTTACATAGGGATCCTGGCGCTGCTTTATGTCGTGTGCGGCTATGCCCGGCAGATTAGCGGGGAGTGGTTGTCGGCGTCCGTAGCCACGCTCATGGTGGCAACGTCGGCGGCTTTTTATGTCGCCACGGGTTGGGTTGGACAAATGGATCCGTTTTATATTCTGGCGCTCGTGGTGTTTACCTTCACCACCTCGCCCTTTGCGGCCGGGTTCGCCTGCGCCGTCGGCCCTTGGATCGATGAGAGGTTTTTGATTGTGCTGCCTGTATTCGTCCTAGTCCGCCGCGCACGGGGTGGCTCTTGGCGCAGCCTCGCCATGGAGACGGCGCCGGCCCTAGCCTACATTCTTATTCGGCTGGCGACCATGGTTTTTGCCCATGGTGGCGGCCCCATCGCCGATCAAGTGCATAGCCAACTTGCTCAGTTGGCGCACTACGCCTTTAACATCCCGGCTGGTTGGTGGCATGGCTTTCGCGCAGGTTGGCTTGTAATCGGGGCAGGAGTGCTCGTGACAGCCCGCAGCCTGCGGGGCCTGGAACGGGCGGCCTTGTTCTTTGGGCTGATCACCAGCGTGGCGCTCATCACCTTCCTCGCATGGGACGTAAGCCGCTCCATTGTGATGCTAATCCCTTTTCTGGTGCTCGGCGTTTTGCCATGGCCTGGGATAACTCTGCTGGTGCGCCGCTGGGCGCTACTATCGCTCGCTCTTTTAAATCTTCTCTGCCCCGCCGCCAACGTAGTATCGGATGCAACCATTTATCTGCATTCATTCTTAACCTGAACGATTGATGCAGCCACGCCACAGTATTTTCTCTGCAAGCACACTTAATTACCAACTGTTTTCCCGAGAGGCTCGCGACGCGGCAAGGAAACCGGTAACGCGAGACAGGGATGCAGCCGACCGATGCGATTGGTTAATATGCCGGTCCTCAGCCAGTGAAAACGCTATCAACCTTCCAGCGGACGCTTGGAAAAGGCTTCCGTCCTTCTCCGCCCCTCCTAGCCTCCTCTCATCCTGACATGAAGCTCTCCATCGTCATCCCCTGCTACAACGAGGTTAAGACCATCCGCAACATCGTGGATCGGGTGCGCAGCGCCCCCGTGGCGGACAAGGAGATCATCATCGTGGACGACTGCTCCCGCGACGGCACCCGCGACCTATTGCGCGCCGAAATCGCCCCACTGGTGGACAAGATTCTTTTCCACGAGGTCAACCAGGGAAAGGGTGCCGCCCTCCGCACGGGGTTTAAAGTCGCCACCGGCGACGTTGTCATTGTCCAGGACGCCGACCTCGAATACGACCCTAACGAATATCCCAAGCTCCTTCAGCCGATCATCGACGGAAAAGCCGACGTGGTCTTCGGCTCGCGCTTCGCCGGCGGCGAGGCCCACCGCGTGGTGTATTTCTGGCACATGGTGGGCAACAAGGGCCTCACCCTGCTCTCCAACATGATGACCAACCTCAACGTCACCGACATGGAGACCTGCTACAAGGTCTTCAAACGCGAGGTCATCCAAGGCATCGAGATCGAGGAAAACCGCTTCGGCTTCGAGCCGGAGATCACCGCCAAGGTGTCCAAGCTCGACGTGGTCATCTACGAGGTCGGCATCAGCTACTACGGCCGCACCTACAAAGAGGGCAAAAAAATCGGCTGGCGTGACGGCATCCGCGCCCTCTACGCGATCATCAAATACAACCTCTTCCGCTGAATATCGCGTGAAAATCCTCATCTCAGGCATCTGCGGTTTTGCCGGAAGCATGATCGCCCGCTCCTTGATGGATTCGGGCAAAGGCCACGAGTTGCTGGGCTTCGACAACTTCAGCCGCCCTGGCAGCGAGACGAATCGCGCGGCTCTCAGAAGATTGGGCGTCCAAGTAGTCCATGCCGACCTCCGCATGCCCAGCGACGTCGAGGCACTGCCGCGGGCCGACTGGGTGATTGATGCCGCCGCCAACCCCAGCGTGCTCGCCGGTGTGGACGGAACAACCGGTTCGCGCCAGCTCGTCGAAAACAATCTCGGCGGCACCGTCAACCTGCTGGAATATTGCAAGCGCCACCGCGCCGGCTTCATCCTGCTCAGCACCAGCCGCGTTTATTCGATCCCCCCGCTCGTGAGCCTCGTCGTCGAGGTGAAAAATAACGCCTTCCGCCCCGCCACCGGCGCGACCTTGCCCGCCGGCCTCACCGCCTCAGGGGTGGACGAGACCTTCGCGACCGCGGCCCCCGTTTCCCTCTACGGCGCGACCAAGCTCGCCAGCGAGGCGCTCGCCCTCGAATACGGCGAGACGTTCGGTTTTCCCGTTTTCGTGAACCGCTGCGGCGTGCTCGCCGGTGCGGGACAGTTCGGCCGCCCCGACCAGGGAATTTTTGCGTATTGGCTGAACAGCTATCTGCACCGCCGCGCCCTCAACTATATCGGCTTCGGCGGACACGGTCATCAGGTGCGCGACTGCCTGCACCCGCGCGACCTTGTGCCGTTGCTTGAAAAGCAATTCGCCCGGCCCGGCATCTCTGCGGAGGATCGCATCATCAACGTCTCGGGAGGCGGCGCCTCGTCCCTGTCTTTGCGCCAGTTGAGCGACTGGTGCGCCGACCGTTTCGGTGCGCACACCGTCACGGCCGATCCGGAACCCCGCCGCTTCGATATCCCTTGGATGGTTTTGGACTCCGCGAAAGCCGCGAAAATATGGTCGTGGGCACCACAAACACCCACAGACGCGGTTCTCAAGGAAATAGCCGCGCACGCCGAAGCCAACCCGGGCTGGCTCGAACTGTCCGCGCCTCTTTGATCATGCGCTCCTCTTCCCCTCCGTTCGGCGCACCGGCGCTCAAGCTCCTTTCTGTGATCATCCCCGCCCGGGATGAAGAAGGCTGCGTCGCCTCGACCGTCGAACACCTGCATCTCGAACTTAAACTCCACGCCGTCCCCCACGAAATCGTGGTGGTGGACGACGGCAGCAGTGACCGCACCTGGGAAATCCTCACGGAGCTGCGCACGCGCGTGCCGGCGCTGGCTCCGGTTCAAAACACCGGGGACCACGGCTTCGGTCGCGCGATCATCCACGGCCTAAACAAAAGTCACGGCGACGCGCTCGTGATCTTCATGGCCGACGCCTCCGACGACCCCCGCGATGTCGTCCGCTACTGGCAGAAACTCAACGAAGGCTGGGACTGCGTGTTTGGCAGCCGCTTCATCAAGGGCGGCGGCGTGATTGATTACCCACGTTACAAACTCCTGCTCAACCGCCTCTTTAATTTTTTCATCCGCGTCCTCTTCAAGCTCTCGCTCAACGACACCACCAACGCATTCAAATCCTACCGGCGCACCGTGATTGACGGCGCACGCCCGCTCATCGCGCCGCATTTTAACCTCACAGTGGAGCTCCCACTGAAGGCGATTGTGCGAGGCTACGCCTGGACGGTCATTCCCATCACATGGCGCAACCGCCGCTCCGGGGAGGCCAAGCTCAAGATCAAGGAAATGGGCAGCCGCTACTTTTTCATCTGCATGTATGTGTGGCTGGAAAAATACTTCAGCCGCGGCGACTACCGTAAGCCCGACTCTCAATCGTGACGTTGATCGCCACCACTGCGTTCAGCTGGATATTGCTACCGTTCGTTACAGTCGCCGGCTTTATTTTTCCCGGCTACCTGCTGACACGCCTTGTCCCAACCGCGAGCGTCGCACTCTCGTCGTTCCTAGGTTCGATTCTTGTTTTATTCTGGATTGTGCTCGGAAATCAATTCGCAGGGAACCCACTCGATTTGCCCCACATCGCCGGAAGCCTCGGCTTAGTCAGCCTTGGCCTGACGGCCTTGGTCGTCTGGCAAAAAAGCACCTCCCCGCGTCGCCCACTCGTCTCCGACACGATCCCGTCCCTGCGAGCCGATCATCTTCTCTACGCCTCCGCCGCTTCTCTGGGCCTTGCCAGCATTATTGTGCGGGCAGCCGTCGATCCGCTGTCGGGATATGATAATATTTTCCGATGGAATGCCCTGAGCTTGGAAATGCTCAAAACAGGCAGTCTGGACTACTACCCTGCGGTGAGCAGTGAAGCCTTCGCGCATTATTCTTGGTGCGATGGCATGGCCCCCTTGGTGTCATCGCTCAATTTCTGGCTCTATCTTGGCACAGGCAGCACCGCGCCGATCATGACAGTCGCACGCATCGCCTTGGAGTCGGGACTCCTGTTTCTGGGCGTTTTCCAATTTGCCCGCGTGCTGTGGGGCAGCCGGGCGGCCGGCTGGGCCGCCATGGGCATGCTGGCAACGAGCTCCCTCGCGCTTTGGGCCGTAGCGATGGGCCAGGAAACCGGACTGACCGCCCTCACCCTGGTCACGATGCTTTATTTTCTGCACACCTACGCACAGTCACGTCGCTCCTTCGAGTTGATCTGGGCGGGCGCGGCGGCGGCGGCGGGCGCGCTGAGCAGGGAATACGGCCTGTCCTATATCATCATCGGCACGCTCATCCTGCTTTTCCAAAAAGCACGGCGACAGAACATATTCACGTTTCTGGCCGTGGCGACCGCCCTGCCTATACCGTGGTATCTGCGCAACGCATGGATAACGGGAAACCCCCTTTACAGCATGGATATGCTGGGGCTTTTCCCCGTAAACAAAATCCACATGGCAATGATGGCCGCGATCATCAGAAATTGCAGCCTCTCCTCTCAGCCGGAAAATCTGCGCTACTTGCTCATACTACCCTTGGTTTTCATGGGAGCCATTTTGCTTGGCGCGGTGGGTGGCATTTATCGCCTTAAAACCAAAAGTTCCCCGCTACTGCTTGCCGGTTTGGTGATCGGCGCACTCTGGCTCTGGTCGGTCGGACAGACCGCCGGAGGCTGGGTTTATTCCATGCGCGTGTTATCGCCCTTGGTGGCCATTGCCGCGATTCTCGCCGGACACATCGCGCTTGTCCCATTGCGCACCGGGATAGCATGCGCGGTGGCTGTGCTGGCGATATCGGCCGACGCAGCGCGGCGTTCCTGGCATCTCCCTACCCATGTGCTCACAAACCCGTGGAGTGTTTCGTTTGCCGCCTGGTCCGACACCAAGGAAACGGTCGAGCGCCCCTCGGCCCCAAAATTCTGGGCGTATTTATGCACGGTGGCAGGCACCAAAGGCATAATCGTGGAGCATCCCGGTAATCATATTTTGGTGAGACTCCACGGTGGCCAAGCTGTGCCCCTGTTCAGTCCGAGGGCTGACTGCCTGTTTGATCTCCGCCAGACACTCCCCGCGATCATCGCTGAGTTAAAGGAGCGCAACATCCGGTTCGTCATTCTGGCCGAAAAGAGCCCCATCACAGATGATTTCAACAATCGCTACCCCTTCTTGCGTGAATTACGCCAATCCAACTTCAAGGTTTTCAACTTAGGGGACATCATCGCCATTTATGACGTGGACATGATCGCCACGCTGCTCGGCCAGTCTTCCGCCGAACCCAGCCAAACCCGTCAACATGTTCACGACATTCACTGATTTGATTTTCTTCGCCATGCTGGCGCCCGGCCTTGGCGCGGCGCTGGCTCCCGATTGGTCGCTGAAGGCCGGCGAACGTCTTTGCCTCGGCATTGCCTCCGCGCTCACCATACTCTATCTTTCAGCGTTTGGTATTTTTGTCGCCGGCCTTAACCCCGAGTCGCTCTGGTGCCTGCCCCCCGCCGCACTGATCGTCATAGCTTGGAAGCGCAAAAAAATCGGCGCCCTCGCCCGTGATGCGGAGATGCAAAGCCTGCTCGGTCATTGGGGCGTTTTTGTGCTCTGGACCCTGGGCCTGCTGGCGCTCGTGGTGAGCTATTCCGGCGGCGGCTGGGCGGGCGACTGGTTGGAGCACTACCAACGCACCCTGGTTTTCATGCAGCAGGAAAGCCCGCACAGGCATTTCATGGGATCTTATACGCTCACCTCGCGACCGCCCATGGCCAACGCGATTACGGCGTTGTTCATGGAATTTTCCCCGGGGCAGTTTTCCGACTACCAGTTGTTTACCACCCTGCTCAGCACGTTGTTTTTCTTTCCGGGCTGGCTTTTTTACCAGCGGTGGAAAGGACCGCGCTGCACAGACGCACTGTGGGTGGTCGTGCTGATGCTTAACCCTCTGGTCGCACAAAACACCACCTTTGCGTGGACCAAGCTGACCTGCACGTTCTGGATTTTAAGCGGCAGCTATTTCCTGCTCCGCGGCGTCATGGATGAGTTCGGCCAACGCGCGCGCATCGCCGGTTTTCTTTGCCTGACCGCCGGGTTGCTCACCCATTATTCCACCGGCCCGTGGATTTTGGCCTGGCTGATCGCCTACGCCATCTGGTGCCTCAGGCAAAGCGGTTTGCTGCGGACCGTGCGAGAAGTATTCCTCATCGGAGGCGTGTGCGCAGTGCTCGCGATAACATGGTTCGGCTGGGCCGCCCACACGTTCGGATGGACGGACACGGGAACCAGCAACAGCGCGGCTCAGGAATGGCATCAGCAAACACCCCGCGAGCACTGGATCACCCCGATCAACAATATCGTTAACACCATTATCCCCCACCCCTTCCGGGACATGAACAAGGATCTGATCTACCAACTCAGCCAAGGCGGCTGGATCCGGGATTATTTTTTTAACATTTACCAGACTAACCTGCCGCTGGCCGCAGGCTTCAGCGGATTGTTTGTGATTGTTTGCACCCTGCTGCGCCCGCCTGCAACCAAGGTTTTTATATCTCGTCCGGAAATACAATTTTGGCGCTGGTTTCTTCCGTTTATCATCGTGACGGGCATCGTAGTCAGCACGCCAGCCGAGGGCTGGGGCTTGACTCATATTTGCCTGCAACCGCTGGTCATCATCGGTCTTGCTTGGATCGCCCCGTGCGTGCCGAGATTGCCGCCCGTCGCGCGCACAGGCTTCCTGTTGCTGCTCATCTGGGATGTGGGCGCGGGTATCGTGCTGCCTTTCGTTATAGAGGCCGGCACCACTCATGCAAACGCGTTAGACGCGCTGCCGGTCCAAGGATTTGAAGTCACGCGGCTGAACCTCACCGCCATGATCAATTACGGAGTTAAAAACGCCCACGGGCTGAAGTTTTTCTCCGACACCCTCGGCATCCCCGCACCCTTGGCTGCAACCTTCCTGCTTGCACTGCTCGCCCTGATGATCGTCCACGTCCGACATCATGCGACAGGCACGCCCCCCGCCTCCCATGCCGACACCTAGGTTTTGCCTGCGCGCCGCCAGTCACGTGGGTCTGTTCGCGGCCTTTGCCGGAGCCTTGGTTTATCTCTGGTCCATGCTCTGCGTTTTTCCCGCGCACTCGTGGAACGCCGTGCGGCTGGCCCCGAGTTTCATGCTGCGCTTCGGGCCAACGCCGTATCCCGGAGTGGCGGAAGGCCCGCTGACAACGTGGATCTACGGTCCCGTGCCGCTGTTCCTTCAATGGCCGACCACCTTTGCCGGCGATGCGGTCAACGCCTTGCTCGCCGCCGCCGTCATCAACTACGCGGTCCTGCTTCTGCCCTTGATCGTGGCGATCCGGATCGGAAGTAAAACCCAGATGCTGGCGCTGCTGATCGCGATCATGCTAGTGCCGGCAAGCTGCTGGCAATTCTGGCAGTCGGACAATGCCGCCATCGCCTTCGGCCTGCTGGCCAACGTCGGCCTGCTTGCGAACACGACTCGTTCAACCGTTCTCGCCGCACTGTTCACCGCGCTCGCCGTATGGTCTAAGCAGACCGAACTCCCCTTGGTGCTGGCGCAGGCAAGCTGGCTGGTTTGGACCCGCGGACGCGGCCCGGCCGGTCGGTATCTCGCCCTCTGCGCGGGCTTCGGGCTCACCCTTGGCGTGTGCTTTGCGCTGTGGTTCGGCCCGGAGAGATTCTGGTTTAACCTCGTCACCCTGCCGGGCCTCACCCCCTTCGCCCCTTTAGTAAACAAGCTCCACGATCTCGGCCCGGAATTTTTGATCTACGCGCTGCTTCCTCTGCTGCTGGCTTGGAAATTCAAAGCGGCGATCCGCACCTCCCCTTCGCTCACCTTGGGTGCGGTGAGTTTTCTTATCCTGCTGCCTTTTTCGATCATCAGCTTTTTCAAGATCGGCGGCTCGGTGAACTCCTTGCATCCCGCGCTTTATCTTTTGCCCGGGGCGGCTGTTGGAATGTCGGAGTGGCTGGCCAAAAAATCTACCTTCGCATCCCTTGCCACAGTCGGCGTGGTCGTGGTTTTATGCATCTTCAAAGCCGGACCCGGCCTTGGGATTCTACAGCCGCAAACCAAGGCCCTCAAGCAAGGCGCCTATCTGGCGGAATCCCTCCACGACTCCATTTACATGCCATGGAATCCACTGATCACCTATTTTACAGATCACCGTTTTTATCATGCAGAGGACGGTCTGGGCACGCGGCTGGCGGCGGGATTTGTTTTCACACCGGCCAGTCTGCGCGCCCACCTGCCCGACAAGCTCTCCGTGGTCGCCTACGCGCGCGAAGATCCCCCGGGCTTCATCACCAGCATGCTTCCGGCCCGCGCCCGCCACGATCGCTTTGGCGAATGGGATCTCTACTCTTGGGAACTTGCGCCGACCAAACCCTAGCGTTACCCACAATCTGTCACCCGTAATCCCGCAAACCAACTCAATGACTCGTCCGCCATCGCCCGCCATCGCCATCGTCATACCGGTCTACAACGAAGAACCTGTGCTGCCCGAGCTTTTGCGGCGGCTCACGGAGGTCTTCGACGGCCACCCCGACATCCGATGGACCACGGTGTTTGTCAATGACGGCAGCCGCGACGGCACAGTGGCGCTCATCTCGGCGCTAAACACCCGTGATCCCCGGTTCAAGCTCGTCGATTTCTCCCGCAACTTCGGCCATCAGGCCGCGCTGACCGCCGGTTTGGCGCACGTCGCGGAAGCCGATGGGGTGGTGACCATGGACGCCGACCTTCAGGACCCGCCCGAACTTATCCCCGATCTTGTCGCGGCGTGGCGGGGCGGCGCGGACGTCGTGCTCGCGGTGCGCCGTTCCCGCCAGGAAACCGGGGTGCGCCGACTCGGGTTTGATTTCTTCCACAAGGTTTTTCAAAAGCTCACCGACTTTCCCATCGAGGCCAACACGGGCACCTTTTGCCTGCTGGGGAAAAACGCCGTCGGAGCCTTCAACCAGCTTTCCGAAAAACACCGCTTCTTCCCGGGCCTGCGCGCCTGGGTGGGCTTCAAACAGGCGGAGGTTTTTTATCACCGAAAAGAACGCGCGGCGGGCACCCCGGCGGTGACCCTACACAAACTCGTGCGCTATGCGCTCGACGGCCTGTTCAGCTTTTCGCACCTGCCCCTGCGTGCCTTGACCTACGCCGGACTGATGATCGCTGGACTAGGTTTTGCGGTGGGCCTGTTTTTCATCGCCCGCAGATTATTGGGGATCGAAGTCGCACAGACTGGCTTCACCACGCTTGTCACGCTAGTGCTCTTCCTCGGAGGCATCCAGCTCATCGGCATCGGCGTCCTGGGAGAATATCTCGGCCGTATTTATGACGAGGTGAAGCGTCGCCCCCCCTACATCATCAAAAACCGACATGGCTTTGAATAAACGCTCGCTTGGTTCGCTGGCACTCGTGCTCGGACTCGGCTGCGTGCTCGCCATGATCGGCCGGTGGATGTTGTTCACGACATTCATGATCTACGACGACGAGGGCTACGTGCTTTACTCGTTAAGAAACTACATCGTCCACGGAGATCTCTACACTCGGGTTTACAGCCAATACGGGCCGTTTTTCTATAACTTCTACGACATGCTACAGCGCGTGCTGCCTCTGGAGTATGACAACGTCAGCGGCCGATGGATCACCCTAATCAACTGGATGACAACCGTCGGGGCAAGCGGACTGCTCGTATGGCGCTATAGCCGCTCGCTCACCCACACGCTGTTTGTCATGGGTATGACGTTTTTTTGTCTGTGGGTGATGGTCAGTGAACCCATCCATCCCGGAGGTCTGCTGACGGCACTGGTCGCTCTGGGAACCGTGATAGGCGCCATCATGATCGAACGTGAACGCCCCATGTCGTTTGCCGTCAGCGGCGCGCTGATCGGCATCGCACTGCTCCTGACAAAAATAAACGTCGGGGTGTTTTTCCTCACCTCCGTGGGCGGCTGGATGCTCATTAACAGCGCCTATAAAGCCACAGGGCGACTTTACGCCAAGTGGCTGGTCGCGCTTGGATGTGCGCTGCTTCCCTTTTTGCTCATGCAATCCTTGTGGGGCTCAACCTCAACGCGGATTTTCGCGCTGATCGTCGCCACGTCAGCCCTGAGCCTCGTGATGCTTTTGAACCAAAGCCGTCGGCCAGAACATTCTTCCGCCACTTGGATCGGTCTGATCGGCGTAGGCACGGCCTGGGCCTTTCTCATCGGACTGCTGACTTGGATGCGCGGCACCGGCTGGATAGAACTCGTTCAGGGCGTGATCCTGAATCCGCTCAAACACCCGGGCGTTTACTCATTGCCCCTAGTCTGGAAAGCCGCGTCCCTGCCTCTGGCCATCGGCTCGTTCGCGTTGGCGCTGTGGCTTTACACCCGGAAGACCTACCCCGCCTCTGTTTCGACGGTCATCGCCGGACTAAGATTCGTGATCCTCGTTTTTTTCCTAATGGCGGGACAGGTAAGCATGGGGAGGTTTGGCCAGCTTTATGGCATCCCGCTGATTTGGCTGCTCGTCGTTCCCCTAACCCCCGACGCCATCACCGGGCGTGATCGCGCACGTTTGTGGATCGGATGGGTGCTGGTGTTCCAAAGCCTGCATGCCTATCCGGTCGCGGGCAGCCAAATCAACTGGGGAACCTTTCTGTTCCCAGCCTTGCTCGGCATGGGCGTCTACGAGGCTCTGGTTTACATCAAAAAACTCCAGCCAACGCTCGGACGCGGACTCGCGATCCTGTCCGGCGCGACCATGATGATCCATCTCGTATCGCTCACGTATAACGTGGGGAAAACTTCCGCCGGCCATTATTACGAAAGCCCTTCTCTGAAACTTCACGGAGCGGAGCAGGTGCGGATGTCCAACGATTTCACCGACACGCTCCAGATCATCTCCGGCAACCTGAAGTTATACGCCAATACCCTGTTCAGCTTTCCCGGGCTCTACAGCATGAACATATGGACGGGCAAGCCCACGCCCACCCTGGAAAATGCCACGCACTGGTTCACGTTGCTCACTCTGCCGCAACAACAGGCCATCATAGACCGGCTTGAGGCGGATCCGAACGCCTGCGTCGTTGTGCAATGCATGATCGTCGATTTCCTTGAGATGAACGGCTTCAGCACCAAGAGCCTGCTGCGGGATTATCTCGTCCGGGAATTTACTCCCGCCCTCAAACTCGATGGTTACGCCATCTGGATTCACAAGCACCGCACAATCCAGCTGATCAACATCATCAGCATCCAACAAATCGGCCCGGGGCCCCGCATACGCTTGGAAGGCATTGTTCCCATTGGCACGGAAACCATCGGCCGCATCGATTTGCTCAACTATGAAACAGATCCTCGCGTCATCCAGCTAATCGATACGCATGCATCCACTACGAATTTCACCTCAACGCCTTTCGTCCCAAGCGACATACCGCCTTCATCCGTGGCGCCGGGCGACCTGATGCGTTTCACCGTGGAGTTCACGGGTGCCTTCAACCACCTCAATCCGCATGATGCTTTTGCCATCCTGAAGTCCACCGACGGCCGCGAACTCGCCCGCCTGAGATTCGCGCACTGATTCAACCACGCCGCCTCGCCACCAGCAGCAGACTCACCCCAAAGGGAAACGGCACCCGGATACGCGCGAGGCCCACGAAGGTGCGTTTGAGCAGCGTGTTCAGCCAACCTGCCGGCTCACGGTCCTCCGCCCGGCTGTGCGGCGACGGGAACCATTTGCGCCATTTGCGCACGAGCCACACGGCCGGATAAACCACGACGTTGGTGTAGTTGACGTGCACCAGTTCCCATTTTACATCGGGAAAAAGCGCGCGCAACTGGCCGCGGTTGTAACGACGGTAGTGATGAAGCGTCACGTCCCAGTCGCTCCACAGGGCCATGCTGGCCGGCACGGTGATCACCGCGAGACCGCCCGGCTTCAGCAGGCGATGGAACCCGTTGACCACGGCCGAATCATCCGGCACGTGCTCCAGCACATCGAGCGCCGTGACATACTCCAGCGAACCATCCGCCAGCGGCACTTGGTCGCCCGCCAAAGAGAGAACCTGCTCCGCGCGGAACCGTGTGCGTAAAATCCGCAGAGCCTCCTCGTGATCGTCGAGAACGAGGACCCGGCAGGAAGCTTCCATCTCCTTCGCGAAAATCCCGGTGCCCGCGCCGCAATCCAGCAGGAGGTCGTCCGCCTGCGGCGGCCTCGCAAGTTCGATCCAGCCGCGGACCATCTCTCGCTTGCCCACATAATACCAGTGCGTGCGCTCCACTTGCTCCAGATTGCGATACTCTTCGGCATTCATGAAAAAGGGTAAATCCGGCCGCGCAAACAGTTCATTCTTGTGGCGACCTTCAAGACGACCCGACACTGTGTCGAAGCAATTTTCAATCCCACAATGTCATCTTCGCCGCATCCGCTTCCCCGCCCCGTTCTCACGGCCCTCGTGACATTTCTCTTGGCGATGCATGCCTGGCTCGCGGTATCGGCCAGCCTCGGGAAATCGTTCACCTTTGACGAAGTCGGGCACCTTACAGGCGGCTTTTCCTACTGGCATAATAACGATTATCGCCTTCATCCGGAAAATGGAAACCTCCCCCAGCGTTGGGCTGCGCTTCCGCTCGTCGCGGCGGGAGCGACCATGCCCGTGACCAATCAGGAGGCCTGGCACCGGTCCGACGTGTGGACCATCGGCGAACAGTTTCTCTTCCGCAGCGGCAACAACACCATCTTCCTCCTCGCCTGCGCGCGCAGCATGATGGTGATTTTCAGCGTGGGCACCGGCCTGCTTGTTTTCCTGTGGTCCCGCCGGCTTTGGGGAGATCACGGCGCCCTGCTCTCGCTCTCCCTGTTTACCCTGTGTCCCAACTTTCTCGCTCACGGAGCGCTTGTGACCTCCGACGTGGCCATGACGTTTTTCTTCATGGCCACCACCACGGCCTGGTGGTGGCACTTGCGGCGGCCTTCCTGGACATCCTGGACCGTAAGCGCCGCTACGCTCGGGCTGGCCTGCCTCTCCAAGTTTTCATTTCTCCTGCTCGTCCCCATGTTCGGGCTGCTCGCGATCTGGCAGATGGTCGCCGTAGATGAAAAAACTGCGGAAAAACGCATCACCGTCCGGCAACTGCTGCTCTCCTCAGGCGGCCACATCGCCGTCGCCTGGTTCATGATCTGGATGGCGTTCGGCTTTCGCTACACCGCCTTCGCGCCGGGCCTGCCCGAAGGCCAACAGTTTTATGCTTCCTGGGAGGTCATCCTCCCTAAACAAGGCCCGATGGCCTGGTTCTTCAACGTCACGCGCACCCTCCATCTTTTCCCCGAAGCGTTTTTGCAGGGCCTCGCCTTTGTGCTCAGCGCGTCCAAGCAACGCGGGGCGTTTCTCAACGGCGAATTCAGCATCCACGGCTGGGTATGGTTTTTCCCTTACGCCTTTTTTGTCAAGACACCGCCCGCCCAGCTCCTCGCCTACGCGTTGGCGGCCATCATGGGACTGGAGCGAGCCCACGCCTTGGGCTCGTCATTCAAAACCCGCGCAGCGGTTTTATTCGGCGGCCTGCGAAAGGCCGCCCCGCTAGTCGTGGTATTTTTCGTGTATTGGGCGATTTCGCTGACCACCAGCCTCAACATCGGGCATCGGCACATCCTCCCGACCTATCCAGCGCTTTTCGTGCTGTCGGGCGCAATCATCGTCTGGGGTTCGCCGCGCTGGCGCACCTGGGTTGCCGGAGGTCTTGTCATTTGGGCGGCGACCACATCCTTCGCGATTCGCCCCCACTACCTCGCTTATTTCAACGACTTCGCCGGCGGCCCCGCCAATGCGCACCGGCACCTCGTGGACAGCTCTCTCGACTGGGGACAGGACTTGCCCGGTCTGGCTGAATGGATCGCCCAAAACCGCCGGCCGGACGAGATGGTTTACCTGTCCTATTTCGGCAGTGCGCCGTTTTCGTATTACGGCATCCCCGCCCGCGAACTTTCACCCTATCCGTTGGTCGTAAAGCCGTATTTCTGGCATGTGCTTCAGCCGGGGCTTTACTGCATGAGCGCGACGATGCTGCAGGATGTCTACAGTCCCTGGCGCGGCGCATGGACGCTCGAAACCGAAAATCTCTACCGCCAGATACGGGATCAGGCCAAGTTCCCCCCGGCCAATGCCGAGGAGACCCGGACGCGATCCAGCGTGTTGTGGAAACTGGACCGGCTGCGTTTCGCGCGCCTGTGCCAATACCTGCGCGTGCGACGCCCCGAAGCCAATATCGGCTACAGTATCCGCATCTACCGGCTCAGCCCCCGCGAACTGCACGCCGCCACCGAAGGCTCCCTCAGCGAACTTGCCGGTATCATGGCTGAAGCCGAGGCTCCAGCCGGGAAATAGCCGGTTCGCTCAGGGCAGTTGCTTCAGCCAAAGAGACAGGTTCTCTGCGTCGGATTCACGGATCGCGGCCTTGGCGGAGGCGGGCAATGGCACGATCTTCTCACGCTTGGTCTTCCAGGCCTTCAGCTTTGCCTCGTCCACGCCCAGCACGCGGCTCAACCGCAAAACATAGATCGGCGAAAAGGCTTTTTCGTCGATCAGCTCCAGCTTGAAGGCATCCCCCAGATCATCCTCCACCGACAGGTAGCGGGACTGGTTTTTAACATCCACTCCCCAGCGCTGCACGACCAGGTAGTCGTCAAAGCTGTGATTTTTGTAGTGAAACAGATACTTCTCGGATTCATCCGCGACCATCGCCGGCATGATCGAGGATTGTCTGTGGATGATCCACTGCAACCCCTCGTTTCCATCGATGGCCAGCACCCGTTTGCCGTCCAGATGCTGGGTGATGTAATCGGAAACCCAGTTGTTGGTGCGCGCCGCAAAATTCTCCTGCGTGTAACAATGCCGCGCCGACACGGGCACGGTCACGCCCCAGATATACAGCAGCGTGGCGCCGGTCAGCACCTGCCAGGCCCTGCGATGGAAAATAAGGCGCGGAAAGACATACACTAAGGCGAATATCAGCAACAGATGCGCCGGCAGGCTCAGTCGGCGAATCAACGGATCGTCCCACCGGCCCCAAAAATAACAAAGCATGAAGACAGTATGAAGAATCAGCCCAATCAGGAAGATGGAGAGCACCGCCAGAACCGGCGAAGACACGAAAATGGTCCGGTGCTCCTTATAGAGCATCAATCCAAAGAACCCGACCCCGAACGCCCCCAGAATGCCCAGCCACCAGGAACTGGGTTGGCTACCATCAAAGCACAGAAAAAAATTAAGCGCGTGTCCGACGTTGTCATAAAAATACTGCACGCCAAACGGTTTGGCGGCCCCCTCGATGTCATTCAACTGCCAGGTCACATCCGCCAGTTTGAATACATTATATTGCCATGGATATACCACCAAAAGCAGCGGCGCAAAAATCAACGCCCACGGCAGTTTTACCGTCCGTTGATGCCACCATACATAAAGAATGGTCACGCCGACCGGCAACAGAAAGAGGACGGACTCATAACGCACTTGCGCCAATAATATCCCTGACAGCAAAAAAGCAGAGAGGCGGTCGTCCGAGGGGGCTTCCGCATGGCGCATACCCAGCCACAGCGTGCACACAATCATCGTCAAATTCAGCAATTCGAAGCCTCCCCCAACCGCGTTTTGATTGACCAGCGGCACCGATATCAAAAGCAGCACGGCCACGACGCCCGCCCAAAGACCTCCCACCCGCCGCCCCACTAGATAGGTCAGGGTCGTCAACACCAAGGAAAGCGCTCCGTTCAACCAGAAGACGTTTTCCACTCGGTAGCCGGTGAGATCATGCACCGTGCTCAGCAAAAACGGGAAAAACAGCGGTCGTTTATCCACATAGATTTTAAAGCTGATGAAGTTACCTCCGAAGTCATAAGCCTTGACCGAAGCCGAGGCTTGACGATCAAAGTGCATGTCCATCGCCGTGGCCTGAAGGACCACCTCGTCCATCACGATCTTGAACTCATGCCGCTCGTGTATGTGCAAAAAAACCGCGGCCAGAGCGATCACGACCACCGGCCAGCGCCACTCGGCCCAAGTCCAACCCCGCAAACCTCCGCGCAGACTTCTAGTAAGATAAAAACCAAAGAGACAGGTGCTCGCCAAGATCAACCAGTATCCCACTTCTTTCACCATCCAAACGGCACGCACGGAACCGAAGGAGAAAAAGCCCAGTATAATCGCCAGAAGAGCGATAAGAGCCAAAAGTAGAAACCGTTTTTGCATAAAGCACTAAGATGGTGCGCACCGACGGTTTTGCAGGGAAGACAAAACTTATTGGATATAAGTCAAGGTGCGTGCACCCGATATTCCCGAAACGATGACTGGCATACTTTGCGAATAATTCTGGGGATAGGTTTCGTTGGCAACCGTGCTCAAAATTTTTATGTAATTCGACGAACCGATCAATGAGGCAATGGCTGCTTGATTGGTGCCGTTTTCCAGAAAAAATTGATCGGCCGCGCCCCCCAGTTGGCGCATGTTGTTAAGCACCGCCTTGTCCTGTGAAGCTGAACGCACCTTTTGAAATGCAGGAATAGCCAAGGACGCAAGCAAACCGATGATGACCACGACGATCATGATTTCGACAAGCGTAAAGCCGCTCGCGGCGTTTTGGGGTTTCATACTGTCAAATTTTGCAAAAAAGATTAATAATAAGAATGAGCCTATTAGTGACTTTTAAGCTACGCCGCGGAAACAGGAAGTCCATCAATCCTGCGTAAGTATATGTCGGATTATTTAGACATAAAAAACCGCCCACATTAACATGGGCGGTTTTGAGTGAGACGACACTTAACTTACTGGAGGTAAGTAAGGGTGCGGGTTCCGGCGATACCGGAAATGATGATCGGAGTGCCTTGAGTATAGTTGGCAGGATAAAACTCGTTAGCAACCGTGCTCAGCGCCTTCACGTAGTTGGAAGAGCCAACCAGCGAAGCTATGGCAGCCTGATTGGTGCCGTTCTCAAGGAAGAACTGGTCAGCAGCAGCACCGAGCTGGCGCATGTTGTTGGTTACAGCCTTGTCTTGAGAAGCTCGGCGAACTTTTTGGAACGCAGGAATGGCCATCGCGGCCAGAAGGCCGATGATGACCACGACAATCATGATTTCAACGAGGGTGAAGCCCTTGGATGATTTGATCTGTTTCATGACAAAAATATCGGCAAGGAATAATGAATGTTTAACGGAAAGTGATCTAGCTTAGATCGAACAAGATATGCATTTTTGGCAATGATTATTACATTTTAGTTAGAAATCAAAACCCATCGCCTAACTCACAATCTATAAAACCTATGATGCGAGCCTGCTACCAAGCCGGGGCAGCGCACTCGCCAAGCTTGGAACCCGGGGCAAACCCGAGCACTGGTTAAAGGGAAACTCCAGACATAAAAAAACCGCCCACATTAACATGGGCGGTTTTGAGTCAGGCAACAAACTTACTGGAGGTAAGTAAGGGTGCGGGTTCCGGCAATACCCGAGATGATGATCGGAGTGCCTTGGGTATAGTTGGCAGGATAAAACTCGTTGGCAACCGTGCTCAGCGCCTTCACGTAGTTGGAAGAGCCAACCAGCGAAGCTATGGCAGCCTGATTGGTGCCGTTCTCAAGGAAGAACTGATCAGCAGCAGCACCGAGCTGGCGCATGTTGTTGGTAACAGCCTTATCTTGGGAAGCGGTGCGAACCTTCTGGAACGCAGGAATGGCCATGGCGGCGAGAAGGCCGATGATGACCACGACAATCATGATTTCAACGAGGGTGAAGCCCTTGGATGATTTGATCTGTTTCATAATAATTATTTTTAACGATGTATTGTAAGGCTCAAACGTGAGCAGTGATCAGGATCAAATCGGCTCACGCGAATTCACGCAAGAGGCAATTCGTAAAAAAAATGTGAAATACCTGCAAAGCTCCGTAAAGCGGTTCCTCCTAAAACCCTATTCACCGAGCCTTCTTTTTAGCCAAAGGCTTTTTCTTTTTGGCAGCTACGACAGGCTTCTTGATGGAGCTTTTTTTCACCAATGGCTTCTTTGCCTTTTTCGAAACCGACACCTTGTCGGCGAACTTGGGCTCCGCTAGGAGCTTTGCTAAATTAATGTCTTCAGCGTCCCGCCAAAGCTTTTCGAGCGCGTAATTGGCACGCTGTTCAGGCGTGAAGAGGTGCATCATGATCTGGTAGGCGTCCACCACCGTCCAGCCGCTGCCATAGGTGCCCGCATCCATGCCGGCGATCGGCGTTTTCGCCGCATCGAGCACTTTTTCGAGTTCGACGCGCAATGCACGTAAATGCGGCTCCGAGGTGCCCGTAGCCAGCACGAGGTAATCGGTGATTGTTGACTTCGCGGCTACATGCAGAACCCGGAGGTCGCCGGCCTTTTTTTCTTCGAGCGCGAGGACGATCTGCTTGAGCAAGGGGAGGACAGAATCACTGGAGGTCTTGTTGGACATTTTTAGTGATAAAGACGGGTTTCGCGGATATACTCAACCGTCTTGTGCGGTATAAAATAATCTATCGGCAGCCCCTGCCTTATCCGCTGCCGGATATCGGTCGAACTGATCTCAAGGAGATGCCCTTCGCATCCCCTAAGCCGCAAGCCAGGGATGTCCGCAAGCTCCGCGCCCCCGTGCCCAGGGCGCGCCAGCACAATAAACTCAATCAAACCGGCAAGCTCAGATATCTCCCTCCACCGATGCAGCCCCGGCAACTGATCGGCCCCAACGATCCAGTAAAGCTCGTCGCCGGGAAACTGCTCGCGAAAGTGCCTAACCGTATCGATAGTATAACTAATCCCTCCGCGCCGTATCTCGTGATCGAATATCCCAAAGCGACTGTTATCCTCCACAGCCATATTTAGCATGGCCAACCGATGCTCGGCCGAAGCCTGCACCGCTCCCGGTTTCAACGGCGCTTGAGCCGCAGGCACAAAGACCACTCGGTCTAATCCTCCATGTTCAAGCGCGTCCTGCGCAGCCATGAGATGCCCGAAATGCACGGGATCAAAACTTCCGCCAAGTAAACCGATTTTCACCCAAACAGCAGAACGAGCCCGCTCAGACCACGCAAGGTCGAGATGGTGCCCCCGGCCGGACTCGAACCGGCAGGGAGTGTTTTTCAAACGTCTGCAAGCGAGAGAACTTCCGAAAGCGACCATTCGCCAAGTTCACTCATAGCATCACAAAAAGCGGTCCCCTTGGGGCCTGAGTTGTCTGAAGTCGTCAACTGTTGGCCAACGCTTCCCGCGAGCTTGCAGGCCGCAATTCTGGCCATCGCAAGAACGTCAAAAGGCGGTGCCGCATGATCTCCACGACTGCGGAGAGTCCCGAAGTCGGCCAGCTCTCGCAAATCCTGCGGCCCTACAATCCGGCCTCGTGGTTTCATCCGGTCGGTATCCGCAAGGTGCTCGCCAAACTGGAACCGCGCCTGCCGGACGTGACCGGGTGCCTGTTTCTCACGTTCACCTTCAACCCTGCACTCTTCGCCGATCCATCCCTGGCATTTGAAACCGGCCGCGACCGCCTCCGCCGCATCTTCCACAAGCTGCGCCGTGGGGTGGAGTGGAAAGACAAAACCTACCTGATCGACGCGCCCAACTTCGTGAAAGTGGAATTCCACGCGAACGGCTGGGCGCATTTTCACGTCATCTTTCTTACCCGCCGCTACCTGCCCGGCGACCTGCTCAACGAGCTTTGGAAACTAGGTCGCACCAACGTCCGGCGCATCCGCAACAAAACCTTCCGCTACCTGCTCAAATACGTGACCAAAGGCGGCGACCTGCCTGCGTGGGTGCTCGGTCGCAACCGTCTCCGCGTGGTGCAATCCTCCCGTGGCTTCTACCGTCCGACCACGGAGACGCCCGCTGAGGAAAAACACGCCGAGTCGTCGGGCCACAAGCGCCGCCAAACTACCATCGGCGAACGCCTGGAAAGCTGGCGAGTGTCAGGCCTGCTCCAATGCCGCGACGAGTTCCGCCGCATTACCCTCGGCGCTCCGTTCATGGAACTGCTCGCCGACCTCATCTTACCCGTAGCCCTCGACCGTCGTTATCTGGGCAACGGACACATCATCATTAACGACAATCAACAACTCATCCCATGGATAATCCAGAAACCAAAATCAGTGCCGGCGGACTTTATGTGCGCGGCGTAATCGTATCCTTCACCGCCAATGCTTTTCAGCGCAAAGACGGCTCGGGCACCGTCGTCAAAGTGCAGCACGAAATCGCCACCCAGCCCGGCGTCGTGCTCTACGAGCAATACTTCGACCCGAAAGAAACCAAGGAGGTGAAAGTGGAAGACGGTAAAGTGACCGCCTTCCCGCACCACGCGCAGTTCAGCACCGTCATGCTGAAAGTCCTGCGCTACCGCTTCGACCGCGAAAAGTTCATCGTGAGCGGTGCGGAACCGATAGCCGGAGTTTGAGCGCGACGGGCTAGGCGTCGCAAGAAGCTCGTTCAAACGAGCGGGGCGTCTCGTGACCTGGCGGCAGGTCATGAGTCGTAGGCCAACCCAGCGGCACGAAGGGTCGGCCCAAAGCGGAGTCACTGAAAAGTGGTGAAGCGGAGGGCTGAGCTTTCGTGGCGCTCGTCTTTCGCGCTCACCCGCTCGGGCCATAGTCACAAAAAGTTTTTAAATAAAATGCTAGAAACAAATAATAGGGGAGGATTCTAACGACAAAAAACCCTCCGGTTTGACCGGAGGGGGAAGTTTTAAAACTGGATTTGCGCGACTTCTTACCAGAACCAGCTTCAGGACTTCATTAATGAGCCAAGCTAACCACCTGGACGGTGAATAAACTTAGTTGCTGCGCACACTGCCCCCATAATCGCCACGATAATGGCGCTCATTTGATCAGGGTGCCGCAACTCGTTAATTACACTTCCCAATGCACAGGTGCTTACCCCCAAGTGAAGCGGACAAGCCCAACGGGCCAATCCGGCAACAAAAGAAGATTTCGCGTTTCCCATTTCCACTGACCCAATCTCCTGTGTATCAACAGACAAACAGTCTCTAGATGCTCTAGCGAGCGGTCTAGTGACGACTCCCGATTTACTGCGAAGCGGCCCACGCGGGACAGTGGGCGGCGTTTTAGTCGAGTTGGACATACGAGTCCCCTTCTTTGAATCAGGGACACGCTTAAAGTCACAAGTTTTTTACAAAATGCAAGAGGAAATTAATCTGATTAATAGCTTTTTTAAAGTGCCAGAACATCATTTTAACATCATTTTTTAATTTTAAAAAGAAAATGCTTGAATGTTCCACGTAAAACGATTGATTCCTCCCTTCGTCTTACCAGTCCGAGGCAAAATGAAAACGCCTTGTTTACTAGAAAAACATACGAAATTAAGTTTAATGTCGGTAAAATTACATCCATCCATGAGCTCGAAAATGGTTAGAATCCAGTTCGAAATCTCGTCTACCTTGGCCAAAGAAATTGAGGCTTTCGAGGCAGAATCAGAAATTGGTTCACACCGTGAATTCTATGCGAATCTCATCTCCCTTTGGAGATGGTCTGCAAACCGTGTCCGTGAGGGCAAAATGATTGCCGCTATCGATCCGCAAAGAATGAAATTCAACGAAATCACCCTCCCGTCTCTTGAGACAATAAAATACAAGGCTATGGCCGAAAGAGAATTGTCCATTGCCGGGTTGTCTGAGCCACGACTAGGAGGCGAATTGACCCACAACGGAGGAGACCTAACTCCTCAGCATGCATAATTCTCCATTCGAGATTATCATTTGAGATTACCTTGCCGCCGAACTATCAAGTTTGGCGGCATTTTTTGACAGTTAACCCGTGGCATCAGTGCCCATGCCCTCGATAATGAGAAGGAGATTCGCCCGGAGGCTGTCCGGCGGATGCGGCCGCAAGGCCGCG
>JANYJB010000063.1 GCA_025361935.1 Verrucomicrobiota bacterium
ACGACCTCGATGCCGAGGGGGATGGCGCGGGTTTTGACGATGTCGATGGTCTGCGGGTGGCAGGCGGCGGAGACGAAGAACGTGCGGTGGGCGGAGGCGTCGCCTTCCTTGAGGCGGTGGCACATCATCATGGCCTCGGCAGCGGCGGTGCCCTCGTCGAGCATGGAGGCGTTGGCGATTTCGAGGCCGGTGAGATCGGTGACGAGCGTCTGGAAGTTGAGGAGGGCTTCGAGGCGGCCTTGGGAAATCTCGGCCTGGTAGGGGGTGTAGGCGGTATACCAGCCGGGGTTTTCCAAGATGGTGCGCTGGATGACGCCGGGAGTGACGGTGTCGTAATAACCGAGGCCGATGTGGCTGCGGAAAATGTGGTTGCGGGCGGCGAGGGCGCGCAGTTCGGCGAGGGCGGCGGATTCGCCGGCGGCGGCGGGGAGATTCATCGCTTCGCGGCGGATGTGGGGCGGAACGGTGGCGTCGATGAGCGCGTCGAGCGAGGACTGGTTGAGGAGAGCCAGCATGGCGGCCTGTTCGGTGGCATCGGGGCCGTTGTGGCGGCGGGCAAAGGTGTCGGTCGGAGCAAGGAGGTCCGAGAGGGAGGTTGCAGCGGAGGCAGGCGCGGAAGCGGGCATAAAAAAGGACGGTAGGCTGGGCCTACCGTCCGGCAAATGGTTTTTGGGGTTTGCGCGGGATATTAGCGGCGAAGGCGGGTTTTACGGCGATAGGCTACTAGGCCGAGGACGGCGACACCACCGAGGAGGGCGCAGGCGGAGGGTTCGGGGATGGCGGTAATACTAAAATTATCCATCGTGATTGTTCCAGAGCCGACTGTGAAAGCGAACTTAAGGTCGGTCATGGTTTGCGCTACAGTTTGGATGGCCACGTCGTTAAGAACTAAAGTCGTTCCAACCCAGAGATCTGCTGTATCGTTTGCCAAAGCAGAACTAGATACGGACGGATCGGTGTAATTTAGCGATGAACCGGAATTGTTTAATATCCAAGTGATCGTCTGCGTTCCGGAGAAATTCGAACTACTTGTTCCATTCGTAACATCTCGGATGCTGAATGTCCCGTCGGTGGTGGTGAAATTAATTCCAAATCGGCCATAGGTATTAGCAGTCGATTCAGCAGCGTTAGTGGTGCCGAATCCACTGCCAACTTGCCATACGGCGGCGGTTGTTTGCGCAGCGGTATTTCCTGAAATAGTCAGATCAAAAACGTATTTTATGGCGTCAGGCGTAGGAGAAAAATCTGTGGTTCGAGAAAATGAACCGACGTTTGCTGTGCTGCGGGTGAACGAGAGGTTGTTTGCGGCCACAGAGATAGTAACTCCTGCTCCACTCGTGCCGATGGCATTCCACTGGCTAGAGGTGGGTGTTGATGCTGAAATATAGTCAGATAGGGTGGTGGTGCCGAAGCTCTGGGAAAAAATCGTCTGTGCGTTGATTTTGGTGGCAGTTGAGATGACCATCAATGCCAAGAAAATGAGTTTTTTGAATGAAGATGACATTTTTGTAATCTAGCATGAATGATGCCTCGCCCCTAACGACGTTCAGGTTACTTCAGTAACATTTCCATGACGTCTTTTCGCGATCTTGCTGCCCTGATTGACCGTCGTCTCGCCGGGCTTTATCCGGAGACGCCCATCCCGCTCGATCATACGAACCCTTACACGTTGCTAGTGGCGGTTTTACTTTCCGCGCAATGCACGGATAAGCGCGTGAATCTCCAGACGCCGGGGCTCTTCGCCAAGGCCGACAATCCGCGCGACATGGTGAAACTTTCGGTGGCTGAAATTAATTCATACGTGCGTCCGTGTGGACTCGCGCCGCGGAAGGCGCAGGCGATTCGGCGGCTGTCGGAGCTTTTGCTCGAAAATCACGGGGGCGAGGTGCCGCGCACGTTTGCTGAACTGGAGGCGTTGCCGGGCGTCGGGCACAAGACGGCGTCGGTGGTAATGGCGCAGGCGTTTGGCGTGCCGGCGTTCCCAGTCGATACGCATATCCATCGGCTCGCGCAGCGTTGGAAACTCACGAATGGCCGGAGCGTCGAGCAGACGGAGCGCGACCTGAAGCGGCTGTTTCCGCGCGAGCATTGGAACGCGCTGCATCTAAGAATTATTTTCTACGGACGGGAGCATTGCACGGCGCGCGGGTGCGACGGGACGGTGTGCGGGCTTTGCCGCGAACTTTTCCCGGAGCGCAGGCGGGCGGTGCGGGTGAGGTGACGAGCGCGGCGCGCAACAGCGCGAAAACGGTGTTGATTCGCGCAGGGGAGGCATTCAGGTTGCGCGTTCTTCGGGACGCTTAGCTCAGTTGGTTAGAGCACCTGCTTCACACGCAGGGGGTCTGCGGTTCGAGTCCGCAAGCGTCCACCATTTCAACCGCCTCGTCGCAGGCGGTTTTTTTGCGGGCAGATCAGGCGGGCGTCTTTTCGGCGGCGTAGGCGCGGGCGAGGAGGACGATAGGGTGGACGACTTCGGTGGAGGCGTGGCCGCTGTTGGCGAGTCCGCCTTGAATCTGGAGATGGCAGCCGGGGTTGGCGGTGGCGACGACTTGGGCGCCGGTGGCGGCGAGGTGGCCGATTTTGCGGTGCTGGAGCCACGCAGAGGTGTCGGGCTGGGTGAAGTTGTAGATTCCGGCGCTGCCGCAGCACCACTGGGCTTCTGCGCATTCGCGGAGCTCGACGCCGGGGAGCGAGCGGAGGATTTCACGGGGCTGGGCGCTCACTTTCTGGCCGTGGCAGAGGTGGCAGCTTTCGTGATAGGTCACCGTGGACGCGGCGGCGGTGGAGGCGGGTTTGCGGAAACCGATTTCGACGAGGTATTCGTGGATGTCGCGGAGTTTTTTGGACCACTCGGCGGCGCGTGCGGCGTAGGCGGGGTCGTCGTGGAGGAGGTGGCCGTAGGCGCGCAGGTGGGAGCCGCAGCCGCCGGCGTTGCTGATGATGGCGTCGAAGTCGGCGGGGTTGACGAGGTCGAGCTGGCGGCGGGCGAGGAGGCGGGCGGTGTCGGTGTCGCCGTTGTGCGCGTGGAGCGAGCCGCAGCAGGGCTGGACGGGCGGGGTGTGGACTTCGCAGCCGTTGGCGAGAAGGACGTCCACGGTGGCGCGGTTGACGTCGGAGAAGGCGAGATCTTGCACGCAGCCGGTGAGGACGAGGACGCGGTGGCGGGGCGCGGCGGGTTTCTCGACGGGGCGGATGAGCTGGTGGGAAAATCTCGCGCGGATCGCCGGCGTCTGGGGTTCGAGACGGCGGAGGTTATCCGGGAGGAGGTTGATGAGGCCGGCTTCGCGGGCGAGGGTTTGCAGGCCGGAGGACTGCCAGAGCCGGAGCGCGCGGCCGACGAAGCGGAGGAGGCGCGGGCGGGTGAAGAGGACGCGCAGCGCGGCCCAGCGGACGAAGTCGCGTTTGGGCGAGGCGAGCACGCCGGCTTTCTCGACGTCGGCGCGGGCGGTTTCAAAAAGCTCGGCGTAGTTGACGCCGGCGGGGCAGGCGGTGGTGCAGGCGAGGCAGCCGAGGCAGTAATACATTTCCTCGCCGAAGGCTTTGGTCACCTCGAGTTCAGCGTCGGCGATGGCGCGCATGAGGGCGATGCGTCCGCGCGGGGAGTTGCGCTCTTCCTTGGTCTCCACGTAAGTCGGGCAGGTGGGCAGGCACAGGCCGCAGTGGATGCACTGCTGGAGCACTGAATAATCGAGATCGCGCAGGGTTTTCATACGGCGCGGGGCGTTCAGTCGAAGATTTTGCCGGGGTTCAGCAGGGCTTCGGGGTCGAGGGACTTTTTGACGAGGCGGAGCAGTTCGTAGGACGCATCGCCGAGCTGACGTTTAAGGAAAGGTTTTTTGGCGAGGCCGACGCCGTGCTCGCCGGTGATGGTGCCGCCGCGTTTGAGGGTTTCCTCGAAGATCTCGGCGAGAGCGAGTTCGACGCGGTGCATCTCGGCGGCGTCGCGTTCGTCGGTGAGGATGGTGGGGTGGAGGTTGCCGTCTCCAAAGTGGCCGAAGGTGGCGATGGTGAGGGCGTGTTTTTGGGCGATGATCTCGACCGCGCGGATCATGCTGGCGAGTTCGCTGCGGGGCACGGTGACGTCTTCGAGGATCGTGGTGGGGCGCAGGCGGGCGAGGGCGGAGAAGGCGCTGCGGCGGGCGGTGGCGAGTTGGGCGGCCTCGGCGTCGGTGGCGGCGAGACGGACGGAAGTGGCGCCGTGCGCGCGACAGAGTTCACCGATCTTGGCGGCTTCGTCGGCGACGGCGGCGGGGTGGCCGTCGGTCTCGACGAGGAGGATGGCAGCGGCGTCTCGCGGTAGGCCGACCTTGGCGAAGTCATCGACGCAGCGGAGGGTCTTCTGGTCGAGGAACTCCAATGTGCAGGGGATGATTTTGGCGGCGATGATGGCGGAGACGGTTTCGGCGGCGGCGTCCATCGTGGTGAAGCTTGCGAGGAGCGTCTGGCGTGCGGCGGGTTTAGGGAGAAGTTTGAGCAGGACTTGGGTAACGACGCCGAGGGTGCCTTCGCTGCCGATGAAGAGGTCGCGGAGGTTGTAGCCGGCGACGTCTTTCACGCATTTGTTGCCGAGCCAGCAGATGGTGCCGTCGGCGAGGACGACCTCCATGCCAATGACGTAGTCGCGGGTTACGCCGTATTTGAGGCCGCGCAAGCCGCCGGAGTTTTCGGCGACGTTGCCGCCGATGGTGGAGATTTTCATCGAGCCAGGGTCGGGCGGATAAAAGAGACCGACGGCGTCGGCGGCGTCGTAAATTTTCTGGGTGATGGCACCGGCTTCGGCGCGGAGGGTGAGGTTGGCGGAGTCAACTTCGAGGATGCGATCCATCTTTGCGAGGCACAGGACGATCGCGCCGGGAAGCGGCACGCTGCCGCCGGAGAGCCCGGTGCCGCTGCCGCGGGTGACGACGGGGGCGCGGTGCTCGCGGGCGAGTTTGAGGACAGTTGAGACATCGGCGGCGTCGCGCGGGAAGACGACGCAGGCGGGAAGTTGCTTAAGCGTGGCGGTGCCGTCGAAGCCGTAAGGCAGGATGTCTTCGCGCGCGGTGAGCACGCGTGCGGCGCCGAGGCGGGCGGTGAGAGATGCGATCAAGGAGTCCACTGGATGGGTTATATGAAGACGCGGGCAGTCCACGGGAAGACCGATGTTTGGAGGGCGTGAGACGGGCTGGCGCAGATTGTCGCCGCTCTTGGACGTTGTGGCTCAAAAAGCAGTCCGGGTTTGGCCCGTCCCTAGATGAATTCCCTTGTTGGCGGTGGTCCGATGTATGCGTAAGCTTAAATCATGGATATGAACCAACTCACCCAAATGTCCCGCCAGGCTGTGACCGATGCGCAGTCCGAGGCGCGCCGTCGCGGCAACAACGAGGTGGAGACCTGGCACCTGCTGCACGCGTTGCTCGCCCAGGAAAACGGCATCGTGCCCGCGTTGATCGGAAAACTCGGGCTAACCGTGAGAGCCCTGCAACTTGCCGCCGAGCGTGAACTCGACCGCATCCCAAAAATCTCCGGCAGCGTGGACGCCTCCAAGATTTACGTCACGCAGGCGATGAACGAAGTCCTCACCCGTGCCGAGGCCGAGGCGAAGTCGCTCAAGGACGATTTCGTTTCCGTCGAGCATCTCTTCTTCGGACTGATCGACGTGGCCAAGCCCGATGGCCTTGCGAAATATTTTAAATCCTTCGGCATCGAGCGCGCCAAAACCCTCGCCGTCCTTAAAACCTTGCGCGGCGCCCAGCGCGTGACCACCGACAATCCCGAGGCCACCTACGCCGCGCTCGAAAAATACGGTATCGACCTCGTGGCGCAGGCGAAAAAGGGCAAGATGGACCCGGTGATCGGCCGCGACGACGAGATCCGCCGCACCGTGCGCATCCTTTCGCGCAAAACCAAAAACAACCCCGTGCTCATCGGCGAACCCGGCGTCGGCAAGACCGCCATCGTCGAGGGTCTCGCGCAGCGCATCGTGCGCGGCGACGTGCCCGAGGGGATCAAGGACAAGACCATCTTCTCCCTTGATATGGGCGCGCTCGTCGCCGGCGCGAAATACCGCGGTGAATTCGAGGAGCGCCTCAAGGCCGTGCTCAACGAGGTGAAGCAGGCCGAGGGCCGCATCATCCTCTTCATTGACGAACTCCACACCATCGTTGGCGCGGGAAAATCCGAGGGCGCGATGGACGCGGGCAATCTCCTCAAGCCCATGCTCGCGCGCGGCGAACTCCACTGCATCGGCGCGACCACGCTCGACGAATACCGCCAGCACATCGAAAAAGACGCCGCGCTCGAGCGCCGCTTCCAGCCCGTGCTCGTCGAGCCGCCTTCCGTCGAGGACGCGATTTCAATCCTACGCGGCATTCGCGAGCGGTTTGAACTGCACCACGGCGTGCGCATTCAGGATAACGCGCTGGTCGCCGCCGTCACCCTTTCCAACCGTTACATCAGCGACCGCTTCCTGCCCGACAAAGCCATCGACCTGATGGACGAGGCCTGCGCGATGATTCGCACCGAGATGGATTCCGCCCCGCAGGAACTCGACGCGCTCCAGCGCCGCGTGCTCCAACTCGAAATTGAAGAAGCCGCGCTCAAGCTCGAAAAGGACGACGCCTCGAAACATCGCCTGGAAGCCCTCCGCAAGGAGCTCGCCGACGCGCGTTCGCAGACCGCCGGCTTGAAGGCGAAGTGGGACAAAGAAAAAGCCTCCGTAAACGCAGTGCGTGCCGTCCGCGAACAGCTCGACGCCGCCCGTATCGAACTCGAAAAAGCCGAGCGCGCCTACGACCTCAACAAACTCGCCGAGCTTCGCCACGGCAAGATTCCTCAGCTTGAGGCCGAGTTGAAGAAATCCGAAACCACCGCCGCCAAGACCGAGCTCTTCAAAGAGGAGGTCTCCGCCGAGGAGATCGCCGAGATCGTTTCCAAGTGGAGCGGCGTGCCCGTGACGCGCCTCATCGAGGGAGAAAAGGAAAAGCTCCTCCGCCTCGGCGAAGTGCTGCACGAGCGCGTGATCGGGCAGGAGGAAGCCGTGCAACTCGTGACCGACGCCATCCTCCGCGCGCGCGCAGGCATCAAAGACCCGCGCCGCCCCGTCGGCAGTTTTCTTTTTCTCGGTCCGACCGGCGTGGGCAAAACCGAGCTGGCGAAGACGCTGGCCGAATCCCTTTTCGACACCGAGGCGGCGATGATCCGCATCGACATGTCCGAATACATGGAGAAGCACAGCGTTTCGCGTCTCATCGGCGCGCCTCCCGGCTACGTCGGCTACGACGAGGGCGGCCAGCTTAGCGAGGCCGTGCGCCGCAAACCTTACGCAGTCGTCCTCTTCGACGAGGTCGAGAAGGCGCATCCGGACGTTTTTAATGTTCTTTTACAAGTGCTCGATGACGGCCGAATTACTGACTCCCAGGGCCGCACCATCGACTTCAAAAATACCATCATCATTCTCACGTCCAATCTCGGTTCGCGCCACCTGCTTGAAGGCGTCGCGGGCGACACGATTCCCGAAAGCGTGCGCGAGAGCGTGATGGCGGAGCTGCGGAAGACCTTCCGGCCGGAATTCCTCAACCGCATCGACGAGACCATCCTCTTCAAGCCGCTCACGCTGGACGAAATCACGCAGATCGTAGATCTGCTATTGGCCGACCTAAATGCCCGTATGGCAGAGAAAAGAGTCACGGTGGTCCTCGACAAAAAAGCCAAGGAATGGGCCGCCGAAAAAGGCTACGATCCCGTCTTCGGCGCGCGTCCGCTCAAGCGTTTCCTGCAACGCCAGATCGAGACGAAACTCGCGCGCGCTCTCATCTCGGGCGACGTCAAGGAGGGCGCGACCGTTACCTTTAAGATCAGGGAAAATGAACTCGTTATGGCGACCTGATGGATTCGTTCCGGAGTGAAATTCTTCTAAAATCCGGTCACTTTTAAGGATTGGTTTCTGTTCTCTTTCACGTCCGAGTGTCGTGTGCGTTGTTCCTGAGAGTGATTTTTATATTGCGACTACTTTCCGGCCGACATCGTTTAGATATGCGTTTTTGACCCCAAGCGCTTAACCCCTCCCATTTCTGTGTCCGCTAGAATTCTTCTGGTAAAAACAGGTGACGCCGCCGCGTCTTTTCAAGCCAAGGCAGTCGTGGTTGTGCCGTCGGGTCTTTACGCACGGATAATCAGGGACGCGGCGGAACTCGATGCGGTGGTCCAGTCGGAGAAGTTTGATCTCATCGTTCACGACGGCCGTTTAGTTTCGGGTGCGCCGCTGGCTTTTATCGAAAAGATCAGGTCGCACCAGTCCGTCGCGCCCATCATCCTCGTCTGCGCCAAGCCGGAACTGGATGTGATTGTGAAGGCGATCCGTCTCGGTGTGCGCGACTTGTTTCACCCGCCGGTGAACCTGAGCGGGCTCTTCACTTGCGCCACCGAGCTTCTGCAGGCGCGTTTTGAGGGTAATTCCTCCGCCATGATGCAGTCCTGCCGGTCGGAGCTGACGCATTTCCTGTCGGACGCGCCGCCGGCCGCCGGTTCCGCGCCGGCTGCGGGAGCCGCCGCCGGCATTGGCCAGAAGGAGCTTCAAGCGCTTCACAAAGAGTGCGACCGCCTTGCCTCGCAGTTTCGGGAAGAAAATGAAAAACGCCTCGCCGCCGAGGCTGCGGTCGGAACCCGTCTGGCGGCGTTGGATGAGAGGGAGAAACAGCTTGTCGAAACAGAGACGGAGTTAGTCGCCGGACAAGCCCGCGTCGTTGCAGAGCGCGAGGCCGTCGCCAAGCACATGGCGTCTTTGGAGCAGGAGCGCCAACGCCTAGCCGAGGCAGCTGCCCAGCTTGAGGAGCAGGGCAAATCCCTCGATCCCGCCCGTGAAGAACTCGCCAAGGCCCAGCAAGCTCTCGAAGGAAAGCTGGCGCAGCTCGAGGCTGACAAAGTCGCCTTCGCCAAGCGTGAAAGCCAGTTTTCAAAAACGATCAAGGGCCTTGATTCGCGCGAGGCGGTATTGGCCGAAACAGGCGCCCGCCTCGCTGCCGAGACCGCCGAGCTGGAGAAATCGCGGCAGGCACTCTCCGCCGAGGAGGCCGACCAGGCTGCGACGCGCGCGAAACTCAAATCCGAGCTGGCGACCTTTGAGAAGGAGCGCGCCCGGCTTGCCGAGTCGCTGGCCGAACTCGCCCGCCGCGAGCAATCCCTCGCTCCCGCTCGGGAGGAGCTCGACCAGGCCCGTCAGGAAACCGAGGAAAAACAGGCGCAGCTCGAGGCCGAGACGGCGGCGCTGGCGATGCAAAAGTCCCAGATCGCAAAAACCTTCAAGGGTTTCGAGGAACGCGAAGCCGCGCTGGCCGCAAAAGACGTAAAAATAAACGAAAAAGCCGCCGAACTGGAGAAATCCCGGCAGGCGCTTTCCGCAGGTGAAGCGGAACAGGTTTCGTTGCGAGCCAAGGTCACGGCGGAGCTGGCCGCGCTTGAAAAAGAGCGCGGACGCCTCGCCGGTGTGACCGCCGAGCTCGAACGCCGCGAACAAGCCCTGGCCCCGATGCGGACGCAGCTCGACAAAGCCCTGCAGGACGTCGAAGGGAAACAGGCGCAACTCGAAGCCGACACGGCGACGCTGGCGAAGCAAAAGGCCCAGATTGAAAAGACGGCCAAGGGCTTCGAGGAACGCGAAGCCACGCTGGCCACAAAGGACGCGAAAACGAACGAGAAGGCCGCCGAGCTTGAAAAAGCCCGCAAGACCTTTGCCGCCGAGGAAGCCGCTCAAGCGGCGGCCGGCGTAAAAATCAAGGCGGAGGTGACTGCGTTGGAAAAAGAGCGCGAGCGTCACTCTGGCGTGACCGCCGAACTCGAACGCCGCGAGCAAGCTTTGACCCCGATGCGGGCGCAGCTCGACAAGGCTTTGCGGAACGTCGAGGGCAAACAGGCGCAGCTCGAAGCCGATGCGGCGGCGCTGGCGAAGCAAAAGTCCCAGATCGAAAAAACCGTCAAGGGTTTCGAGGAACGCGAAGCCGCGCTGGCCGCAAAAGACGCGAAGACAAACGAAAAAGCCGCCGAGCTGGAAAAAGCCCGTCAGGCGTTTGCCGCCGACGATGCCGCCCAAGCCGCCGCCCGCTCCCTCTTGAAGGCTTCGGAAGCCGCCTTGGAAAAGAAGAAATCGCAGTTTGAAGCCGATGCCGCCGGCTTTGACGCCGCGCAAGCCGAGGTGGCGTCCTCGCGTGCGGAACACGCCAAGCGCGAAGGCGTTTTGTCCCAGCGCGAGCGCACCCTTGCCGAGCGCGAAAAGGCGCTTTCCGTCGAGGAAGCTTCGGTTCGCGCGGCGGTTGCCGAACAGGAAAAAGCCCTCGCCGACGTGCGCGCCCGGCTGGCTTCGGAAACGGCCCGCCTGGAGAAGTTGCAGGAAACGCTTGCCGCCGAGGAAGCCTCCATGATGCAGGCGCGCACCGCGCTGAAGGCCGAGACTGCCGCTTTGGCCAAGGAGAAGGCACGTTTGGAGGCGGATGCAGCCGGGTTCGAGGCCGAGCGCGCCGCCGCCGCCGATTCGCTCAAAGCCGCCGTTCGTCGCGAAGCCGAACTGGCCGCCCGCGAGAAAACCTTGGCGGGTGCGGAGAAAAAGATCGCCGAGGAGGAAGCGCGCCTTCGTCAGGCGTCCGCCGATTTGGTTGCCAAAACACGTGCGGTCGAGAGTCGCGAGCTGACTCTGGGCACGACGGAGGCGCAGATGAAGGACGCCCAACGTAAGCTGGCAGTCGAGCGCGCCGAACTCGACGCCGAGAGCGCCAATGTGGCGGACATTCAAAAGGCGCTTGAGAAATCCGAGGCGCAGTTTCGCAAGCAGTCCGCCGAACTTGACCAGCGCGAGAAGGCCGTCGAGGCGGCGGAGGCCAAACACACGGCCGCGATGGCCAAGCTCGCCAAGGAACAGGCGTCGCTCCAGAATACCCGTGCTCAGATGGAGGCCGAGCAGACCGCGCTAGAAGCCGAGGCGGCCGCGTTCGCCGAAAAAGAAAAAGAATTTGAGTCGAAGCGCCGGCAGTTTCAGGACCATATGAAAACCCTTTTGAACGTCGGCTAATTTTTCCCCTCCACCGCCATGTCCACCGTCAATCGTGTATTCGTAGAGATTTCCCCGCATTCCCTGCAGCTTGCGGTCATCGCCGGCCGCCGACTAGTCGCCTGCGGCGATTATGCCTTTGATGAAAAAGAGGCGCTCGCCGCGTTTATCGCCGTGAACGGCGTGAAAAATATCGCCCTCGCCCTTGTGTCGCCACGGCAGCCGTTCGCACGTCTTTCCGGCGAGGAAGCCGTGACGGTGCGCTCCGAAGAGGGGCTTCTGGCCTGCGCGCAGGCCACGTTCACGGGACTGGATTCTCCGTTTTCCGCCGTGGCTTGCGATGCGGCCACCGGCAAGCCGGTGGATCCAGCCGGACAGGAGCCTTGGTTGCTTGCAGGAACGACGACGGAAAGCCTGACGGCTGCGCGCGATCAGCTCGCCGCGCTTGGCCTGCCGGCGCCGGCTTTGACGGCGCTCGCGCTGCCGGCGCAACTGGGCACCGTAGTCGCGGCGTTGCAAGACATGCCCGAGTCCGCCCGGGTGGCGGTGCTGGCAATGGGGGAAAATGATTCCGTGATCGGCCTGGTGTCTGCTGGCGGGGTCGAGGCTGTGCGGTCGGTGGCGGTTGGTTATATGCAGATTTTTGATGCGGTGCAGGTTGAGCTTGGCCTCAAGTTCCGGGCTGCCGCCCCGAAGTTGTTTTTCAACTCCTCCTACGACTTTGGCGACGCGGCCGACAAGATCGCCGCCCGTCTCGCGGTCACGATGCAGGGTGCGCTCGCGGAGTTTTCCTCCCGCCCTGAAATCTTGCATGTCGTTGGTTTTCCCGAAAAGCAGGAGTGGCTGGCGGTGGCGATGGGGCGGGCGCTTGGCATGACGGCGTGGACCCCGGATGCGGCAAAGATTTGTTCGCAGCTTGAGATGGAGGTCGCCGGGGAAATCGCTCCGAGGGCCAATACGCTCCGGCTCATCCAGTTGGCCGCAGTCAACGACGCCACCAAGGCCGCTTGGCTTCCCTTTTCGCTCGGGAATCGTCCGAAGCCCGAGGCCGCGGCACCCAAGAAACCCGTGGCGGCGTCTCCCGTCGTGAAGCCGCCGGTCTCGGCGGCAAAGCCGGTTGCACCCGCGCAGTCCCGCCCAGCGCCCAAGCCTGCGCCGGCCGCCGCCCCGGTAAAATCGCCCGTGGTGAAGGCTCCGGTTGCCACGGTCCCGTCTTCCGAAAGTCCGGCTCCGGAGCCGACTGAGGCTGAGGCGGTTTCCGCCAAGCGTCCATGGGCCATTTATGGGGTCGTGGCCCTCATGGTTATCATAGCCGCCGTGGCGGGCGTGAAGTTTTACTCTTACAGTCAGGCTCAGGCCAAAGAGCTCGCCTTGCGCCAGATCGCCGAAAAAGCCCGCCAGGATGCCGAGCGCGCTCACCAAATCGCGGTGGAGAAAGCCGAGGCCACGTTGAAAATAAACCCTGCGACCGGATTGCCCGCCAACTGGGTTTCTGCGGATATCGGCTCCACGATGTTCGCCGGTTCGTCGGGTTTTAAACAGGGAGCATTTCGCATGAACGGCTTCGGTCGCAATATCGGCAACTTCAAGGACAGCTTTCTATTCAACTATGTGCCGCTGGCGGGTGACGGGGAGATCACCGCCCGGGTGATGTCTCTGACGGGCGCGACTCGCGTCGCCAAGGTCGGCTTGATGATGCGGGGAGCCTTGGATGACGGGGCGAGCCATGTTGCCCTGCTGGTCGAAAACGATGGCCGGGATCTGAAGGTGGCCTGGCGCGAGAAGGTCGGCGTGTATGCGGCGACCATCAATGTTGCGGGGGACACGGTGTCGATCGTGCCGATCTGGCTGAGGCTCGTGCGCGCGGGCAACACGATCACGGCCTACCAATCTTCCAACGGGAAGGCTTGGCGAATCGTGCCCGGCACACCGTTAACCGTGCAAATACCCGGTGTAATCTACGTCGGCATGGCCGCATGTTCGCGTGAGGATACGCCCACGATTGCCACGTTCGACCATGTGAGTGTGCCGGGCTGGGACTCCTTGCCGCCAATCCTGGCGGGCATCGAGAAGTAAACGATCGCAGCTTGATGCCGGGGCTTTTTCCGCCGAGGTGAGGATTCTTCTTTGCCTCGCTGCGGGCGAATGTGAAAGGCTTCGGCCATGATTGCCGAGCCCATCCGTTTTTTCAACCGTTACACCGCTTCCGTCGAGACCGAGCAGATATATGGGGAAAAGTGGCTGCGCTGGGCCTACGAAACCCCGGCGGGCCGTCTGGCGGTGGCGGCGCTGTTCAAACGCGCGTGGTTTTCCCGCTGGTATGGCTGGCGCATGGACAAGCGTGCAAGTGCGTCGAAGGTGCTACCCTTCATCCTCGATTACGGCCTCGATGTGGATGAGTTCGCGGGCAAGCCGTCCGACTTTGCATCGTTCAATGAGTTTTTCTACCGCGCTCTTAAAAAAGAGGCGCGGCCCATCGCCGCCGGCGACGACACGGCCGTGCTGCCGGCCGACGGACGGCACCTGGTGCTTCCCGACGTGGATGCGGCCGGCGGATTTTACGTGAAGGGCGCGAAGTTTACGCTCGCCGCGTTGCTTGGAGACGAGGCGCTGGGGAGGGAGTTTGCAGGCGGCGCCATGGTGATCTCGCGGTTATGTCCGGTGGATTATCACCGGTTTCATTTTCCGGTGGCGGGGACGCCGGCGGTGCCGAGGTTGATCAACGGAGTTCTGTTTTCGGTGAGCCCGATCGCGCTGCGGCGCAACGTGGGTTACCTCGTGCAAAACAAACGGGCCGTCACGCTGATCGACGCGCCGCGTTTCGGTCGGGTGGCCATGCTGGAGGTCGGCGCGACTTGCGTGGGCAGCATCAAAAATCTGTTTCCCGAAGGCCGGCCGGTGGAGAAAGGGGCGGAGAAAGGTTACTTCACGTTTGGCGGGTCATGCGTGATCACGGTTTTTCAAAGGGGGCGTATTCGCTTTACGGATGACTTGGTGGCGCAGAGCGCGCGGCATATCGAAACCTACGCCAGGATGGGCGATCAGCTTGGCATGGCGCGGTAATCCCTTCGGTCTTGCAAGAGGGGAGCGGTCGGTTGCACCATCGTCAGGCTGAGCTCGGGTGGTGGAATGGCAGACACGAAGGTCTTAGAAGCCTTTGCCGTAAGGCGTGCAGGTTCAAGTCCTGTCCCGAGCACCAATCAGAATCGGTCGGTGAATTTCCTCCGTGCTTTGCAGCGGGTCATTGCCGTAAAAATCCAAGGGTGAAAAATGTCCGCGTCTATTCTTGAATTACGAAGATGATTTATCGCAGATTACGTTGACGTAATCTTTTTTAACATTTTTTGTGATAGAAATTCCCCAATGCGTTTAACCCCAAGACGCCCGCTCATCCGTGCAGTATTGTCATCCCGTTTCGCGTGCGGCCTCTGCTTTTTCTTGATCTCAGGCTTGGCCGCAAACGCCCAGCAGGTTCAGGTGCCGATCGCACAGATTCTGTTTGAGGCCGAGGCCAACGTGAAGGCGAAAAAACCGGGGGATGCGGCCCCGTTGTTCGACATGGTTTTGTCGCGGGTGGACAAGGGCGAGACGCTTCGCAGCGGCCAGTCTCTGGACCGAATTGAGTTTCAGGCGGCCGCGGCGTTCTTTCAGGTTGAAAACTACGAACGTGCGATTTCCATCGCGCAAAAATCCCTCGGACGTGTCTCCTCCGGAACCGTCGCATCTGACATCCGTCTCGTGCTCGGCCTCTCCCTTGCGCTTCAAAAAAAATACACCGAAGCCGTGACAGTTTTTGCCGAGTTGGAAAATTCGCCGAAGTATAGGGAAAAGGCGCTTCTCTACCGTGCCATGGCCGCACAGGCCGCCGGCCAGCCGGACGTCGCCATTGACGCGCTTACCCGCACCCTAAAGTTTTCCGCCCACAACGGAGATTGGGCCGATGCGGTTCTCAGTCTCATCGCGCTTCAGCTTCAGCAGAAAAATCTTCCCGAGGCCCGCGCCGGACTGGAGGCGCTCAGGGGCAGCTTGGACTTGGTGGACAACGTCGTCGGTTTGAACGCCCTGAGCTTGCAGCTTGGTGATACCTTGATCGAGGCCAACGATATCCCCGGCGCACTCACCGCCTACCGCACGGTTTTCCCCCGTGAGACCGTGTTGAGCCGTCAGAAAAAACAAAACGCCCGCATGGAGGCCTTGCTCGCCCAGCGCAGGGCGATCGCCGGCGCGGGCGCCGACGATGCCGACTCGGTGCGCCGCTTGGACGAGCGCCTGAAGGCCACCAAGGTTGCGATGGCCGAAATCGAGGCCAGGGCCGATTACAATGCTTTCCTGTATTACCGGCTTGGAAACGCCTTTTATCAGCGGGGCGGCACATGGGAGGCGGCCTTGTTGTTTGAGCGTTTGTTGGACGAGTTCCCCATCTGCGATGACCGGGAACGTGCTTACCTGGCAATGGTCCGCTCCTACGCCGAGTCCGGTCGCGTGGCCAAAATGTCCGACGCGATCAATCGGTTCGCGCGCGCGGCCCCCAACAGCGAACTTCTCGCCCAAGCCCTCTTTGTGGGCGCCCAATCCGCCTCCGACGGCGGTCGCGTGGACTTGCAGATGAAGTTTCTTGAAACGGGCGTAAACCAGTTCGGCAAATCGCCTCTGCGCGAGTTCATGCTGATCATGCAGGCAAACGCCCATTTTACTGTCGGGCATTTCGATCAAGCCCGCACCTCGGTGGAAAATTATCTGGTTTCATATCCGGAAGGCCGTTTTGCCGAAGATGCCCTCTATTTGCGCGCGATGAGTTCGCTAGTAACAGGCAGCAATAAACAAGGCATCACGGAGATCGGCGAGTATCTTAAAAAATATCCCGAGGGGCGTTTCGTTTCAGACGCCCGCTTCCGCATCGCCTCGGCCGAATTTGCCCTGCAAGACTATGACGCCGCTTCCAAGCACGTTTCCGAGTGGCTTGCCGATTACCCTGACAATTCCCAGCGAGGGGAGGTCTTGTCGCTCCAAGGAGACATTTACGCCGGCCAGCAGTTGATCGACCAAGCCATCAAGAGCTACCGTGCGGCGCTGTCGCTTCCTCTTTCCGATGACTTGCTCGGCTATGTGCTCGATGAGCTTACCAAGCACTACCAGGCTCGCCGCGAATTCAATGAGGCCGTGCTCATGTGGAAGGATTTTGCCCGCGAGAAACCCGACCATCCCTTCGTTGTAAACGCCGCCTACTGGATCGGTCGCCTGCGCGCTCGCGAGGGCAAGACAGACGAAGCCATCGCGCAGATGAGCGCTATCGCCATCCGTTATGTTGGCGACCCCAGTCGCGATTCTTTGGAGCGCCTGTTGAGCCAGATCGCCGCGTTTGTCGCCAAGCCCGCCAAGTCAAATGCAGGGGGAAAGCGCTCACCTGTCCCAACCATGTCTGAAGTCGAGCAGCGGATCGCCGGCCTTTTTTTGGCTCCGGTTCCAACCGCGTCCAAGTCCGACAATTCCAATGAAAACGACGTGAACGCCCTAGCCAAGGCGACCACCGAAGCCCGCGTGCTATTCACCACCGCCGAGGTGGCCTCGTTCCGCAAAGACAAAACATACCGTGACGCCTTGTTGACGCGCATAGCGGAAAATCCTCCCGAAGCCTTGCCGCCGGGCATCCTTGGGAGCGTGGCCGATCTCCTTTACGAACAAGGCAAGGTTGAGCAGGCCAAATCGTTTTATGATTATTTGGTGACCCGCTATTCCAAGTCGATTTACGCGGATTTCGGTTATGTGGGACTCGGTGAGATCGCCTACGCCGCCGGCAATTACGACACCGCATACACCCAATTCTCCAATGCCATCGACCGGGCTGGAGCCCGTTTCAAGTTGATGGAGGCGACCCTCGGCCGCGCGAAGACGCTTTTCGCCCAAGGCAAGCTTGACCAAGCCAAGGAACTCTTTGAGCAGGTGGCGAGCAACCGCCAGTGGCGCGGCGCCTCGACCGCCCAGAGTGTTTACTCGCTTGGTGCGATCCTCGAGAAGCGTGGCGGCTCCGAAAACCTTGCCCAGGCGCAGGCCCACTTCCAGCGGGTTTATCTTTCTTATCGGAAATTCACCCCTTGGGTTGCGCGTGCCTACCTAAGCAGCGGCGAAACCTTTGAAAAACTCGGCCAGCTTAAAGAAGCCCTCGCCACCTACCAAGAAATGCTGCGCGACGAACGCCTGGCCGGGTTTCCAGAAACCGAAAAAGCCCGCGCCCGCGCCGATGAGCTGGCCAAACAGTTGAAAGGAGGTTCGGCATGAAATTCTTCCCCTGCATCATTCTCGCGCTGGTCTGCGTCGCTCCTCTGAGCGCGCAACGATATCTCCTTAAGGACGGCAAGGTTCTCAACCAAGCCGATGTCGTCCTGCGCGACAACAAACTCGTGCAATCCATCGGCAAGGCAGAATCCGGCGGCGCTGAAATAAGCTACGCACTGACCGACGTCGTGCGTCTTGACTGGCCCGAGCCCGCTGAGATCGACGCGGCTCGTAAGCTCCTCGACTCAGGCAAGGCCGCCGAGGCCGAGGTCCTCGTCACCCCGATCGTCAATCAGTTTGCGATATTCCCTAAGCAGCCCGGTTCTTGGTTCGCATCAGCCGCCTTGGTGCGCGCCCGCGCATTGGCCGCCCAGACGAAGACGGACGCCGCCGAGCGCGCTGCCAAGGACATCATTGCCGTTTCCGTTGATCCCGATATCGTGGGTTTGGCGCAGATCGTCCTCGCTGAGCAGCAAATCCGCCGTGGCAAGCCGGTCATCGCCGACGCCATGCTCAGCGAAATCCTTCGGCGGCACAGCTCGGACGAGGCCGAGGCCCGTGCCGCCCTTCTGCGCGGGGATCTTGCCCTGGCCCGCAAAGACTACGAAGCCGCCCTTGGTTTTTATCTCCAGATACCGTCGTTTTATGGCTCTCTTGACAGTCTTATGCCGGCCGCTCTCCTAGGCAGCGCCCGGGCCTATCGCGGCTATGGTGATTCCAACAAGACCGAGCGTGCTTTCCTTGAATTGATGAACACCTATCCAGCCTCGGCGGAAGCAGCGCTGGCCAAGCGCGAATCCGGCCTTTGATTTTCACACTGCAATCTTCCTTTACGCCCTCCCCACACTTATGAACACCACTCGTTCCCGCATCCTCCCGCTGTTGTGCGCCGCCTTCCTCGCACTGCCTGCGACCATCTGGGCCGCCGATACGACCGCTCCCATCGTCGTCAAAAAATCCCTCATCCAAGAGCTGAACATGCCCGCGATCTGGTTCCTCCTGATCTGCAGCATGCTCATCGTATGGTTTGTCCTCGATGTGTTCATGAAGAGCTCGCCAAAGCTACTTCTGGCTCCGGCCAATCTGGAAGCCCTGCGTGATTTCTTCCGCAAAGGTGATTACCAAGGCGCGCTCAACTACTGCGTCGAGAATCCCAGCACCTTGACCAACGTCGTGCATGCCGGCCTCAAATACTCCCCCGGCGGCCTCCAAGCCACCGAAGACGCAATGGCTAACGCCATCGTTCGTGAAAACTCCAAGTTTCAAAACAAGATCGCATACCTTTCCGTCATCGGCGTCATCGCCCCCATGGTCGGCCTTACCGGCACCGTGCTCGGCATGATCTCGGCCTTCTCGGTGATGGGCCAGGCGGGTGCAGCTGATCCCTCCAAACTCTCCGGCGCCATCGGCCATGTGCTCCACGCCACCGCCGGCGGTTTGATCGTCGCCATTCCGGCCTTCGTCTTTTATTATCTCCTGCGCAATCATATCTCCCACAAGATGCACGACCTTTCCGTCACGGTGTCTGATCTTTTTCGCAAGTTCCCCTACGCCCAGCTGGCCGATGTCGAGTTCGACGGTGGCGAATCCTACGCCGCCGCTCCGATTTGGAACTCCTCCCCGGCGCCTGAAAACCAAGCCTGAGCGCCTCTGGTCCTATTAACCCGCACAGTTTAAACTCAACCCCTTCTTAACATGGCTGGTGGTGGTGCCGGAGGTGATGGCGAGCCCGAATTCCAAATCGCCCCGATGATCGACGTGCTCCTGGTGCTGCTCATTTTCTTCATGAGCATCGCCATGACGGCTGTGACGCGCTATGATCCGACGATCCAGTTGCCCGCCGCCCCCGATGCGAATAAGAAGGAAGATTCCGTGGGTGAGCTCGTTTTTAACATCGCCTGGCGCTCAGCCGAAAACCGCGCCGTCACCACGTTTGAAGAGAACGAGGTAAATCTTGACGCCGTCGTGCCCGTCCTAGTGGCCCGCCAGAAAGCCGAGCCCGGCGTCCGTGTTCTCGTGCGCTGCGACGGCATGACGCCTGTGCGCTATGTTTCCGCCGTGGTCGATGCCGCCGCCAAGGCGGGCATCATCGACGTCACCTTCGCCGCCCTCAACCGCTGACCTGCACCATGAAAATACCCGTGCAACAAGCGAATGCCGACATGGGCTTCCAGATCGCGCCCATGATCGACGTCGTGTTCGTCATCCTGATTTTTTTCATGGCGCTGGCGTCGCAGATTCGGATCGAGCAGGTCCTGCAAACCAAGCTTCCCGGTGTGGCGGTCGCCTCCGGCCCCACTGCATTTATTGATGAACAAATCATCATGGTGGCCGAAGACTGCGAAGTTACGCTCAACGACGACGCCTACGACTCTCCCCAAAATCACGAGCTGCCCCAGCTCACCGCGACTCTGCTCCGGCTCAAGGCCTCGAGTGACGCCGCAAAGAGCAAGGTTGTCGTCACCCTCATCAGCAACCCCGATTCCCCCTACTATCGCACGATCGACGTCCTAGACGCGCTTGCGGTGGCCGGAATCACCAACGTCACCTTTACCTCCGACGCGGATTTCTAATCGCATGCCCGAGACTCCCCGTTCCAGCCTTTTCCGCAAAATTACCGGCAGCGTTCCGCTGCTCATCAGCGTGATTTTGCACGCGATCATCATAGCGTTGGTTGGTTATTTCGTGGTTACGGAGACCATCATCGGCAAAAAAAAGAAGTTTGAGGCGACACCCCCAGCCGATACCGCATCCCAAAAGCAGCTCGAGCACCGGCTCCAGATCGCCCGCAAAAGCGGCGGTGCCGCGCCCGTTTCCCCGGTTAACCCACAGCGCATTTTCGCTAACTCAAAGGACGCCTTGCAAATGCCCGAGCTTTCGGAGCTGCCCCAAGTGGGTAAAAGCGCCCTTGGTGGTGGCTTCGGCGCGGGCGCCGGCATGGCCGGGGCCGGCACGGGTTACGGCACGGGTCTGGGTAATTCCAATGTCAACGGCGCCGGGTTCATGAGCATGAGTTTCCTCGGAGCCACCAGTGCGCGCGCCAAAAAAGTCGTGTTCGTGGTTGATGTGGGGCTCCGCCTTCTTGACATCAAAAAGGGCGGGTTTGAGGCCTTCGCCATCATCCGCGACCAGATGATGCGCCTCGTCAGCAATCTTCCGCCCTCGGCGGAATTTGGCGTCGTGCTCTTCGATTCCGGCGGCGACGACTGGCTAAAAACTGAACAAAGCACTGGCGATACCATCATCCGTGCCAGCCTTTTCAGGACCACGCTGCTTCCCGCCACCGTAAACAACAAAACCACCTTCACTGATTGGATGAGGCCGATCAACGCCAACCCCACCAACTTTGGCATGGCTTCGATCAAGGACGTGACTTCTTGGAAACGCACCGTTCCACCCAATTCCGGCCTGAAACCCGACTATCGGCCGACCGCCTGGGTCAACGCCGTTCATGCCGCCTTGGAACTCAAGCCCGACACGGTGTTTGTCATTGCGGGCGTCACCTCTTTGGGAACCTTTCCGACCGACCCAGCCGAGATCGCCAAACGCGAAAAAGAACACGAACGGTCCGTGGCCGAATACAAGAAGCTCGGTTTTGACTTGGAGGAGGTCGGAAAAGCGCGTCGAGCCGCCCTCGACAAGGCCCGCGCCGAGCTGGATGCGATCAATGCCAAACGCATAGCCCAGGGAAAACCGCCCTTCATCATCACCCGCAACCAGCGCATTGTTGATAAAGATTTTCAGACGGAACTCAAAAAGAACGGGACGCCCATAGTCGTGGATGGCAAGGGGTGGACGCTTAAGGATGGCAAATATATCTGGGCCGTATTTGGGGCCGATAACATTCATAAATGGGAACCCGGCACTGTGCAGGACATGCAGAGCCATATCTCCCGCTTGCAAGCCGCCCTATTGAAGGATCGTGCTACCCTTAACATTTTCCTTTTCGTGGGCCCCGATGAAAAGCGCGAGAACGATGCCGATGCGCTCGCGCGCATCGCCCGCGCCAACGGCGGCCGCTTCGAGCTGCTGACCACCAAGCGACTCCAGGAAATCAAGGCCCGCACCGACGAAGAGGACAAAAAATAAGGGCAGTCGCAGGCCGGTGCCCGGCTTGGGCGCGGCTGAGCTTGGGGCGCTATTATGATTATGCCTGTTAATAAACTCCTTCACACACGGATGCGGGTGAATGACATCGAGCGCACGGCGAAATTTTATCAGGATGCACTGGGTCTTGCCGTGTCACGCCGCCACACATCGCCTCGCGGAGCGCAGCTTGTGTTTCTGGCCACGCCCAACAGCGAAGAGGAAATCGAAATCTGCCAGATGCCACCCGGTGCGCCGGCGGTCCAGGTGCAGCCTGATCTCATGCATCTGGCGTTCGAGGTGGACAATCTCGATGCGTTTGCGGCGGAACTGAAGGCGAAGGGGTATGCGCTGAGTGACGGTCCGACGGTTACGGGCAGCGGCTCGGTGATCGCCTTCATTGACGCTCCCGAGGGTTACGAAGTGGAATTGATTCAGCGTTCGCGCTGAGCGGAGGCGCGTTCGTAGGCGAAGAGATATTGCTGCGCGAGGCCGGCATGGGCGCCGAAGTGAGTGCGGCCAAAGTGGGCGATCTGCGCTGGTGTCCAGCCGTCGAGGCCGTAGCGGCGGGCCATGGCTTTTATGATCCAGGTGTCCACGGGGAAGGCTTCGAGTTTTCCTGCGCCGAAGAGGAGGACGCAGTCGGCGACTTTTTCGCCGACGCCGGGGAGTTCGATGAGGCGGGCTTTGGCGGCGGCGTAGGGGAGGCGTTCGGTTTCTTCAAGCCAGCCGGGATGCGCGGAGAGGAATTCCGCGGTCTGGTGGATGTAACGGGCGCGAAAGCCGAGGAGGCAGGCACGGAGGTCAGCTTCGGGGATCGCGGCCAGTTCCGTCCAAGTCGGGAGACGCCGGTATTGACCCGTGATTGGGGTGCCGTGGCGTTCGGCGAGGAGGGCGATCATCTGCTTGATTTGCACGATTTGCTTGGTCGCGCTGCACAGAAACCCAAGGAGAGTTTCTCCAAAGGGCTGGCGTAGGATGGTGAGGCTAGGGAAGGCGGCGAGGCAGCGGGCGAGGTGCGGGTCGCTGCGCCAAGGGAGTGCGTCGAGCGCGGTCGCGGTGTCGTGTCCGAAGAGATAACGGGGCAACGCCGTTCCTGTGTGTTTGGCCTGTGGAGTGGGCGCGGACCATTCGAGGACGCCAGAGGAATTGAGGCGAAGGCGGGCGATGTAGTCGGACCAGAGGCCGAGCCAAACGCCGCCGGGTTCACTGTGCCAACGAAAGGCTTGGCCGCCGTCGATCAACTCGGCGAGCGTGGCGGAGGTGAAGGGCGGCGCGCCTTTCAGGGGAGTCCAATCACTCCAAAGCAGGTGCGAGGGCATGAGCGTCGATAAAGACGCGGCCCGCCGGATCATGCCAGCACTTTGGCGCCGGTGGTGGGATACTCGACGAAGGTGACTTGAACCGCCTGATGGATGGCGGAAATTTTATTTTGCACGTCGTCGAGGAACTCGTGGAGGCCCTCGGCGATCACGGCGGGGATGTCGATCATCTCCAGTTCGGCGGATAATTCGCCGACGAGACGACTGGCGGGATTATCCGCGAGATGCGTGGCATCGGCGGAGATTCGCTGAAGCGCTTTGCCTGCCTCGTTGACCGAGAAAAGGATGCTGCGGGGGAATTCTTCGTCGCGGAGCAGATAATCGACAACGCGGTCCAAGTTGAGCTGTCCGCGACGACTGCGGCGGAAGGCTTCAAACCCGGAACACGAACGGAGCACGGAGGCCCACTGGATCATGTCGAGGGCGGAGCCGACGGCGTGGATGTCAGGCAGGAGCATGTAATACTTCACGTCGAGGATGCGCGAGGTGTTGTCGGCGCGTTCGAGGGAGCGACCCAGTTGGAAAAACCACCAGAGGGAGGTGCGAGGAACCATGGAATCGGCCACTCCGTAGAAGAGCTGGATATGGGCCTTGATGCGGCTGAGGTATTCGATGGAGCCGATCTGGGCGTAGCGGGTGTAGTCGTCGTTTTTGAGCTTCAGGTAAAAGGTGTTGAGCGTCTCCCAGACCTCGGTGGAGAGCTGGTCGCGGATGCAGCGGGCGTTTTCGCGGGCGAAAGAAACACAGGAGAAGAGCGAGCTGGGATTGCGGCGGTCGAAGAGCATGAACTCGACGACGGCGCGTTCGGTGACGGGAACGTCCTCGCCGTGGAGTTCGAAGAATTTTTCGTTGTCACCGGTGACGTAAACGAGGGGTTCCCAGGACTTGGGATCATCGGCGGCTTGGCGGGACTGGAGGTCGAGGACGAGCTGCGCATTCACATCAACGATGCGTGCGGTGTTTTCGGCGCGCTCGAGGTAGCGGGCCATCCAGTAAACAAGATTTGCGACGCGGGAGAGCATGGTTAGACGATGATTTTTTCCGGCACGGGCACGGGCGGGTTGGTGATGTCGTCGTTGAGGACCCAGGTGTCCTTGGAGCCGCCGCCTTGGGAGGAGTTGACGACGAGGGAGCCCTTGCGGAGGGCTACGCGGGTGAGGCCGCCGGGGGCGATCTTGATGGTCTCGCCGTTGAGGATGTAGGGGCGCAGGTCAATGTGGCGGCCTTCGATCGTGGTGTTCTCGCACACGCTGGGGGCGCGGGAGAGGCCGATGGTGGGCTGGGCGATAAAGTTGCGGGGGTTGCCGAGGATCTTGGCGCGGAATTCCTCGATCTGCGCCTGCGTGGAGTGCGGTCCGACCAACATGCCGTAGCCGCCGGCTTCGTTGACGCTTTTGACGACGAGCTTGGGGAGGTTTTCGAGGATGAACTTGAGGTCGGTGGCGTTGCCGGAGAGGTAGGTGTCCACGTTCGGCAGGATGGGGTCTTCGCCGAGGTAAAACTTGATGATCTTCGGAACGTAGTAGTAGAGGGCCTTGTCGTCGGCGACGCCTGTGCCGATGGGGTTGCAGAGGGCGACGTTGCCCTTGCGGTAGGCGTTCACGAGGCCGGGGACGCCGAGGAGCGAGTCTTTGTTGAAAACGGTGGGGTCGAGGAAGCTGTCGTCGATGCGACGGTAAATGACGTGGACGGGGGCGAGGCCGTCGGTGCGGCGCATGTAAACTTTGTCGTTTTCGACGAGGAGGTCGCTGCCTTCGACGATCTCGATGCCCATCTGGCGGGCGAGGAAGCTGTGTTCAAAGTAGGCGGAGTTGTAAACGCCGGGCGTGAGCAGGACGACGGTGGGCTCGGGAACGTGCTCGGGGGCGAGGTGGAGGAGCAGGTTGAGCAGGTCACTGGTGTAGGTCTCGATCGGGCGGACGCGGTAGTCGCGCACCATGTTGGGGAACACTCGCTTCATGACCTGGCGGTTTTCCAGCATGTAGCTGACACCGGAGGGAGTGCGGAGATTGTCTTCGAGCACGCGGTAAACGCCTTCCTCGTCGCGGATGAGGTCGGAGCCGTTGATGTGGACGTAGAGGTCGCGGGCGATTTTGCAGCCGAGCATCTCGGGGCGGAAGTCCTTCGAGGTCTCGACCATCTCGCGGGGGACGACACCTTCCTTGAGGATGCGCTGGTCGGTGTAGATGTCCTTCAGGAAGAGGTTCAGCGCGGTCATGCGCTGGGTCAGGCCTTTTTCGAGGTGCGCCCATTCGTGCGAGGGCACGATGCGGGGAATCAGGTCGAAGGGGAAAATCTTCTCCGTGCCGGCGGTGTCCGAATATACGGTGAACGTGACGCCGCGGTCGATGAAGGTCTGGTCGGCGGTGCGCTGGCGGTCCAGCAGGTCGCCCATGTTTTCCATGAGGCCGAATCGCTCATGCAAACGCCGGTAGTGGGGACGCGGTTTGCCGGGAGCGGCAAACATCTCGTCATAAAAGCGGCCGTGTTCGTAGTTCGCGAATAGATCGGGCATGAGAGTGGACGGAGTAGGTCACTTCGCCGCGATGGCGGGACCGGGAGGTTTTGACCAGAGGAAACTTTGTTCTGTGGCCAGTTCTTTACCGTCGGCGGCGAGCAGGCGGAGTTTCCATGCCACGGGGACGGCCTTGGGAGACGGCCAGTCGGTGCCGGTGAGGCCGATTTTGATCACTTGGCTGCCGGCCTTGGGCAGGGAGATGGCGAAGCTGTCGGTGCGTGGCTCCGGCGAGGTGGGGGTGATGACCTGAGCCTCGACCCAGGCGACTTCGATGGCAGCGGTGGTTTTGACGCGGACGAGAAAGTAGTAGCCTTCGCGATGGGCGGGCTGGGTGCGGAGAATGGTCGCGCCGCCGGTGTTTTCTTTGCTGTTAAAATACTCGGAGATGCGCACGAAGGAGTCGGCCGTCTGGTAGTCGGGCATGACGCGCACGATTTTAATATCGGCGGCGCTGGACGCGGTGACTCCGAGGGTAAGGAAAAACAGGATTGAGGCTATGGAACGCATGCAAAAATGCTTACGCGGCCGTCCGGCGCAGCACAAGGCAAGTCGCAGATTGTGTGCCAAGGTGTGAGTTTGATTCATGGATGGGAAAATAGGCTTATCGCTCCAAACTAATGGTTTGATAGCGGTGAACCCCGAGCAACGAGGGAATCCAGCCCTTTACTTCGGGGCGTATGAGGTAAGTGCGGGCACCGTAAAAAATCGGGGCGATCGGGGCGTCGTCGAGCAGGAGAGCCTCGGCTTGTTGGAGGAGGGCGAAGCGGCGGGCGGTGTCCTGCTCGTTGGCGGCGTCGGCGACGAGGCGGTCGTAGGCGGGGTTTTTCCAGCCGGTGTTGTTGTTGCCGCTTGTGGAGGTGAAGAGGTCGGTGAACGTGGTGGGGTCGTTGTAATCGCCGACCCAGCGGGAGCGGAGCATGTCAAAGGATAGCGACTGCATGCTGTCGATATAGACGCGGTATTCCTCGGTGGTGAGAGCGACGTCGATGCCGAGTTCCTTGCGCCACATCTGCTGGACTGCCTCGAAGATCTTCGTGTTGACGGGGTCGGCGTTCATTTTGACTTCGACTTTGGGGAAGCCCTTGCCGCCGGGATAGCCGGCCTCGGCGAGCAGGCGGCGGGCGGCGTCAAAATCCGTGGGCGAACTCGCGGTGGAGGTGTAGCCGGCGGTGTTGGGCGGGACGAGGCTGTGGGCGGGCAGGCGGCTGCCGCGCATGACGGAGCGGGCGAGCGCCTCGCGGTCGATGGCGCGGGCGAGGGCTTGGCGCACGCGTTTGTCGGTGAAAGGTGCGCGGGTGACGTTGAAGCGCAGGAAGAACGTTTCGAGAAACGCATCCACGCGGAGTTTGCCGGGGGCTTCGCGGCGCCAGGCGTCGAGACGGTCGGGCAGCACGTCGTAGGTGATGTGGATCTGACCGGCGCGAAAACTATTTTCATCCACGGCGAGATCGGCGACGGGGTAAAAGATGATGCGTTCGAGCCGGTTGGTCGCGGCGTCGTGGTGACGAGGGTTTTTCTTAACGATGAGGCGCTGGTCGGGCGACCATTCTTCGAGTGTGAAAGGGCCGTTGCCGACGAAGTTTTCGGGACGGGTCCAGCGGGTGCCGCGTTCGTGAGCCTTGCCGAATTTCAGGATCACGGCCTGCGGGACGGGCATCCAAGTCTGGTGCGCGGCGAGGGAGAGGAGATAGGAGCAGGGGCGTTCCAACGTGAGTTGCAGGGTGCGCGCGTCGAGGGCCTTCGCGCCGACTTGGGCGAAATCGGCGAGCTTGCCCGCGTTGTAGGCCTCGGCGTTTTTGAGGGCGAAAAGCATGTTGGCGTATTCTGCGGCGAATGCCGGCGACAGGATGCGCTCGAACGAAAACACAAAATCCTGCGCGGTGAGCGCGGTGCCGTCGGACCAAGCGGCGTCGGCGCGGAGATGGAAGGTGTAAACAAGGCCGTCGGGCGAGATGTCCCATCGCTCGGCCATGCCGGGGAGCGGCTTCGAGGTGGCCTCGTCAATCACGGTGAGGCCCTCGAAGAGTGCGACGAGGATGTTGTAGTCGGTGTAGGCGACGTCCACGTGCGGGTCGAGGTCGCGCGGCTCGGCACCGTTGCCCACGAGAAGTGTGCGGGTGCGCACGCCGACTTCGGCAGGCGTCTCGCGTTTATGGCAGCCGGTGAATAGCAGGGTGGCTGAGACGAAAACCGTTAAAAAACGCAGCAACATGATGGGGGCAAGCCAAGCCGTCAGGCGAACGCTGGGCAAGGCCGGTCGGGGTCGGTCGCAATTTCGTTGCCAGCGGAGGGGAGGACGGTTGAACACGACTCACGTATGCAATGGTATTATGCAATCAACGGGGAGCGTAAGGGACCGGTCAACCAGGCCGAGTTCGAGCGGTTGGTGCAGAGCGGCGTGATCACCCCAAACTCGCTCGTCTGGCGCAAGCCGATGGCCGACTGGCAATCTTTGGCCGACGTGCTGGCCGCAGATCCGGCGGCGGTCGCCCCGGTGGCTCCGATCTTTCCGTCCTTGCCGGATACTTTTGTCGATGCGTGCCATGTGCCGCTCTTGGATTCGGATCTGCCCGAGGGGGTGATGCTTTATGCTGGATTTTGGCGGAGGTTTGCTGCGCGGTTAATAGACACGGTGATTTTGTGGTTTGCCGGACAGCTTATCATCGGCGTGGTCGGCGCGCTGTTTTTTGGCGAAACCATCAAGATGCTAGAAAAGCTCAGGGGGCATCAACCAACGCCGGAGCAGGCGATCGCGATGCTCGGTTTTATTGGCACCGCGGTGGGGATCAGCCTGATACTCGGCGTGGTCTACGACTGTTTTTTCCTGCGCAAATACTCGGCGACGCCGGGAAAGCTGGCCTTGGGGCTAACAATCTGCCGCAGGGATGGTTCGCCGCTTTCCGTCGGCCGGATCGTCGGACGATATTTTGCGCTGGGGCTGAACACCTTCACGCTTGGGCTGAGTTATCTCGTAGTGGCGTTTGACGATGAAAAACGCGGCGTGCACGACTACGTTTGTGATACGCGTGTGGTGCGGACGGAGCGGTGAGTCCGCTTTCGCCCTTGCGCGGGGCGGGGCGGGTTTGGGATGGTTTGATTCATGAGCCGAAACGTCGTTACCTTTCATTATACGTTGCGCGATCCGCAGGGACGCATGCTGGATACGTCGGCGGGTGGCCAGCCGATCAGTTATCTCGAAGGTGCGGGGCAGATCATCGACGGGCTTGATGAGGCGTTGCGCGGCGTGGCTTCAGGCGTGAAACAATGCGTCGAGGTGCCGGCGGCCAAGGCCTACGGCGAGCGCGACGACACGCAGGTCCAGCGCGTGCTCAAGGCGTTGCTGCCCGTCGAAGGCGATCTGAAGCCGGGTGATCAATTCAAGGCGGGCGAGGACGCTTTCGCTCCCATCGTCACCGTGGTGGATGTCGAGGGCGACGAGGTCGTGCTTGATGCCAATCATCCGCTCGCCGGAGTGGATCTGGTGTTTGATGTCGAGTTGATTGACGTTCGCAGTGCCAGCGCAGACGAACTGGAACACGGTCACGCCCACCAAGGCGGCGGCTGCGGCTGCCGATAAGCCGCATCATGTCCGCTCCCATTCTAATCGTCGGCCAGGGGCTCGCAGGGACGGTGCTCGGGTGGACGTTTGAGCGGGCGGGCATTGCTTTTGAAATCGCTGATTCGGGCCACGCCGGCGCGGCGTCGCGGGTGGGCGCGGGCATCATCAATCCGATCACGGGGCAGCGCATCGTGAAGAGCCGCGGCGTGGACGCGCTGCTGCCGCGCGCGCTGGAGGTTTACCGCGCGATGGAGGCGGAGTGGGGCGTGCCGCTCGTGCGGGCGATGCGGGTGCGGCGGTTTTTCAACGACGACCGAGAGCGGCGGGTGTTTGCCGAAAAAAGCGCGACAGGTGAACTGGCACCTTATGCGGGCGAGGCGGATGCCGACGGGTTCTGGATCGAGGGTGCGGCGCGCGTGGACACGGCGGCGCTCATCGCGGCGGCGCGTGCGCGGTGGCGGGCGGACGGACGTCTGCGTGAGGAGCGGGTCGATCTCACGGCGGCGCTGGGGCGATATGACGTGGTGATTCTCTGCACGGGTGCGAATGACTGCGGCGGGTTGGCGTGGGGCGGCGTGGGTTGCGCGCGAGCGACCGGGGAAATCCTCACGCTGGCGGTCGGCGGGTTGGCGCCGGAGGTGATTTTGAATCGCGGACACTGGGTGCTGCCGACGGCGGCGGGCGTGGCGAAGGTGGGTGCCACGTATGCGCGCGAGGGCGCGGAGTCAGCGGCATCGGTGGCGAGGGATGAGCTGATACTGAGCGCGTCGCGGTTGCTGGACGGACGGGGGTTTTCCGTTACGGCGCAGGAAGCGGGCGTGCGGGTGACTTCGCCGGATCGTTATCCGGTCGTGGGGCGAAATCCTCGCGAGCCGAGGCTGGGCGTCTTCAATGCGCTCGGCTCCAAGGGCGCGTTGCTGGCTCCTTGGCTCGCGCACCAATGGTTCAACCACCTCACGGAAGGGATTCCCTTTGACCGCGAGGTGGCGGCGACGCGGTTTGCGCGTTAGTTGCCGCGGCGGATTTCCGAGCCGCTGAAGCGGATCTGGATGCGGAAGACTTTCTTCGTGCGACACCGAATCTGGCCGGTCTTCAGATCAAAAGATTCCGGGATCTCGATGCGGTGCAGATCGACGGCGGCGTGGTAACCGCGCTCGGAGAAGACGTCGATCAACATGGCCAGCGCGAGCGGATCGTCGAGGATGGCGTCCTCGGTGTTGACGAGGGCGACGCCGGTGATCGCATGGCGGAGCACGATGGGGACGACCTTTTTGTCGATGAAGCCGACCACGCGGGCGAAGAGATCGGCGTGTTCAAAGGCGTAGGCGTCGAGGCGTTTTACCATCTCCTGACGGGCGTGGATGACGATCTCGCTGGCGACGGGCACGACGCGCAGGATGTCGTGGGTGCGGGAGTCGAGCTCAAGGGTGCTCTGGTATTGGAGCTCCTTGATGATGTTCTGCTCGACCTCGCGAATGTCGCCTTGGGCGTTGATGAAATGATAATGGAAACGCTCTTTAAGCGACTGGAGCGCATCCCAAGTCTGCTCCTTGAAAACCAAGTAACGGCGTTTTGCGAGGGCGGCGTCGTAGTCGGTGGCGCGTTCCTCGAGGAGTTCGCCGACGCCGGTGCGGCGGACTTCGTCGTTGTGAGTTTTGACTTCTTTGCCGCGGTAGAGCTGGCGCTCGACCGAGGTGTGCTCGTCCACAAAGAGCACCATGATGTGGATGGTCGTCTGACGAAAATGGATGCCGAGCGGCGTGTGGTAGAATTCGCGACGCAGGCCCTGGATTTTTTCGACGAGGAGTTTGAGGCATTCGACCTGAACCTTGGTGCGGGGGAAGCCGTCGAGGATGACGCCGTCGCGGAACTGGGGTTCGAGCAGGCGGCGGAATAGCAGGCTGATGACCTCGCGGTCGCCGACCATGCCGCCGGAGTCCTTGATGCGTTTGGCTTCCGGAGTGGCGAGCAGCGCGCTGACGACGATGGGTTCGCAGGTAAGGCCGCGGGCTTTCAGGATAAAGTCGGTGTTGGTGCCTTTGCCAGAGCCGGGCGCACCGCCGAGGAGGATGATTTCCTTGGGGAAACGAAGAGCGGGCCGGCCTAGTTCGGCTTCGAGCGCCGTCCAGACGGAGCTGAAAATCAGGTGTGCATCCTTGATTTCAAGGTCCTGATGATTCGCTCCCGCAGTTGTGGAGGCGGCCGGTTTGGGCTTCTGGGTGGTGAGGGCTGCGGGAATATCCATAAAATGATGAGAAGAGCTTTAGATGGATTCTGGCGCTCAACTCGACACTAGAATAATTTTTGCGTAAATCGCTCTCATTGCAGGGGCGTAGGCTGGGATATTGCGGATGGCAGGAATTTTTTGATGCCGGTGGAACCTTGGCGGCTGGTGCCAGTCTATCGGGGGGGTGATTGGTGTTAGGTTTTGGTGTTCGTTTTAGACTTCCCGGAGGTGCGACTTCCGGGGTTGTTAGTTGAAGCTGGACCTAGCGGGGTCGCCTTTACCGGCGGCCCCGCTTTGGTTTCAGGGCAATTAAGCAGCCGCAATGGGCGGTGCGAGTCGATTGCCTGATTTGCTCTTGTTGAGATTATCTCTTCAATCCCAGTTATGAATAAAATTATCGGTATCATCATCATCGCCGTCGGCGGCGTTCTCATCTTCAAGGGTGCCGCGCGCAAAGACTCCTTGGTGGGCGGCGTGGCGGAAGTAAGTGCGGATGTAGCCAACAAGGTCGATGGCGGCGCGCGTATCCCCGAGCATTACTATTACATCATCGGCGGCGTGGTGGTCGCGGCGGCTGGTCTGGGTATGGCCGTTCGCGGCGGTTCCAAGAGCTGAAGGCTTTCCGGAGTAGGAGCGCATTTATGCGCGATGGCCGACTTGTGGCTTACAAATCGCGCATAAATGCGCTCCCACGTTCGATCTAAAGTCCTGTTAGGTCTTTTTAAAGATCACCTGCGGGGTGGCTTCCATCTGGCCGCGAGTGACGCCGAGCTGGTTGATGAGCTTCAATTCGCGCCAGAGGTCGGCGCCGCTGATTTCGCCGCTCAGGAGTTTTTGGTAGCTGGTGATCGTGCGGACGACTTCGGCGGCGGACTCGTTGACGAACTCGACGCGGAAGTTTCGCGCGCCGAGGGCTACGAAGCGTTCGAGGTATTCCGCGCCGGTTTGGGCGCGGTTGTTGTAAACGGTGTTGCGGCAGCCGGCGTCGGCTTTGAGCGGAAGCTCGGCGCCGACGCGGTCGCGGAGGGCGACGGTGTGTTTGTCGCAGGGGCGTCCGCAGTCGTGGTAGTCTTTGCCTTTCGAGAGAAACGCGCAGAACACGCAGTGCTCCATGTGAAACATGGGCATGTGCTGGTGAATCGTGAGGTCGAACCACGCGCCCGGCGCGGCTTGGATGAGCGCTTCGACCTGTCCGACGTTGAGGTCGTAGCTGGCGGTGACGCGCTCCAGGCCGTAATCGTTGATGAAGTAATCGGCGGTGAGCGGATTGGCGACGTTGAGGGAAAAGTCGCCGCGTTTACGGTCGTCTTTGAAGAAACGCAGGTGCGCGTGGTTGCGCACGAGGTAGCCGTCGGCCTCGGAGGAGCGCACCTGTTTGAGAATCCACTCTTCGCCGGATTTGAAAATGCGTGGGGGGGCGACCCAGATGGATGAAGATTTTGGATTTAGGATTCCGGATTTCGGATTTGCGTCGGCGGCAGCTTGCCAAGCGCGGAAGCGTTGGACGGCGTCGCGGTAGTGCTTGGGGTTTTCGAATTCGCAGTAAACGGTGCGAACGGTGTTGGTGCTCAGGGCGGCGTCGAGTTGTTCCAGGCTGCGGACGACGAGGATGAGTTCGGGGGCGGCTTGCGGGTAGGGCGGGACCGCTGGGCCCGCCGGTTGGGCGGACGTATCTCCGGGGTGATTCGACGGACGGCCCAGCGGTCCGTCCCTACCTTCCAGCAGTGTCCAGCGCTTGGGCTGGGCGCGGAGGCGGTCGAGCTCGGTGGCGGCGTCGCGGCGCAGGCGGTTGAGCTCGCTCATGGGCAGCATGACCGCGCCTTCCAAGTGCGACGTGAGCGATTGAAGTTTGAACGGCGTGCCGCCGAGGCGGCCGAGTTGGTCGCCAAGGCGTTCGACGGTGAGCGGCTGGTTTTGCGCGGCGGCGAGGGCGACTTGCGAATCCATCTGCACGACGTGGCCTTCGCCATCGGCGAGGATCAGCGTGAGCGGCGTGCCGGTGCGGCCGTGGACTTCGATGGTAACGGGGCGGGTGAAGCGGATTTTTTCGCCTTCGTAGGTGGCGCGGAGTTCGCGGTCGAGCGCAGGGTCGTTGTTTTTCCAGAGGAGGTTGCCCGGCTTGATGCGGCGGAAGTTGAGGTCTCCGTGGCCGAAGCGGAGGATGGTTTCGCCGGAGCGTTGCGGTTCGACCTGGTAAACGCGGCCACCTTCCTCGCCGGCGGCGTGGTTGCCCGCGTCAAAGACGACGCCGTCGCCGGGCTTCAGGGCGGATTCGAGGCGGAGGGCGACATGGTCGTCGCCGACGCGGGTGACCACGCCGAGGAGCACGCCGCGTTTGGTGCCGAAGCGGCCGTGGGCGAGTTCTTGGTTCTGGATGCCGCGAAACCAGCCGGTGTAGAGGCCGCGCGAGAACGTCATCGAGAGTTCGTAGCGGGCGCGGGTGGGGTCAAAGTAACCTATTGGGTTACTTTGAGCGGCGGCTTCGGCGAAGATTTTGTCGAGGGCCTGGCGATAGACGCGGGTGATGCTGGCGACGTATTCGGGGGATTTGAGCCGGCCTTCGATTTTGAGGGAGGCGACGCCGGCGCGAACGAGTTCGGGGAGGACGTCGAGGCCGGTGAGGTCTTGCGGACTGAGGAGATATTTGCGGTCGCCGAGATCGACTTTCGCGCCGTCGGAGACGAGTTCGTAGGGGAGGCGGCATGCCTGGGCGCATTCGCCGCGGTTGGCGGAGCGTCCGCCGAGGGATTCGCTGGTGAGGCACTGGCCGGAGTAGGCAACGCAGAGGGCGCCGTGGACGAAGACTTCGAGGGGGAGCGGGTTGTCCTTTTGAGCGGCCTGCATGGCCTCGATTTCGGCGATGGAGTTTTCGCGGGCGAGGACGACGAGTTCGGCACCGAGGTCGCGGGCAAACTCGACGCCGGCGGTGCTGGTCACGCTCATCTGCGTGGAGCCGTGAATCGGAAAATCGGGAGAGAGGCGGCGGATGAGGCGGCAGATGCCGATGTCCTGGACGATGGCGGCGTCCACGCCGGCGGCGATGATGGCGCGGAGGAATTCCTCGGCGTCGGGCAGTTCGGGCGTGAAGACGAGGATGTTGAAGGTGACGTAGCCGCGCACGCCGCGCCGGTGGAGGAACTCCATGAGCGCGGGGAGATCGGCGAGGGTGAAGTTCTTCGCCCTCATGCGGGCGTTGAAGCGTTCGAGGCCGAAGTAGACGGCGTCGGCGCCATTCTCGACGGCGGCGCGCACGCAGTCCCAGTCGCCGGCGGGCGCGAGCAGCTCCGGCCGCGTGAGCGGACGCGGTGCAGCCGTGGCGGCGGAGGATGCGGTGGCGGCGGAGGACATCAGCGGACACGATGCGCCGAGGTGGGGCCGGGGCAAGCTCTCGGAGGTTTCAATTACTTGTGCCGGCCGTGGCGGAAGATGTCGAAAATGACGTAGAAGCCGAGGAGGGCGGAGAGCATGTAGCCGACCATGCCGAGGGCGGGATAGCCAAAGAGGTAGGGGCCCACGTTGGTGTGGATGATGAGCGAGGAGCCCATGATGAGCGAACCGATGATGACGCCCAGCGTGATGCGGTTGGCGGCCGAGGTGACCGCATCGTCGAGTTGTTCCAGTCCCTTGTGCTGGAACTTGATCGTGAGGTCGTCGTGTTCGATGCGGCGGATGATGCGGAAGATGTCGCCGGGCAACTCGCGCGCGCCGGCCAGCAGGGAGCGGAGGAGCGAACGGCTTTCGCGTATCATCGCGCGGGGGCCGGTGCGGTCGCGTTGCAATTCGAGGAAAACGGGGCGGGCGACGGTGCGCAGGTCGAACTCGGGGTCGAGGGTGCGCGACACTTCTTCGATGGAGAGAAGGGCTTTCGCCATGAGCGAGTAGTCGCGGGTGATGTTGATGCCGTTCTGGCCGAAGATGAAGAGGAGCTTGAGCATCGCGCGGCCGAGCTGGATGCGGCCGATGGCGCGGTTGAAATCCTCGCGCAGGGCGAGGGTGACGTCGCGCTCCATGGCGCGGAGGTCGGCGCGTCCGCTGGGGCTGCCGAGGTCGGCGGCGATCTGCACGATGCGCTCGGCGTCCTGATCGACGGCGGCGAGGAAGAGGTCGGCGAGGCCGAGGCGCATGCGGCGCGTGAGGTTGCCGGCCATGCCCCAGTCGAGGAAGCAGAGGCGACCGTCGGTGGTCACGAGGACGTTGCCGGCGTGGGGGTCGGCGTGGAAAAAGCCGGCGATGAGCACCTGATGAACAAGCGAGGTGGCGCCGTTGGCGGCGATGCGTTTGCTTTCGGCGGGGGAAAGTCTGGAGGAGCCGACGGGCGCGCCGGTGACGCGCTCCATGACGAGCACGCGTTCGCTGGACAACTCGTCCACGACGTAGGGCGCGAAGACGCGGTCGGGGTGGGGGTTGAGGGCGTTGAAATACTGCTGGTTGCGGGCTTCGTGGCGGAAATCGAGTTCGCGGAGGAGGTTGACCTTCACCTCTTCGACGACGGCGGGGAGATCGTAGGGCTGGAGGGCGGCGACTCGCTGGTGGATTTGGTGGGCGAACCAGGTGAGCAGGTCGAGGTCGGCCTCGACGGTTTTGCGCAGGTCGGGGCGCTGGATCTTGACGGCGACTTCACGACCGTCGTGGAGTTTGGCAAAATAAACCTGGGCGAGCGAGGCGCTGGCGATGGGGGTTTCGCTGAACTCGGCGAACGACTGTGAGATGTCGGCGGGGAGTTCCTCCATGAGCACAGCGCGCATCTCGGAGAAGGGCAGCGGGCGGACGGAGTTTTGCAGTTTGCGCAGCTCGTAGATGAGCGCGTGCGGGAAGGCGTCGGGCCGCATGCTCATGAGCTGGCCGGCCTTCACGAAGGTGGGGCCGAGTTCCTCCATGGCCAGTCGCGTGCGCTCCCAGAGGGTGCGGTTTTCCTTGGGCTGGGGAACGAGGCGCTGCCACCAGCCGCCCTGCGGGTCGATCTGGTTGAGCAGGTTTGCAAAGCCGTGTTTCGCGAGGACCGTGAAGATGTCCTTCGCGCGGACGGCGTTGCTGAGGAAATCGAACGGTCTCACGGCTCGCCGGAGCGGGTGGGGGGATGGGCGAGTTTGCTTTCGAGGACGCGGATGCGCTCTTCGAGGGCGGCGATGTGGGCCTTGGTCTCGGCGTTGGAGTGGTGGGTGAACTCCTTGATTTTGGCACCGAGGGTCTGGCTCATCTCGTCGAATTCCTTGCGGCCTTGTTCGGCGATTTTTTCGGCGATGATGCGGGCGTCGTCGGCCTTGACCTTGCCCTGCTTAACGTAGTCGCCGAGGGCGTCCTCGACTTTTCCCTTGGTGATGACGGCGGCGCCGACGCCGGCGAGGAGGGTTTTTTTGATGACATCGATCATAGTGTGGAAAAGTTAATCCCATCGTATGACACGGGCAACCGCAAAGGGTTGCGTGGAGATCAATCCGCCACGACCGCCATGGCCATGCCTCCCGGGTGGCCGGGTTTCGCGGCGTGCGGGGCGGCGGCGCGCAGCCACCACGCAAGCAAAAGGGTGAGCGCAAACGCGCTGGTCGCGAGATAGCTGACGCGTTCGTAGCCGGCCAAGCGTCCGGAGGCGGCGCGTGTGACGAGCAGGCCGGATATCAGGTTGGCGATGCCACTGGATGCCTGCTGGACGGCGGAATTCACGCTCATGAAACCGCCTCGGTAGCGCGCTTCGACCGAGTTGGTGATCATGGCCATTGTCGGCGTGAAACGGCCGGACATGGTGATGAAAAACAGCGAGGTAAGCGTGAGAGTTGCGGCGATCGGCGTGGTGCCGAGGCGTGTGAGCATAGTCACAGCCACGATGGCTCCTGCGGTGACCCAGGCGAGGACATGCAGTTTGTCATGACGGTCCGAAAGACGGCCGAGAATCGGTGTTGTGACTAGCGTCGCCAAGCCGCCGCACAGGTAAACGTAGAACAGGTGCGGTTCGCTCAAGCCAGTGTTAGCAACGAGCGAGGCTGATAGGAACGGGATGACGGAGGCGCCTGCAAATACGAGCGCGGCCGTGAGCAGGAAACCTCGTCCGTGGATGGGGTGGGTAAGGATTTCCCACATCTGACGTCCCGGATGCGTGCGGACCGGCGATGGCGGCATGGCGGGTAGAAACCGCGAGGCGACCAGCCAGATCGGCACGCTTAATCCGGCAAGCAGCACAAAAGGCGCGTGCCACTGAAAGGCGTTGGCCAGAAAAAGACCGACCGGAATGCCGACCACCGAGGCGATGGGGAAGGCGGTCATCACCATGCCCATGCCATAGCCGCGCCGCGCCGGCGGCACGACGTCGCCCACGGTTGCCATGACCAGCGAACCGGCAACGCCGCCGAACGCCCCGGCGGCCAGACGGGCGATCAAGAGCCAGTGGTAATCGGGCGCGAGGGCGCAGCCCAGAGTCGCGATTCCGAAGCCGGCGTAGAGGGCCAGCAGGGTTTTTTTACGGTCGAGCCGGTCTATAAAAAATCCACCGAGAAAACCGGATACGGCCGCGGCCAAACCGTAGGCTGCGACCAGATGGCTGAATTGCGCCGGAGATATTCCGAATACGCGCATGAGACTCGCGCCCAGCGGCATCATGATCATAAAATCCATGATGTGGGTGAACTGCACGGCGGCCAACGTGAAGAGCACGGTCCGCTCGGGGACGACGCGCGACCGGGTGGTCTTGGGAGAAATCATGGCTGTTATCGTGGTCAATTTTTGACCATTCGCAAACGAGGCCGATTTAAACGCGCGGCAGTGTCTCGGGCGGCGGTTCCTGCGTTGGCGGCAGGGCGGGCGAGGGCGGTAAAGCGGCTATTTCCGGGTCCATTGGCTTGATCGCGTGACGGCTGGGCGGGGGCGGTTCGGCGAGGACGCGCTTGAGTTCGTCTTCAACGCCAGAGGTCGCTTTTTTTAATTCGCGGATGGTTTTGCCGATGCCGCGGGCGAGCTCAGGCATACGCTCGCCGCCAAAGAGAATCAGCACCACGATCAAAACCAGCATGATCTCGCCGCCGCCGAAGCCTCCCAAGAATGCGAACAATGTGAGCATCATTGTGGTGGTTTGAGGATTTTACTTCACGGCGACCTCAATCACGAAGCTTTGCGACTGTCCGGGCTGCACCCAATGCAGGCCGATCTTTGTTTCCGGGGCGTTGGGCGGCCCCATCCAAGGCTCCACGCAATAATAGGGCGCCGTGTCGTCGGGGCTCCAAGTGACAAATGTCGCCTCGGGCGGGGGGGAGGCGGCGGTGCCGTTGCGCACGGCGACATGACCGGGGGCACCGGTGGGGCCGAACATCACGGTGTTGCTTTTCAAACCGAGGTGAAACGTGTCCACGAGGGCTTTGTTGTTAAGCGGTTCCTCTGGTTTGAGCGCGGGGCCAGTCACAAGCTGGCCGGTGGCATCCTGACGGAGCGTGCGGGTGGACGGGATGCGGATCGCGTAATCGGCCCGCGTGAGTCCCTCTCTCCAGGGCACGGTAAAATAAAAATGGTGTCCTGCGCTCCAGGGGATGGGCAGGGAGTCGAAATTCCGGAGGGTGAATTCGCATGCGAGCCCGAGTTCGGAAAAACGGTAGGCCACGGTGAACTCGTAATTGAACGGGTAGGCTGCCTGAGCCTCGGCGTCGGGCACGAGCACGGCATTGAAGCCGCGGGGGTTCATCTGGGTGATTTTGAACGCGCCTTGCCTCGCGAAGCCGTGCATCGGCATGGGGCGACGTCCGCCCGCGGGGTCGTTCCAGAAGCCGAGTTCGCCGCGGTCGAAGGTGCGGGCGTTGAACGGGAATAGGATCGGGTTGCCGCCGCGGACCTTGTGGAAATCGTCGAGTGTCTTGAGTTCCGGCCAATAAACGATGTCGCGCACTGAGCCGTCTCCGAGCGTGAGGTGCCAGTTCATCAGGCGGGCGCCTCGCTCGGGCATGGCGAGAAAGGTCGAGTTGCCGACCTGCCAGCGTGTGAGCGTCTGCCCGAGATAAGGGACTTTTTCCATGTGGACTGTTAGTAAGTGACGGGGGGTGGCGTGCGTAAAGTTTTTCCGTTGAGTTCGGAAGATATGGAAACGCCGACCGGATTTCCAACCGGTTAACGCTTGTGAGTTTTAGGGCTGAGTGAGAACCTTCCGTCCTTTCCGAACAAGCCAGTCTTCCCATGACTACCATCCTACTTCTGTTTGTTCTCGGCACCGTGCTGCTCGTGCTCGATCTGTTCGTGCCGGGCTTTATCATGAGTGCGGTCGGCGTCATGGCCATGCTCGCGGGCACTTCGCAGGCGTTTAATCTTTACGGTGTCGGCGGCGGGCTGGTGGCGTTTGTCATCGGCGCGGCTCTTCTCGGCATAGCCCTCTATGTCGAATACGGCCTCCTGCCCAAGACGGCGTTCGGGAAACGCTTTTTCCTGCATGCCGCGGTGCACGGCACCAGCCAGGCGCCCGCCGCCGACACCTCTTCGCTCACCGGTCGCGAATGCGTCGCGCTCACCCCGCTCATGCCGACGGGGCAGGTCGAGGTCGACGGACGCCGCCATGAGGCGCTGTCCCTCGACGGTCATGTCGAGCGCGGCGCGCGGCTTAAAATCACGGGCGCGCAAAACTTTTCACTAACCGTCACAAAATTATGAGTCCTGGAAATATTGTTTTTATCATCATCGTCGTCTTCGCCGTCGTTGTTGCGGCGATTGTCTTCTCGTTCTTCAGCGTGTGGCTGCGCGCCATGTTGGCGGGCGCGCCCGTCGGCATGCTCAACCTCCTCGCGATGAAGCTGCGGCAGGTGCCGTTCAGCCTGATCGTTGATGCTCGCGTCACCGCCAAGAAGGCCGGCATCGAAATCCCCATCGACGACATCGAGGCCCACTACCTCGCGGGCGGCAACGTCGTTCCCACCGTGCAGGCGCTCATCGCCGCGCAAAAGGCCGGCATCGAGCTTAACTGGAACCGCGCCTGCGCCATCGACCTCGCGACCAAGGGCTCCGGCAAATCCGTGGTCGAGGCGGTCCGCACTTCGGTCGATCCCCGCGTGATCGACTGCCCCAATCCCGCCAGCGGCCGCACGACCATCGACGGCGTGGCGAAGGACGGCATTCAAGTTAAAGTGAAGGCCCGCGTCACCGTGCGCACGCATCTGGAGCGTTTCGTCGGTGGAGCGAAGGAAGAGACGATCATCGCCCGCGTGGGCGAGGGCATCGTCACCACCATTGGCTCGGCCGCGAGCTACAAGAGCGTGCTCGAATCCCCCGACAGCATTTCCAAGACCGTGCTCGCGCGCGGTCTCGACGTGGGCACGGCCTACGAGATTCTCTCCATCGACATCGCCGACGTGGACGTGGGCGAGAACGTGGGCGCCAAGCTTCAGGAAGCGCAGGCCGAGGCCAACAAAAACATGGCGCAGGCCCAGGCCGAAATCCGCCGCGCCGCCGCCGTGGCGCTCGAGCAGGAAATGAAGGCCCGCGTGCAGGAGATGCAGGCGAAGGTCGTCGAGGCGCAGGCCCAGGTGCCGCTCGCGATGGCCGAGGCGTTCCGCGCCGGCAACCTCGGCATCATGGATTACTACAAGATGAAGAACGTGCAGGCCGACACGAATATGCGCGACAGCATCGCCGGCGGCGGCAGCGGCGGGCCGTCGAAGCAGGGCTGAAG
>JANYJB010000082.1 GCA_025361935.1 Verrucomicrobiota bacterium
TTTCCCCGACCTCGGCTCCTCCGGCGTCTATCTCACGCCTCGTATCGTCAGCGCCACCCGCGCCGATCTCGACGTTCGCACCTTTGTGCGCAACCCGCTCGCCACTCCGGCATCCGTGCTCGTCCATCATATTTTGACCGCCCCCGACGGATCCATCTGTGCGCGCTTCGAGACCACTGGAACCATCCCCTCCGGTGAAACCGTCACGCTCACCGACACCACATCCCTTTTGAACCCGAAGCTCTGGGATCTCGGCCAGCCCAACGTCTATTCCGTCCGCACCGAACTCATCGTCAACGGCAGGCCCTCCGACGCCGTGACCAATCCCGTCGGCTTCCGCACCATCGCCGTGCGCGACGGCAAACTAATCCTCAACGGCCGCGAGGTGCAGCTGCGTGGCGTGAACAAACACGCTCAAAACGAATACGCCTGGAACGCCGTGAGCGACGACGACCTCCGCGCCGAATGGAGGGGCATCCACGATCTCGGCGCCAATTTTGTGCGCCTCGCGCATTATCCGCACAGCCACCTCGAATACGACATCGCCGACGGTCAGGGCATCGGAGTCTGGGCGGAAAACGGCTTCGCCGGCCAATCATGGAAAGGCAACGCCTCCGATGATCAAAAACCGACCCCCGATGGCGAACTCCAGACCCGCGAGATGGTCCGTCAAAATTGGAACCACCCCTCGATTCTCTTCTGGAGTGCCGGCAACGAGACCATCGTCGAGACCGTTGCGCGTTACGCCGACGTGATCCGCGCCGAGGGTGATCCGAACCGTCTCATCACCTACGCCAGCAACGGCGGTTCGCCCACCAACTGCGACTTCATCGCCAACAACACGTATGAAGGTTGGTATGGCGGCAGGATCGTGAAATTCCCCGGCAACCCCAAGAACGCCTTCGTCTCCGAAACCGGCTGCGGCGACTGGATCACGCACCACGTCCCCTACGGAACCTTCAAATGGTCCGTGGATAAATTTGAACCCGAGGAATACGCCGAGATGTTCACCGAGTATCGCCTCCAGACCGTCTGCCGCGATGCCGCCGCCAACCACCCCATGTTCACGTGGTGGACCTTCCGCGAGTTCTATAACAACAAATTCAAAGACAACCGGAACACCAAGGGCCTGCTCACCCTCGCCGGCCAGCCGAAGGATCTCTACTACCTCTTCAAGGCTTTCCTCAACTCCGGATCGCCTGTCGTTCGTCTCACCGGAAGCTCACACTTTTATCGCCAGTTCTCCCCTGACGATGGCATCAAGGCCTACGCCAACGCCCCCTCGCTCGAACTCATCCTCAACGGCGTGAACCAAGGCCGACTCGCCAACGGCGCCTATTCCATCCCACCCGAAACCACCAAGGCCAAGGACGGCACCGTCACCACCACGCCCGGCATTCGCGTGGACAATGTCTTCTTCTGGAAAACCCCGCTCGCCCCCGGCCGCAACGTCATCGAAGTCCGCGACGGCCAGGGCCACAACGACCGCATGATCGTTTACCAGTCCGCCTCGCCCGGCGTGCCGGCGGCGGCACTCGCCTCCGACCTCGTGCAGGATCTCCGCAGCTCAAACCCCGCGAGCCGCGCCCTCCACATTGATCGCCCCGTCGAGGCTCAGGGCCCCGTTTACACCGAGGTGGACGGCACCTCGGACAACACCTTCGACGTCCTCCCGCCCGAACTCACCGGCGCAAGCTGGATCGCCACCCGCCGCCTGAGCGACCCCGCGCACAAGACCGACCTCTCGTTCAAGCTCAACCCGGCCTCGTCCGGCGCGACCGTCTTCGTGCTGCTCTCAAAAGGCACCTATCCCACGATCACGCTCAAGCCCGCCGACGAAGCCGTCGACACCGCCTCCGCCGCCCTGCAAAAATCCCTCACCGCCGCCGGCTTCAAACCCGTCTCCACGCCCGTCATCTGGCGCGACCACAACTTGAACCGCGCCGACGCCGTCCTCTGGAGCCGCCCCGCCGCCCCCGGCGAGACGATCTCCCTCGCTGGTGAAACGCTCGATTACGTGGTTCTGTTAAAGCCAGCCGCGCCTTAAAAACGTCGGCCAAACGTCTCGTGGCACCGCTCCGCAAAGTTACCGGCGCGGTGCCTTGACTCGCCCTCGTTACGCCCTAGCCTCCGCGCCTTCTCTTTGGCATGGCGCAAGACCTGAAAAACACCCTCCAGCTCCCTAAAACCGATTTTCCCATGCGGGCGGATCTTGTGAAGCGCGAACCTTCGCGCCTCACCCACTGGGAAAAACTCGACCTCTACGCCGCCATCCAGCGCAAGAACGCCGCTACCGGGAAAACGTTCGTCCTCCACGACGGCCCGCCCTTCACCAACGGCGACGTCCACATCGGCACCGCGCTCAACAAGACGCTCAAGGACATCACCCTCCGCTACAAGTCCCTCCGCGGCTACCGCACGCCCTACGTCCCCGGCTGGGACTGCCACGGCCTCCCCATCGAGCAGAAGGTCATGCGCGGCCTCCAGGCCGAGAACAAGCAGGTCACCACCGCCGAGATGCGCTCCCTCTGCGACGCGTTTTCCGAAGGCTGGATTGCCACCCAGACGAAACAGTTCAAACGCCTCGGCGTCCTCGCCGACTGGAAGAACGAATACAAGACCAAAGCCCCCGCCTACGAAGCCGACATCATCCGCACCTTCTCGTCCTTCGTCGAAAAGGGCTTGGTTTATCGCAGCAAGAAACCCGTTTACTGGAGCATCCCCTTCGAGACCGCCCTCGCCGAAGCTGAGATCGAATACAAAGAACACACCTCCGTCGCCATCTGGGTGAAGTTCGCCGTCCCCGCCGCCGAAGCCGTGAAATTCGGCCTACCACACGACAAGCCGTTGTCCGTTGTCATCTGGACAACCACCCCGTGGACGATCCCCGCCAACCTCGCGATCGCGCTGAACCCCGATATAGAATACGGGGTAATTGATTCCGGCACCGAATATTTGTTTATCGCCTCTGCCCTATTTGGCGCAGTAACCGCTGCGGCAAAATTCGAATCATCGACCTTCACCCCAGCAGGCACCGGTAGTCAGTTTGAAGGCCTCGCCCCCCGCCACCCCTTCATCGACCGCGCGTCTCCCGTCGTCCTCGCCGACTATGTCACGACCGACAGCGGCACCGGCGCCGTCCACACCGCGCCCGGCCACGGCGCGGAAGACTATCTCACCGGCCTCCGCTACAAACTCGACATCTACTGCCCCGTCGGCGCCGACGGCCGCTACCTCGAAGACGGCCAAGTGCCCGCCGACCTCGTTGGCATCAGCACGCTCGAAACCGTCGAAGACCTCGCCGCCAAAAAACCTTCGCCCGCCAACCTCTCCGTCCTGAAGAAACTCGCCGGAGCCGGCGCGCTCCTCGCCAAAGCCAAATACGTCCACAGCTACCCGCACTGCTGGCGCTCCAAGACCCCGATCATCTTCCGCGCCGTTGACCAGTGGTTCGTCGGCCTCGACCGCCAGTCTTCACTCTCGCCCGCTTCGCCGCGCGAAACCGCCCTTAAATCCATCGCCAACGTGCAATGGGTTCCCACTTGGGGCGAAGCCCGCATCACGGGTGCCGTCGAATCCCGTCCCGACTGGTGCATCAGCCGCCAGCGCTCGTGGGGCGTTCCTATCATTGCCTTCTACGACGCCGACAAAAACGCCTACATCGACGCCGGCGTGATCCGCGCCGTCGCCAACAAGATCGCCACCCGTGGCACCAACTTCTGGTATGACGCCACGCCCGCCGAAATCCTCGACGGCGTCACTCTCCCCGCCGGCTGGCCCGCTCCCGCCGCACTCACCTGCGGACGCGACACGCTCGACGTCTGGATCGACTCCGGCTCCTCCCACGCCGCCGTCCTCCGCAACCAGCAAGGCGCCACCTCCGCCCCCGCCGATCTCTACCTCGAAGGCTCCGACCAGCACCGCGGCTGGTTCCAGTCTTCGCTCTGGACGAGCATCATCGCCTTCAACGAAGCGCCCTACAAAGCCGTTCTCACCCACGGCTTCATCGTCGGCGAAGACGGCAAGAAAATCTCCAAGTCCGGCCAATACGAAAAGCCCCCGACCTCCGACAACTTCATCGCCCAATACGGCGCCGACGTCATCCGCTTCTGGATCGCCTCGCAGGATTTCACGCAGGACATCACCCTCTCCGAAAAAATCCTCAACAACGCCGCCGAGGGCTACCGCAACCTGCGCAACACCCTGCGCTATCAGCTCTCGACCCTCTGGGATTTTAACCCCGCGACCGACGCCCTCCCCTACGCGCAGCTCGACACCCTCGACCGCTGGGCGCTCCACCAGACCGCCAAGCTCCTCGCCGAAGCCACCGCCGCCTACGACGCCTACGAATATCACCGCGTCATCCAGGCCGTGAGCTCCTTCTGCGCCACGACCCTCTCGGCCGTTTACCACGACATCCTCAAGGACCGTCTCTACACGCTTGGCACCGCCAACCCGTTGCGCCGCTCCTCGCAGACCGCGATTCACCACATCTTCGGCGTCCTCGTCAAAATCCTCGCCCCCGTCCTCACTTTCACGGCGGACGAAGCCTGGTCCTTTGCCACCGCCAAGACGGAATACGCCGCCGACTCGATCCACCTCCAAGACTGGCCCGTGGCCGACGCCGCGTGGACCAACGCCGAAGTCGAGGCCGACATCGCGGCGCTCCTCAAGGTCCGCTCCAAAGTCAACGAAACCATCGAGCCCCTGCGCGCCGCCGGCAAACTCGGCAAGTCGCTCGACGCCACCGTCACCCTTTCGGTTGTTTCCGCCGATCCGCTCCTGAAAATTCTTGAGAAACACCGCGACTTCCTCGCCGAACTCTTCATTGTTTCCCATGTGACCATCCAGGAGGGCACCAACCCCACCTTTGAAGTATCCGTTCGCCACGGCGAAGAACTCGGCTCCGCCCGCTGCCCGCGCTGCTGGCGCTGGGTGCCGTCCCTCGAAACGACCGAACACGGCGACACCTGCCCGCGCTGCGCCGAGGCGCTCCGCGCCTGATCAATTTTCTTAGTAACCCCATACCACAATGGCCAAAAAAACCAAGAAGCCCACCCCGGCTCCGAAAAAGAAGACTGCCAGCAAACCCGCTAAGCCGTCTCTAAAGAAATCTCCGAGGAAACCCGTGAAGCCCGTCAAAAAATCCGTTCCTAAATCGAAGCCCGCGCCCAAAGCGAAGGCGAAGCCCAAGGCCAAACCGGCTCCCAAGCCCGTCGCCAAGGCAAAGCCCGCTCCCGCCGCTAAAATCGCGGTGAAAGCGCCCGTTCCTTCCTCTAAAAAAGCCGTCAAACCGGCACCCGTATCTCCCATCACTGTGCCCAAGCCCGCTGCTCCCACCGCAAAATCCAACGCTCGCGACAGCCTGCGCAGCAAAATTCTTGAAAAGAGCCGGGCCAAGGCTCCTGCCCGCCCGATTTCCTTCTCGTTCGACGAGATTCGGGAAATAGCAAAAACCAGCTCCAAGCACGACTCCGAGGCCAAGACCGCCGCAGCCAAGACCGCAGCCAAGACCGGCAAGCACATCGACGCCACCAAGCTCGTAAAGCCCGCCCATCCCCACCACATCAAGGCGGCTTCCCTCGCCGACATCCTTGGCTTCAACCCCAAGAAGGCCAAGCAGCCCTCCGCCGACGACAGCTCGGAAATCCCGGAAAAATTCCGCCGCTACCACAAGCTCCTCATCGAGCTCCGCAACCACCTCACAGGCCAGATCGACACTCACGCCGAGGAGACGTTGAAACGCTCCGCCAAAGAAGACGCCGGCGACCTCTCCAGCTACGGCCAGCACATGGCCGACGCCGGCACCGACACCTTTGACCGCGACTTCGCCCTCTCTCTCGTTTCCTCCGAGCAGGAAGCCCTCTCCGAGGTCGAAGCCGCCATCAAACGCATCAAGGCCGGCACTTACGGCCTCTGCGAAATCACCCAGAAGCCCATCGCCAAGGAACGCCTTCTCGCCGTGCCCTTCACGCGTTACTCGGCCGAGGCGCAGAAGGACATCGAGAGAAACCGCCACCGCTCCCGCACCCAGGCCGGACTCTTTGGCGAACTGGGAGAAGAAGGCGGCACCATCAGCAGCGGCGGTGACGATGGCGGCGGCGACGAATGAGCCTGGCTCCCGTCCGCCTCGTGTCCACGCCCTCGCAACCCACGCCCGCCACCTCCCCGGTGACGGTTTCCCGCTGGGAGCGAATCCACGCTTATCGCTGGCTGTGGATTCTCGCACTGGGCGTATTCGTGCTCGATCAGGCGACCAAGCTTCTGGTCAGCGGCCACCTCGCCTTCGGCACCTATTATCCCCCGCAGGCCATCACCGTCGTCGATGGTTTTTTCTACCTTGTCCACGTCGGCAACACCGGCGCGGCGTGGAGTATGCTCTCCGGCAAAAGCGGCCTGCTCGCGGCCATGTCCTTGTTCACCTTGGGCGCGATCTACGTCTGGCGGCACTCGCTCGGCCTGCGCCTTTTACCTGTGCAAATCAGCTTTGGCCTCCTTTGCGGCGGCATCGTCGGCAACCTGCTCGACCGCCTGATCCACGGACACGTCATCGACTTTCTCGACTTTCACTTCGGCAGCTACGTTTATCCGACATTCAACGTAGCCGACTCAGGCATCTGCGTGGGTGTTTTTTTCTACCTGCTCTACTCCCTGCGCAGTTCGCAAAACTGAGGATCGGCTCGGTCCACCGGGCATCGCCTGCCCTAGGTAGGGCGGGACCGCTGGGCCCGCCGCGAATGTCCAGAAGCACGCGAAACTCCAACCGGACGGCCCAGCGGTCCGTCCCTACCTTTTCAGACTCCGGCCTTACTCCACGTTGGCGATCTGCTCGCGGATTTTCTCAAGCTCGTTCTTCAGCTCGATGACGTTTTGGGAGATGGTCAGGTCATTGGCCTTACTGCCGATGGTGTGGATCTCGCGGCCGATTTCCTGGAGGATGAATTCCGCTTTCCGACCGACCTCGGCGCTTGCCTTCAAGAGTGTTGAAAACTGGTCGAAGTGGCTGCGCAGGCGCGTCAGTTCTTCGGTGATGTCGCAACGGTCGGCAAACAGCGCAATCTCCTTGAGCACGCGGTCGTCGGCCAGGTCCAGTTCCAGCCCGGCGTCGCGAAGACGCTTGTGCAGCGCGTCGCGGTAACCAGACGGCACCTGCGGCGCCCGCTCGGCAATGATGGCGACATGGCGCGAAAGCGTTTCCAGCCGCTTGATGAAATCCACGAGAAGTGCTTCGCCCTCTCTGGCGCGCATCGCCCCAAAGCCGCGCAACGCATCCTCCAACGTCGCGAGCAGCACGTCGCGCGAAAGTTCCGCATCCGGCACATCGCTGCCCTTGCGCTGGGTGTTCAGCAGTTGGAGCAGCAATTCCGGAGTGGGCGTGAATGGCACGTCTTGAGCCGCGGCGAAGGCGGCGAGGCGTTTAAAAGTATCTGCCGCCGCCGCCTCGTCCCACGTTGCCGCAGCCGAGCCTTTGTCGCCGGTGAGCTCGATATCCACGTGGACTTTCCCGCGCAGCGCAAACTTGCGCACCAGCTCGCCGACAGGAGCCTCCAACGCCTCCCAAGAGTCGGGCAGCTTCACGGTGAGATCGAGGGTCTTCCGATTCACGGAACTCACCTGAACGGTGAGCGTATAATTGCCGAGCGAAGCCGCCGCCCGCCCGTAGCCGGTCATGGAATTCATGGGGTAAAGCGGCGTGTTTAAAAAAGTTTAACGCCTAGCAGCTTTGCGACTTGGTTCACGTCCTTGTCCCCGCGACCGCTGAGGTTGATGAGGACGATCTTGTCCTTGGGCAGGGCCTTCGCGCGCTTGAGCCCCTCAACGATGGCGTGAGTGGATTCCAACGCGGGCAGGATGCCTTCGAGGCGCGAGCAGAGTTGGAAAACTTCCATGACCTCGTCGTCGCACGCGTAGGCGTAGCCGATGCGGCCGGTGTCACGGTAGTAGGCGTGCTCGGGGCCGATGGCGGCGTAGTCGAGACCGGCGCTCACGGAGTGCGTCAGCTCGATCTGGCCATCGGGGTTTTGGAGGATGTAGGTTTTGGAACCTTGGAGAACGCCGAGCTTGCCGCCTTCAAAGCGCGCCGCGTGTTCGCCGCGCACGATGCCGCGTCCGCCGGCTTCGACGCCGATGAGCTTCACGGAAGTATCCGCCAAGAAGTCGAAGAAAAAGCCGATGGCGTTGGAGCCGCCGCCGACGCAGGCGATCATCTCGTCGGGAAGGCGGCCTTCGCGGGCGAGAATCTGCTCGCGAGTTTCCTGGCCGATCACGCGGTGAAAATCGCGCACCATCATCGGATACGGGTGCGCGCCGAGCGCGGAGCCGAGGATGTAGTGGGTATCGCGCACGTTGGTCACCCAGTCGCGCATCGCCTCGTTGACGGCGTCCTTGAGGGTCTTCTGGCCGGCCTCGACGCCGCGCACCTCGGCACCCATGAGACGCATGCGAAAGACGTTCAACGCCTGGCGTTCCATGTCCACCGCGCCCATGTAGATCACGCACTTCAGGCCGAACTTCGCGCACACGGCGGCGGTGGCAACGCCGTGCTGGCCGGCGCCCGTTTCCGCGATGATGCGGGTCTTGCCCATGCGCAGGGCGAGCAGCACTTGGCCCAGGGCGTTGTTGATCTTGTGCGCTCCGGTGTGGAGCAGGTCCTCGCGCTTGAAATAGATTTTCGCGCCGCCGCAGTGGGCCGTGAGACGTTCGGCGAAGTAAAGCTCGGTCGGGCGGCCGGCGAACTCCTTCAGATGGTGGCGGAGCAGCGTGAGGTAGGCGGGGTCGGCCTTGGCCTGCTCGTAGGCGGCCGTCAGTTCCTGCAACGCGGTCATGAGCGTCTCGGGCACATAGACGCCGCCAAAGGGGCCAAAATGGCCGGCGGAATCAGGCAGCGAATGACGGTCGGCGGGCTTGGAGGCGGCGGCTACGGCGGGCATGGGAGAACAAGCCAAGGTGCTAAGGCGCGCCGACGCAAACGGGTTTTGTTGTCTTCTCGGCCAAAACCGGGGCCGGCGCGCTCAGGGATTGTCGACGCGGCTTTTAAGGAACGTGAGCACGTCCTGAAACTTCGCGCGGTTGGCCTCGTCGGCGACGACCAGATTCTCATGCGCGGCCAGCACGAGGCGGGCGCTTTCGAGCTCGCTTCGGACGGGATTGCAATCGAGCGACGCCGCGCCGGAGTTGAGCGTCACGTTGACTTCGCCCGTATCGACGGTCAGCAGGCGGTGAAGGCCCAGATTCTTGACCAGTTCAAGGTTGCGCGGCCCCATGCGGCAGACCACCAGGCTGCCTTGCGGGATGTGTTTGCGCAGCTCAAGGGCGACCCCCGCAAGCACGCCGAGGAAAGTGCTGTCCATGCTCGTGCACTGCTGGAAATCCAACACGAAGCGCAGGCGTTTCTGCCCGATCATCGCGGTGAAAAAATCGTGCAGGCAGGCGCTGTTCTGGAACGAGGCGCGGCCTTCAATGCAGACCGCCACGGGGTCGGACTGCGTATCTACAAGGAAGGCGGGTTTGACGGCGTCGGGCATGTTGAAAGGGATTTGGTGCGGCGCGCCCGGAGAGCGCGGCGCACCGGCATCCGGCAATTAATTCCGGGCGATGATCTGGCGCAACACGTAGGGCAAAATTCCGCCGTGCTGGTAGTAGTCGATCTCGATAGGCGTATCGATGCGGCAGCGCACTGAGACGTTTTCCACCGTGCCGTCCTTGCGGGTGATCTTCAGCGTGAGGTCCTGCTGCGGCTTGATGGAGCCGTCGAGGCCGACGATGTCGTAGGTCTCGGCGCCGTCGAGTTTGAGGGTCTGCGCCGTGACGCCTTCCTTGAATTGGAGCGGGAGCACGCCCATGCCGACGAGGTTGGAGCGGTGGATGCGCTCGAAACTCTGGGCGACGACGACCTTGACGCCGAGGAGGTTGGTGCCCTTGGCGGCCCAGTCGCGGGACGAGCCGGTGCCGTATTCCTGGCCGGCGATGACGATCAGCGGAACGCCCGCTTTCTGGTAGGCGATCGAGGCATCGTAGATCGAAGTCTCGGCGCCATCGGGCCCGAGGGTGTTGCCGCCTTCCTTGCCGCCGAGCATCAGGTTCTTGATGCGGACGTTGGCAAAGGTGCCGCGGGTCATGATGCGGTCGTTGCCGCGGCGGCTGCCGTAAGAGTTGAAATCCTCGAAGGTCACGCCGTTTTCTAGGAGGAACTTGCCGGCGGGCGCGCTCTTCTTGATGGCGCCGGCGGGCGAGATGTGGTCGGTCGTGACGGAGTCGCCGAAGATGCCGAGGGCGCGCGCGCCGGTGATGGGCTTGATCGCACCGGGCGTGAGCGAGAAATCGGTGAAGAACGGTGGCTCCTGAATGTAGGTAGAGGTGACGTCGAACGAGTAAACGTTCCCCGTGGTCGATGGGATTTCGTTCCACTTGGGATTCTGCTCCGCGAAGTTGCTGTAGAGCTTGCGGAAGACCTCGGGCTTGAGGGCGGCGGACATCTGGTCGCGCACTTCCTGAAGCGTGGGCCAGAGGTCTTTCAGGAAAACCGGCTGGCCGTCCTTACCGTTGCCGATCGGTTCGACGGAGAGGTCGATATCCACGCGGCCGGCCAGCGCGAAGGCGACGACGAGCGGGGGCGACATGAGGAAGTTGCTCTTGATGTTCTGGTGGACGCGGGCCTCGAAATTGCGGTTGCCCGAGAGCACGGAGGCGGCGACGAGGTCGTTCTTAACGACGGCTTCCTCGATCTTGGGATCAAGCGGGCCGGAGTTGCCGATGCAGGTCGTGCAGCCGTAGCCGACCGTCTGGAAACCGAGCTGGTCGAGGTAGGGCGCGAGGCCGGTCTTTTCGAGGTAGTCGGTGACTACGCGGGAGCCGGGGGCGAGCGAGGACTTGACGAGCGGGTTGACCGTGAGGCCCTTCTCGACGGCCTTCTTGGCGACGAGACCGGCCGCAAGCATGACGCTCGGGTTGGAGGTGTTGGTGCAGCTGGTGATGGCGGCGATGAGGACGGAGCCGTGGCCGAGCTTCTGGCCGTCGATCTGGGCGGAGACGGTCGAGAAGTCCTCGGCCTTTTTGCCGAAGCCGGCCTCGGTGACGGGCTTCGAGAAGGCGGTGACGAACTCCTGTTTCATCTTGGGCAGCTCGATGCGGTCCTGCGGACGCTTCGGGCCGGCAACGGATGGAACCACGGTCGAGAGGTCGAGCGAAAGATCGGTGGAATACTCGATCTCACCCTTCTGCGGAATGCCCCAGAGGTTTTGGGCCTTGTAGTAGGCCTCGTAAACGGCGATGTCGGCGTCGGCGCGACCGGTGGCTCGAAGGTAGTTGGAGCACTCGGCGTCGATGGGGAAAAAGCCCATGGTCGCGCCGTATTCGGGAGCCATGTTGGCGATGGTCGCGCGGTCCACGACCGGCAGCGCGGCGGCGCCGGGGCCGTAGAATTCGACGAACTTGCCGACGACCTTGGCCTTGCGGAGCATCTGCGTGAGGGTGAGCGCGAGGTCGGTCGCGGTGACACCTTCGCGCAGCGCGCCGGTGAGATAAACGCCGACGACGTCGGGCGTGAGGAAATACACGGGCTGGCCCAACATGCCGGCTTCGGCCTCGATGCCGCCGACGCCCCAGCCGACGATGCCGATGCCGTTGATCATCGTGGTGTGCGAGTCGGTGCCGACGAGGGTGTCGGGGTAGTAAACACCGGCGGTGTCCTTGAGCACGCCTTTGGCGAGATACTCGAGGTTGACCTGGTGGACGATGCCGATGCCGGGAGGAACGACCTTGAAAGTTTCGAAGGCCTGCATGCCCCACTTGAGGAATTGGTAACGCTCGCGGTTGCGGGAGAACTCGAGGTCGAGGTTCTTCGCCATCGCGTCGGACGAGCCGGCAAAATCAACCTGCACGGAGTGGTCCACGACGAGGTCCACGGGCACGAGAGGCTCGATGATCTTCGGATTCTTGCCGATGCGGGCGACAGCCGAGCGCATGGCGGCGAGGTCAACAAGGAGAGGAACGCCGGTGAAATCTTGGAGAACGATGCGGGCAACGACGAAGGGGATTTCCTCCGTGCGGTCGGCCTTGGCCTGCCAGGTCGCGAGATCGCGGATGGCCTGTTCCGAAACGCGCTTTCCGTCGGCGTTGCGCAGGAGCGACTCCAGCACGAGGCGGATGGAAACGGGCAGCTTCTTGACATTGAAGCCGGCCGCGTCGAGCGCAGGCAGGGAATAGAACTTGTGAGAAGTTCCATTGGCGGAAAAGGACTGGAGCGTGTTGAACGGGTTCGGAAGGCTCACGGATGGACGGTTTGCGAATTGTTAGTGTTGAAATGAAAACCGCGCCGACTGGAAAGAGCGGCGCGGCGGGGCAAAAAATTACTTGGCGAGGGCGGCCTTGATGGCGGCGGAGTTGGGCAGGTCCTTCGGGGTGGCGGTCTGCTCGGCGTATTTGACGACGCCGTCTTTGCCGATGACGAACGCGGCGCGGGCGGAGGTGTCGCCGATGCCGGCGAGGCCTGGGAAGAGAACGTCGTAGGCTTTGGCGGTTTCCTTGTTGAGGTCGGAGACAAGCGGGATGGTGATCTTGCTGCTCTTGGCCCAAGCCTCCTGCGCGAACGGACTGTCCACGCTGATGCCGATGACTTCGGCGCCCAGACTGGCGTAGCCGTCGAGTCCGTTGGACACGTCGCACAGCTGATCGGTGCAGACGCTGGTGTAGGCCAGCGGAAAGAAAAGCAGGACGGTCTGCTTTTTGCCAAAATTGTCGCTCAGCTTGATGTCTTTAAGGCCTTCCGAGGTCTTGGTTTTGAGGATGAAATCAGGGGCTTTGGAGCCAACGGCGATGGGCATGGTGGGTTTCTTAGGTTAAGGACGGTTTTGTCGCGTAGCTTGCGAGTAGATAAGAAAGGAGAGCCTAGAGCCTGCCAACCTCGGGTCGCAACCCGTTTTTCCGGCAGTATTAAATGGCTTTTATGGGATCAACTCCGCCGAATCATGGTTTTGTAGGCGCCGGCCTAGGTTCCCATTCAGCCAGCATGCGTTTCGCGGGAGGATAATCAGGAATTTTCTTGAGCAAATCTCTAGCCAGCAGGGTGGCCGCCTCCTTGCAGCCGGCGGCATACAACTCGCGAGCCACGTCGGCCACTTTGAGCGAGCGCTTGGCGTCGCCGGTGAGGTAGAACCTCGTGGCGACATGTTGCGCCGGCAGGTCCCCCACTCGGCCGTTGATACGAATCTCCTCGATCTCAATATCGGCCTCGCGCGCCGAAAACCATTCCGGCCGGGCATCGCGGATAACGAATATCTGCTTCAACGCTCCTTGGAAATCGTTCGCCTTCACCGCTTGGTCCAGGCGTCTGAAAAACACGTCTTCGGCGGGCACCTCGCGGGTCGGAGGAATCTTAAACGCCGGGGTATCCGCCACGGTCACTGCGGGCAAAGCAACCTCCCTCGCCGGCCCGAGAAGCGCCGCCAGTTCCTTGTCCAATTCGTCGCGCCAGGTTTTCAAAGCGGTGTTTTCAGGATAATCGCCCTGAAAAAATGAAACCAACTCCCGGGCGGTGGCGGGGCGGCCAGCAAGTCGCAGACGGGTTATGATCAGCCGGTCCAGTTTGAAGGGCAGTTTTTTGCCGCGCACGAATTCGATGAGCGAACCTTGCGTGCCCTCGCCCGGATCCAGGGCCGCATTGCTCAACCGCTCCACCAGCTCATACCAAAATATCTTTTCGGGCGAGGTGGCTTTGGATTCGGAACGAATTTCCGCCAGAAGCTCGCGCGCCTGACGCCATTCGGCTTTGTCCACGAGAACTTTGAGCAAGGCGTTTTGAAAAGGCTCGGTTTTAAAGCCGTGCTGACGGGCGTGGTCGATCAACTGTTCGAGCACGCTCTTGTCGTCGATTTCCACCAACGGCTCAGCCAGCGCCATGAGATTGGCCGGATCGCTTCCGAAACGGAGCAGGAAATCATCCACGCACACGTAGGCTTTGAGCCATCGGCCGGCCAATAGATATTGGATGATGGCGTAGATGTAAGGCTGGGGAGCAGCGGGCGAGTAAACACGCAGCTCTTCGACCGCCTGCTCCATATCCGCCAGACGACCGGCTGCGCGAAACGCACGCACCTGTAGGCGTATCACCTGGGGCGTGGCCCCGCCTCGCCTGCGCCAGGCTTCGAGACTCGCCACGGCATCCGCCGGACGACCGGCCTTCAACAGCGCCAGCACCCGGAATTCATCAAACATGGGGCCGCCCTTGTCGCCTTGGGCATCGACGATCTTGAGCACTTCGTCCGTTCGGTTTGCGGCCATGAGCACGGTCAGTTTTTGCAGGGTGACATCGCGAAGCTCCGTGGCGCCTGCGCGGACTGCCGCCAGTCGGGCAAGCGCCCGGTCGCACACTTGAATAGACCAGTCATAGTCCTCGCCGTCCGTCGCCAGCGCGCAGACGTATTTGATGAAAGGCCATCCGGGGTATCCGTGGTCCAGCGCTTTGTTAAGGACATCCTTGGCCTGGCTCCTCTGATTGATCGCCACGTAGAAACGGGCGAGCGCGATGCGCGCGTTGGCGTCATCCGGCGAACGCGTGAGACCGACGCGCAACTTCATCTCCCCTTCCCGCCATTTTTGGTTCTTAAAATCGGCCAGCCCCGCCTGAATCTGAGCCTCCCCGCGCTTGTGTTGAAGCTCGGGCCAATGCGTCGGTAAAACAAGGTCTGCATAGGTGATTTCGTTGTAGGGCCGCCGATGGAGCCACCAGCAAAGCGCACCCGCGCCGGCAAAATAGGCGACCACCCCCAGCGCCACCAACCAAAGCAGCAAGCCCCGCACGCTGAAAACCAGCCGCCAGTCCCGCAGGCGGCTCCCGCTTTTCGCGCGGGCATCGTAGAAACTGAACAGCCCGACATTCCATTTGCCGCCCTCGAGGGGCTTTGTCTCCCAATAGAAATCAACCTTGGGAAGCCTCATGAATAAACAGGGTGCTTACACGCCGACGGTTGACTTGGCCCCGCGCACCGACTCGGCGATGTTTTCCGGCTGGAGTTCGCCGTCGCCGTGCGTCGAGTTAAAGCGCATCGACACGGTTTTCGACACGCCGCGCTCCTCCATCGTAACGCCGTAGATCGCCTGCGCGGCCGAGACGGTGCGCTTGTTGTGCGTGATGATGATGAACTGGGAATTGTCCACGAACTTGCCGAGCAGGTTGGTGAAACGCCCGATGTTGGATTCGTCGAGCGGCGCGTCCAACTCGTCGAGCACGCAGAAGGGAGACGGCTTCACCATGTAGAGCGCGAAGAGCAGCGCGACGGCGGTGAGCGTCTTCTGACCGCCGGAGAGCAGCGTGATGGACTTGAGCTTCGTGCCCGGAGGCTGGGCGGTGATCTCGATGCCGCTCTCCAAGATGTCGTCGGTGATGACGAGCTCAAGATTGGCCACGCCGCCGCCGAAGAGCGTCTGGAAGGTATAAACGAAGTTCTTTTTGATCTGGTCGAAGGTGATCTGGAACTGCGACATCGAGGTCGCGTTGATCTCGTCGATTGTCTTCACGAGGTCGGCCTTGGCGTTGTTGAGGTCGTCGCTCTGGGACTTGAGGAAATCGTAGCGTTGCTTGAGCTCGGCATATTCCTCGATGGCGGCGGTGTTGACCGCGCCCATGCCGGCGAGACGCTGGCGGAGGGCGTCGATCTCGGCCTTGATATCGTCCCAGTTCGCGGAGGCTTCGAGCGCGACAAGGTCTTCCTCCGTCGGATCGGGCTTCGGGCCTTTCTTTTTGCGGCGTTTAACCGGGACGGCTTCGGTCGCGGCCGGTTGGGCTTCGCCTTCGCCGACCTGCGCAACGGTTTCGATCTTCGCCTCCGCCTCGTCCTCGTCGTCATCAAGGTCGAGCTGCTTGAGGTCGGGCGGATCGTCCTCGGAACGCCACAGCAACGCCCGCCAGTCGTATTGGCCGACGCGGATCTGAAACTCGCGCTGCACATCTTCCTCGATGAACTGGGCGCGGGACTTGTTTTGCGCGAGGGAAACTTCGCAGCGGTTGAGTTCGCTCTGCGACTGCTCGGCATCGGTGCGGATGCCCTCCTGGGAGTTTTCCACGCCGCCGATCTCGCGTTCAACCTCGACGAGTTCGTTGCGGATCTGCTCCACCTGTTGCTGGGCGACGACGAGCGTCTCGGCGATCTGGGTGCCGCGGGCGCGCTGGCTGGAGCTTTCCTGCTCAAGCTTGTCGATCTGCTCGGTCCACACCTCGATCTCCTGCTGGCGCTGCACGAGAATCTCGGAGAGCTGCGCGCGGCGGCGCTCCATGTCGGCAATGCCGCGGTCGAGCACCTCGACCTTCTGGCGCGCGTCGGCAAGTTCGAGGCGGGCTTGCGCCAGCGTGTCGCGCTTCACATCGCGGTCGGTGCGGAATTCCGCGATGCGCGTTTCAAGTTCAACGATGCGCGCGCGGCCGCGCTCAACGGCGGTGTTCGCCTCGGTGAGCGCGGTCTGGGCGCGGTCGAAGCGGGTCTGCGTCTCGTTGCGTTGGGCTTCTAGGCCCTGCAACTCGGACTCCATGCGGGCGACGCGGGCGCCGATCTCCTCAACGGCGCGCTGGGCGTTGCGCTCCTCGGACTGCACGGTGGCGAGCGTCTGCGAGGCTTCGAGCACCTCGGCGCGTTTTGTTTCCAGCGAGGCCTCGGCTTCGGCGAGGCGGGCGTTGAGGTTGTCGATGACGGCTCTGTGATCGTCGTGCTGCTTCTGGTCGTCGGCGAGCGCCTTGGTGGTTTCGCGCAGGTCAATCTCGCGCTGGACGATGCTATTGCTGTTTTTCTTGGCGTAGCCGCCGAAGATCAGACCGCGACGGTCAACCACTTCGCCCTTGGCCGTGGCCACGGCAAGGAACGAGAAGGCCGGATTCGCCTTCCAGAAATCGAGGAACGCATGGAGATCGTCGGCCACATAACACGCGCCGAGCAAGGCGGAGGCGGGATGGTTGGCGTCAAAGTTTACCAGTGCGCTCGTCGCGGGACGAAGCCCCTCGGGCAAGTTGTCCTGTCCGTGAACCGCAGGCTGGAGGTTCGCGATCTGGAGCACGGCGCTGCCGATCTGCTCGGTTTCGAGCTGGGTCAGAATTTTTTGCGCCGTGGCGACATCCGCCACGCTGATGGCCTCGACAGCGGAGCCGAGGAGGGATTCGACGGCCTTCGCAAAGGCGGGCTGCACGTCGAGTCCGCGGGTGATTGGCGTGGCCTTGCCTTCGCCGAGAACCGGCGCGAAACGCCCCTGCAGGATGGCCTTCGCGCCCTCGCCAAAGCCCTCGAATTTTTCGGCGAGCTGCTTGAGGAGATTCAGGCGCGCGGTGCGCTGGGCGAGCTGGCGGTCGATGTCCTGAAGTTTTTTTTGCGCCTCGCGGAATTCCTTGGTGAGATCGCCGATCTGGATCTGCACGTCCTGCGTCTCCTGATGGGCGCGGGCCTTGGCGACGTTGGCCTCCTCGACGCGGGCGGTGAGCTCGGAGGCGAGCTGCGCGGCGGACGACTGGTGCTGGCGGACCTGCTCGAGTTCACCGGCGACGGATTCGTGGCGGTGCGCGGATGTTTTCTGGTCAACCTCGTAGCTGGAGCAATCGGTGCGGAGACGGGCGACGTTGCTCTCAAATTGGAGCAATTGAAACTTCGTCTGCTGAAGCTCCTGCTCAAACTTCGACAACTCGGCCTCGACGACGGCGAGCTCGCGGTTGCGATCCTGGAAGACGGCGTCGGAGCCGCCGAGGAGCGTGAGCTGGAGTTGCTTGTCCTGCGAGCCGGTGTCCACCTGCGAGGACAACTCGTGGAGCTGCATCTCAAGTTCGCCGAGGTTGGCGCGGGAGGATTCGAGGCGGTCGGTCAGACCGGAGCGTTTAATCTGGGAAAGGTTGGCGGAGTTCTCGGCCTGCTCTTTTTCGGAGCGCAGATCGAAGACGGCCTGCTGGGCTTCCTGCACGCGCTGGTTGAGACGCGAGCGGCGGGCCTTCTGCTCTTCGAGGGCAGACTGCTGCTGCTGGAGATGCGTGCGGCGCGTCTCGGCGGCGGCGCGAAGCTGGATGACCTGCTCTTCGAGCTGGG
>JANYJB010000014.1 GCA_025361935.1 Verrucomicrobiota bacterium
CGAGCGCAGGCGAACCGGTCGCGGTCACCCCCGCGAAGCCCGCCGTGCCCAACAGCGACTGCATGGATTGCCACGAGGCCGAGTTCAAACCGCTCAAAAAAGGCGCATGAGGCGATGGGCAGGCAGGCAGTCTGGCCACTATGGAGCCAGTTCAACGCGCGCCGCTACGCAGGCGTTGACAGCTCATGCGCACTTCTTGGCGGAAGCGCGGCGACGCGACGCCACGGAGTCCGGCCCGAAAAAACGGGCGGGCGACATCGTAGCGGCGATGAACCGAGGTTATTTCTGGATGCCGCCGTTGTGGCAGTCCGAGCAAGTCAGCTCAGGATCAAGATCGCCGCCGGGGTGCTTAAAATCCAACCCCTTAGCGGAGAGGGTTTCGAGAGCCGGACCGGAACCTTGCGCGAGAATGATATGGCAGGATTTGCAGTCGTTGGCCTTCACCGACTCGCCTTTGGCGGTCTTGTGTTTCTCGTCATGGCAGCGGAAGCAGCCCAACCAGTCTTTGTGGCCGATGTTGTTCGGATAAACGGTCCAGTCGGCTTTTCGGTCGGGGAAAATGGTCGTGGCGTAGAGGCGTTGCACCTCGGCGATGGTGTCGGCCAGCTCGGGGGCGGAGGCGTATTTGCCCTGCAGGAACGTCGCGATCTTGCCCGCCGCGTCGGCGTCGGTCATGCCGCTCTGCGTCATCGCCTGGACGGCGACGCGCTTGATGGCGGGAAGCTTCGTGCTGAGAGTTCCCGCAGCCATGGCCCGCTCGACGGTGGTGTTGGCGGTGGGGAAAACGTGAGCGGGACGGTTGTGGCAATCCATGCAGTCCATGACGCGGATCTGCGCCGCCGCAGGCTCGCCCTTGAAGGCCTCGGTGCGATAAACGCGGGAGGTGCCGTCCTTGAGGTTCGTCACCCGCATCCAAGGGATGTCCTGGCGCTTCTCATCGGCCGCGTAATATTCGACACGGCTGTCGGGGTTGACGTGCCAGTGGATACCTCCGGCGGGACTGTCGGGTTGGCCCTCGTTGACGCGCATGAGCATGCGGATGTGATAGGGCGTGTTTTTCTTGTCGGACAAGAAGTGGGAGTTGTCGGCGTCGATGTTGCCGTGGAATTTCTCGGGCCAGTGGCACTTTTCGCACGTGTCCTGAGCAGGACGAAGATTCTTGAGCGGCGTCCCGATGGGGCGCTTGTAGTTGTTGAGCGTGTAAGCGATGAGCTGGTGCGTGCCGTTGATCTTAGCCTTGATGAACCACTGCGCTCCGGAGCCGACGTGACACTCGACGCAATCGACGCGGGCGTGGGCGCCGCGCTTGTAGGCCACGAGCTCGGGATTCATCGCGCGATGGCAAACCTCGCCGCAAAACTGGGTGGATTCAGAATATTCAAACGTCTGGTAGCTGCCAAACGCGCTCAACAGTATGAAAATCGCGGCGCCGGTCCCGAAAAGCACGATGGCCCGGCGTTGTTTGCGGTCGGAAAAATCCAGCCGCCATTTGTCGGGCTTTGTAGCCGCATGCTTAATCTGCCAGCGACGCTGCGCCCACGCCCCGAAGAAAAAAATCGCTAGACCGGCAATGAGAAAACCGGGCGCGACAATGTAGGTGAAGATGCCGAGATACGGGTTCGAATCGCGCCGCGTGAAATCGATCCATACCAGCAGCGCGAACGACATGAACGCGCCGCCCGCCAGCACGCCGCCGACCGCGCTTATCCAGTTGTTTAAAATGGACCGCGACTTTTCAGATGCGGCAGTGGACGGAGGAATCGACGTGGACATGATGAGTGGTGTTTCGGAAAAAAATAAGGCTCCGCTCCGCTCGCGGAGCGCATCGGCTTCCGCAGCGGGCTCAAGAAGCCAAAAGGGGCTCAGCCCTTGAACTTGCGGACGTAGGCGACGAGGTCGGTGATCTCTTCCTTGGTGAGATCGCTGAAGACCTTCATCTTCTCCTTGCCGTTGTCGATGATACCCTCGGTGATCGTCTTCACGATATCAGCATCCGTCATCTTGGCCTGAACGGCTGCGTCGGTATAGTCCTTAAGCTGAAGTTTCTTACCGATCTTAGTCTCGCCCTTGCCGTCGGCGCCGTGGCATTTCTGGCACAGGTTTTCCCAATTTTCAGCCGCAGGGGCGGCTTGGCCGATCGCGCCGGCAAGGATAAAACCGATGCTGAGCGTGGTGATCTTTACGTGGTTTTTCATGATGAATAATGAGGGATTGATAAGAATACGGAGAACGAATTCGCCTCCAGCATGCCTCACACAATGCCCGATTGTGCCGGATTTGGCTCCGCATGACTTGCCGAGATGTATGCAAACCTTGCTTATGCCCCCAAGGTTTAGTGCTTCTTGCGCAAAATATGCACAGCGATACGTCCGCCAACTTTGATACAGTAAACGCCATGAACCCACGCCTCGGCGTCACGCCGATTGTCCCGATATCCAACCTCGCTCCCTCTAAGCGAATCACGAGCGGTATGCTGGCATTGCTGCTGGTCACCGCCGGTTGCCGCGACTCGGAGGTCTTGGACTACCGTATCTCCAAGGAAAACGACGCCGATATCCCGACGGCCAACGCGGCAACCACCGCCGTCCCGTCCCCCGCCATGCAGCCCTCGCCCGCCCTCGCTGTTGCCAGCGGCGCCGTGTTGACGTGGACCGCTCCGGTCGCCTGGCAGCTCAAGGCGCTCGGCCAGATGCGCAAGGGTAGCTTCACCCTCGCCGGTCCGGATGCAGCGACCACCGCCGATCTCTCCATCACGGCCTTCCCCGGCGCCGTCGGCGGCGAACTGGCCAACATCAATCGCTGGCGCGGCCAGCTCTCGCTGGCCTCCATCACCGAAGAGGAACTGTCTGCAAACGTAACCCGCGCCGTCGTCGCGGGCGGACTCGCCTTCACTGTCGTCGATATCGCGGGCGGTGGCGACCAGCCGCAACGCATCATCGGCGCGATGGTGCCCTTCGATCAGGCAATGTGGTTCTTCAAGCTCTCCGGCCCCGACGCCTTTGTGGCGTCCCAGAAGCCCGCCTTCCTTTCCTTCCTGCAAACCGTCAAGGCCACCGCGCCCTCCAACCCATGAGCGAAGTCCTTCGTTATTTCCGGGACTTTTTCGTCTCGCTCAAACTCACGGTCGTCCTGATCGCGTTTTCCATCCTTCTGGTTTTCGCCGCCACGCTCGACCAGACAAATCTGGGCATTTGGGGCATCCAGCAAAAATGGTTTCGCACGTTCATCGTGTTTCAGGAAGTCCGCGGCATCGCCCTGCCGCTTTTCCCCGGCGGCTACCTCATCGGCGGCCTCATGCTCATCAACCTCGTCGCCGCGCACATCTATCGCTTCAGGTTTGTCTGGAAAAAATCCGGCATCTTCCTCACGCACCTCGGCCTCATCCTTCTCCTCGTCGGCGAGCTGCTCAGCGGCATCTGGCAGGAGGAATATTTCATGCGCCTCAACAACGGCGAGACCAAGAACTACGCCGAAAGCTACCGCACCAACGAACTCGCCGTCACCGACACGACCAACCCCGGCTTCGACGAAGTCATCACAATTCCCCAGGACATGCTCGCGCGCCATACGTCGGTGAAGTTGCCCAAGCTGCCGTTTCGGATCGTCCCGAAGGTTTTTTATCCGAACTCCACCCTCCAGTCCCGTTCGGCCGACAACGCCACGCCCGCCATCGCCACCCTCGGTGCCGGCCTCACCCTCGACGCCGCCCCCCAGCCGGTGACCTACAAGCAGGACGCCACCAACAACCCCTCGGCCTACGTCGAGCTCGTCGCCCCCGAAGGTTCGATCGGCACCTTCCTCGTTTCGACCGCGCTCACCGTCCCGCAAAGTTTCACCAACGCCGGCCGCACCTGGAAAATCACTCTGCGCCCCAAGCGCATTTACCGGCCGCTCTCGCTCACACTGATGAAGTTCAACCACGACCGCTACGCCGGCACCGACATCCCGAAAAACTTCTCCAGCCGCATCCACCTGAAGACGCCCGACGGACGCGACGACCGCGACGTGGTCATCTACATGAACAACCCCCTGCGCTACGCCGGGCTCACGTTTTACCAAGCCGGCTTCGCCAACAACGACATGACTACCGTGCTCCAAGTCGTCCGCAACCCCTCCTGGCTGCTTCCCTACGTCGCCTGTTCCGTCATGACGGCTGGCCTCCTCATCCAGTTCGGCATCCACCTCGTCGGCTTCGTGAAACGCCGCCGCCCCGCCACCGCCTAAGTCCCAACCGTCAGGCATCCGCCCAATGAAAAAATATTTCCCGCTCATCGTCCTCGCCGCCGCCGTCCTGCTCGTGGCCATCTCCCTGCTACCGACGCGCAATGTCGACGCTTACGACCTCGCCGCCTTCGGCCGCCTGCCCACCCTCGTCAACGGCCGCCTCAAGCCCCTCGACACGGTCGCCCGCACCACTCTCCTCACCACGCAGGGCCGCCAACGCGTGAGCACCTCCGAAGGCCGCTCGCTTGCGCCCACCGCGTGGCTGCTCGACGTTCTCTTCCATCCCGAGGCCGCCGATTCCTACCAGACCTTCGAGATCGTCCACCCGGATGTGCTCACGCTCTTCAACCTCACCCCCGAGGAAGGCGGAGGCAAAAAACGCTTCTCCATCGCCCAGCTTTCCAAGGGCCTCACGGAACTCGACCGCCAAGCCACCCTCGCCGACGAAGTTGACGCTCCTGTGCGCACGCCCTTCCAGCGCGCCGTCATTCAGCTCCGCGACAACGTCATCCTCTACCAACGGCTCCAGTCGAGCATCGTTCCTCCCGGCGTTGACCACTACCTCGACCACGCCTCGCAATTCGCGACGACCATCCCGGCCGGACTCGAGGCCTTGAAAGCCCAACGCGCCGGCCAGCCCCATGACGCCGCGCTCACCAAGAACCTTCTCGAACTCAGCCAGATTTTCACCTCGCTCGATTCGCTCGGCTACCTGCTGCCGATCCCGCCCAAAACCGGCATGGATCAGCCGTCCTCGTGGAAAAATGCCGGCGCCTCCCTCCAGGAAAGCCTCGCGACGGGCCGCGTGAATCCGGCTGTCGTGACCTATATCGCCCTCGGTGCGGCGTGGCGCGACCACAACCCCGAAGCGTTCAACACCGCCGTCCACGCCTACCGCGCGAAGCTCGAAGCCGCCATCCCCGCCCGCCTTCTAAAGTGCGACGTCGAGACGCGCTTCAACGCCTCGCAGCCTTTCTACACGAGCATGATGCTCTACGTCGCCGCGTTCCTGCTCGCCGTGTTCTCCTGGCTAAAATGGCCGGACGTCCTCGGCAGATCAGCCTTCTGGCTCATCGTGGTCGCTTTCGCGCTTGCGACCGCCGGCATCGCCACCCGCATGTGGCTGGAGAGCCGTCCGCCCGTGACCAACCTCTACTCGTCCGCCCTCTTCGTTGGCTGGGGCGCGGTCGCGCTCTGCCTCGTGCTGGAGGCGGTTTACAAAAACGCGATCGGCAGCGGCACCGCCGGCCTGATCGGTTTCGCCACGCTGCTCATCGCCCATCACCTCTCGCTCGGCGGCGACACCATGGAAATGATGCGCGCGGTGCTCGACTCCAACTTCTGGCTGGCGACCCACGTCGTCACCGTGACGGTCGGCTACGCGGCGACGTTCCTCGCGGGTTTCCTCGCGCTCATCTACGTGTTCCGCGGCGTATTCACCCGTTCGCTCGACCAGAAGACCGCCGACACGCTCGTGCGCATGGTTTACGGCATCGTGTGCTTCGCCACGCTTTTTAGCTTTGTCGGCACCGTGCTTGGCGGCATCTGGGCCGACCAGTCATGGGGCCGCTTCTGGGGCTGGGACCCCAAGGAAAACGGCGCGCTCATCATCGTGCTCTGGAACGCCCTCATCCTGCACGCCCGCTGGGGCGGTCTCGTGAAGACGCGCGGTCTCATGAGCCTCGCGATCTTCGGCAACATCGTCACCGCATGGAGCTGGTTCGGCGTGAACATGCTCGGCGTCGGCCTGCACAGCTACGGCTTCATGGACGCCGCCTTCTGGTGGCTCATCGCCTTCGTCGCGACGCAAGTCGCCGCGATGCTCCTCGTCGCCGTGCCTGCGGACCGCTGGCACAGCTTCGCCAAAACCACCGCTCACTCCGCGTCGTAAATCTGCACCTTGGTCCAGTAGCTCTTGAACCGGTTCACAAACGCGACATGCAGCGGATCGACCTGATAAGCGTTGTGCCCAGCCACATCCGCGAACAGCGCCGTGATTGCGAAGGTGTAGCTCGCGTCCACCACCGGACGCGGCGGGATGGCGGCGGGCGTGCCGATGTGAAGTTCGCGCACCGACTTGAGGGGCCGCAGGGACTCCAGCCCCTCATGCCGAAACTCCGTCTTTTGGGACTCCGTGAGATCTCCGCGCAGATAGAAAATAACCGTGTGAACGAGCATGGTTCCCCAGCCCACGAGCTGCGCGCGGCGGCGGCGAGCAAAAATTGATTTACCGCCCCGTCTGAAATCCGCACCTTGACCTCTCTCGCCGTGCAAACACCCGCCAACATCCAGCTCATCGGAACCGAGGTCGCCATCGTGTGGAATGACGGCGCCGAAACCTATTACGCGATGGAAGCCCTGCGCGCTGCCTCGCCCAGCGCCCAGAACATCGGCGAACGAGACATCCTCGGGAACCAATACGGCGGCGACGGCCCCAAGAAATTCCCCGGCGTGACCGTCACCGGCTGGGAACAGGTCGGTAACTACGCCATCCGCTTCGATTTCAGCGACGGCCACCGCACCGGCCTCTACAGCTACGACTACCTCCGCACCCTCACCGCCCAATCCTAGCTCCTCCGCAGCTTCATCCTTCACCCTTCTCCATTCTAAATTCAAATGTCCTTCCCCGCCCGCACCACCACCGCCGAGATCGAACTCGGCGCCACCCTCCAGCCCAAGTTCGGCTCCGACGGCCTCATCCCCTGCATCACGCAGGACGCGGCGACGGGCCAGGTGCTGATGTTCGCCTTCATGAACGCCGAATCGCTCGGCCACACGCTGAAGACGAAAAAAGCCACCTATTGGAGCCGCTCCCGCAACAAGCTTTGGTGCAAAGGCGAGGAGTCCGGCAACGTTCAGTGGGTGAAGGAACTCTACACCGACTGCGACCAGGACGTGCTGCTCATCAAAGTCGAGCAAAGCGGCGCAGCCAACGCCTCCTGCCACAACGGCTACAAGAGCTGCTTTTACCGCAAGCTCACCGACCTCGACGCGGCCGCCGCCGGAACCGGTTTCAAATTGGATTTCGTCTCGCAGCCGCTCTTCGACCCTGCGGTGGTTTACAAAAAGAAATAAACTCCCCCCGACGCCAATGGACGCCATTCCTCCCACCGCTCCCGTATCAAGTCACGACCGACTCTGGAGCGTGCTTTGCCACCTGTCGGGATTTCTCGGCGCCCCCATCCTGATTCCCCTCGGGGTCTATCTGGTGATGAAGCGGGACTCCGCTTTTGTGGGCGCGCATTCCAAGGAAGCCTTGAACTTCCACCTCTCCCTTTTGGTTTACGGCCTCGCGCTCATCCCGCTCTGCTTCATCGGCGTGGGCTTCATTCTCGTCGCCGCCCTCGCCATCGCTTACGCGATTCTTTCGATTGTCGCGGCGATCAAAACCTCTGAAAATCAAGCTTACCGTTACCCGATCACGATTCGGTTCGTGTAACACAACACTGCGGCAGGGCGCCTCCGAAACCTTCCAAGCTCTTAATTTCCCGGAGCAAGACCGCGCTCGCTCTTGGCGGCGAAGGCTAGGATGAGCTTCACCTCGTCGCTGTCGGCTTGGGCGTGCGCGGTGAGTTTTTCAAAGGCCTGCGTGCGGTTGAGCCCTTCGCGGAAGAGAATGCGGAAGATCTGTTTGACGCGCTCTATCTGCTCGGGCGTGAACCCGCGGCGTTCGAGGCCGACCTTGTTGATCACACGCACGACGGCGGGCGATCCCTCGGCGATGACGTAAGGCGCCACGTCCTGCACCACGCGGGAAAAGCCGCCAATCATCGAATAGGCACCGATGCGGCAAAACTGGTGGATGCCCGCCATGCCGCCGATGGTGACGTAATCCTCGACCACGACATGGCCGGCCAGCCCGAAGGCGTTGCTCGCAACGATGTGACTGCCGAGCTGGCAGTCGTGCGCGATGTGCCCGTAGGCGAGAAACGTGTTGTCGTCGCCCACCACGGTGAAATTACCGTCGGCGGTCGCAGCGTGGACGGAGACGTATTCGCGGAACACGTTGCGCGCGCCGATGCGCACGCCGGGATTGCCGCCCTTGAATTTCAAATCCTGCGACTTCGCGCCGATGCTGGCGTAGGGGAACACCTCGCAGCCGGGACCGAGCACGGTGTTGCCCTCGACCGAGGCGTGATGGTGGATACGGCTGCCGTCGCCGATGCGCGCGGTGCAGCCGATGTAGGCAAAGGGGCCGATCTCCACATCCGCGCCGATTTGCGCGGTGGATTCAACGATCGCGGAGGGATGGATGCGGGCGGACATGGGCTCAGTCGATCTCGCTGTTGTCGATGATGGCGAAGAGCAGCTCGGCCGACGAGACGACGGTGCCGTCCACAGTGCAGTTGCACTCGGCCTGGGCGAGCTTGGTGCCGCGTGACTTGGTGAGCTTGGCGTTGATGATGATCTGGTCGCCGGGGCGCACGGGCTTGCGGTACTTCACTTTGTCGGCGCTCATAAAGAAGGAGGTCTTTCCCTCGGCGCTGCCGCGACGGAGCATAAGGATGCCGGCCGCCTGCGCCATCGCTTCGAGCTGGAGGACGCCGGGCATCACGGGGTTGTTGGGGAAATGCCCCTGAAAATACGGCTCGTTGATCGTGACGTTTTTGATCGCGACCAACTCGTCCTCGCCGATGAACTCGACGACGCGGTCGATCATCACAAACGGATAACGGTGCGGCAGCATGTCGAGCACGCGGCGAATATCGAGGGAGGTCTCGGACGGGAGAACCTTCGCGGTGCGGGGCTTTTTCTTCGGGCCTTTGCGCTTCTCCTCAAGCTTGGCGAAAAGGAGCTTCGTGAGCTCGGCGTTGATCGCATGGCCGGGGCGGGTGGCGATGATATGGGCCTTGAGCGGCATGCCGAGCAGCACGATATCGCCGATGATATCGAGAATCTTATGGCGGACGAACTCGTCTTTGAAACGCAGCGGCTCCTTCGAGATGATCTTGTCTCCCTTGATGACGACGGCGCAGTCGAGCGAGCCGCCCTTGATCTTGCCGAGCTTGATGAGCTCCTCGATGTCCTCGTAAACGGTGAACGTGCGCGACGCCGCGACCTGCGTGATGTAAACGTCGGGGTCGATCGTGAGCGTGAGATGCTGCGTGTGGATGCCGCGGTCGTCGGACGAAGTGCAGGTGATCTTCAGCTCGTCGCACGGCAGCGCGATGATCGAGGAGTTTCCGCGCGTGACGGAGACAGCCTCCTCGAGCACGAAATAATCGCGATCCTTGGCCTGCTCGACCGGTTCACCCTGGAGAATAAGATTCACGAAAGGCTTGGCGGAACCGTCCATGATGGGCGGCTCGGCGGAGTCGATTTCGACGAGCACGTTGTCCACGCCGCAGCCGCTGAGGGCGCTCAGGACGTGTTCGACGAGGTGGATTTTGGTATGGCCGTCTTGGACGGTGGTATTGCGCACCAGATCACCGACGAGCTCGATGCGGGGCTTGACCTCGGGTTGGCCGCTGAGGTCCATGCGTTTGAAGACGATGCCATGATCCACCGGCGCCGGCTTGAAGGTGACGGTGACGGGATTGCCAGTGTGAAGGCCTGTGCCTTGGATCGATACGGCGCGCGCGAGCGAGCGTTGTTTCATAAGGGTTTGGCCCGAAGTCTCGGAATGGTCGCGCAAAGCGCAAGTCCGGATGTGGGCCAAGCCTTGACACTCCCTCGCGCGGCACCTTACACCCTACCCCTTTCACAACTCAAAACCCTCGTCATCGTCATGCCCTCAGCCAACGACATCCGCAAAGGCCAAGTCATCAAATTTAACGGCGAACCCCACCTCGTCATGGAAACCATGCACCGCACGCCAGGCAATCTCCGTGCCTTTGTGCAGGTCAAAATGCGCAATCTCCGCTACGGCAAGGCTCTCGACCAACGCTTCGCCTCCACCGACACCATCGAGGTTCTCCCCACCGAGAAGAAGACCCTCGAGTTCAGCTACGCCGACCGCGAAAACTTCGCGTTCATGGATCCGGACACCTTCGAAACCGTCGAACTTTCCGCCACGTTGATCGGCGACTCCAAGAATTACCTCACCGCCAACGGCAAAGTGGACGTCCTCTTCGTCGACGAGAAGCCCCTCACCGTCGAACTGCCCTCTTCCGTGAACCTGAAGGTCACCGAGAGCTCCGACGGCATCAAGGGCGACACCGCCTCCAACGTGCAGAAGCCCGCTACGCTCGAGACCGGTCTCGTGGTCAGCGTGCCTCTCTTCATCAAGGAAGGCGAAATCATCCGCATCAGCACCGCCGACGGCAGCTACATGGGCCGCGCCTGATTTGGATTTCGGATTTTAAATTTCGGATTTCGGATTTTCAGATCAACAAAAAGCCTGCGGCGCAAACCGCAGGCTTTTTTGTGCCTGAAAAACCGGATGCTCAGCCCGCGTTGAGCGCGGCGACGGCGGACTTGTAGCTCTTCGTCGCGCCTTCCATATCGCTAGCGGAACAATGGAGATCGTGTAGCAGGCCGTCGGTCAGCCCGTAAACGAAACCGTGAACATGCAGCTCCTGCCCGCGCATCCAAGCATCGCGGACAATTGATGTTTTGCAGACGTTGTCCACCTGCTCGATGACGTTGAACTCGCACAGCTTCAGGCTGCGGGCGACACCGTCAGGGATTTTGCACAGGCAGTCGTCGTGTTTTTCCTTCACATCCTGAACGTGGCGCAGCCAGTTGTCTACCAGGCCGACGCGTTCGCAACGCAACGCCGCCCCCACGCCGCTGCAACCGTAGTGCCCCACGACCATGATGTGTTTGATTTTGAGTACATCGACGGCGAACTGGATCACGGAAAGGCAGTTCAGATCGGTATGCACAACCACGTTGGCAATGTTGCGATGCACGAAAATCTCGCCGGGCAGCAGGCCGAGAATTTCGTTGGCCGGCACGCGGCTGTCGGAGCAACCGATCCAGAGATACTCGGGATTTTGCTGGGCGGCCAGCTTGGCGAAAAACTTGGGGTCCTTGGCAACAATGCCTGCCGCCCACGTTTTGTTCTGTTCAAAGAGATGATCCAATGAATGCATGAAAAATTAGGTTATGGGCGATCTTACTTTCGTCCAAAAATAAAATACAAGATCGAGCCAAGCAAGGGCACCAGGACAATCACGATGATCCAGGCAACCTTGTTGGGATTGCTGCTCTTGGCGCAGTCCACGATGGCAAAAATCCAGAGCGCCAGCACCAGGAGATAAAGAAGGTTGTTCATGCCTCCAAGTTAAGCGGACAATTTCGCACGTCCATGAAAAAGGCCGTCCGGAAAAACCGGACGGCCTTGGGATGATAACGCGTTCGCGGATGCCTCAGGCAACGCGCTCGACGACGAGCGGCGGGGGAGTGGGGCGCTTGGGCGCGAGGCGGTAGGCGTTCTTGAAATGGTCGAGCGCCTGCTCGAGCTTCGCCTCGTCGTTGTAGTGGATCATCATGAGCGGCTCGCCCTGCTTGACCTGCGTGCCGACCTTCTTGATCTCGGAAACGCCCACAGAGAAGTCCGGCTTCTCGCCGTGCTTGGTGACGCCGGCGCCAAGGAGGTGAACGCCATGGGCGATCATCGCGGCGTTGATGGTGTGCACATAGCCGCGCTTGGGGGCGGGCAGCTTTCGGATGTGTTTCGCCGAGTGGAATTTTTCGGGATGATCAATATAGGCGACGTCGCCGCCCTGGGCTTTCACGAGCTCCTTAAACTTTTCGAGGGCAGAGCCGTCGGTGAGGTGGCGCTGCACGGTCTGCTTGGCCGAGAGGGTCGAGCCCGCTACGCCGGCGAGGCGAACGATTTCCATGCCGAGCTTGAGGACGAGTTCCTTCATGTCCTCGGGGCCTTCACCCTTGAGAAGCGCGATGGCTTCCTTGACCTCGAGGCTGGTGCCAACGGTGTCGCCGAGGGGCTGATTCATGTCGGTCACGAGCGCGACGCAGCGGCGCTTCATGGAGCGGCCGACGCGGGTCATCGAACGGGCGAGCTGCTTGGCCTGCTCGAGATCTTTGATGAAGGAGCCGTTGCCCCACTTCACGTCGATCACGAGACCTTCGGAGCCTTCGGCGAGCTTCTTGGAAAGAACGCTGCCGGTGATCAAAGGCAGGCTGGGGATGGTGCCCGTTTCCTTGCGGAGCGCGTAGAACTTGGCGTCAGCCGGAGCGAGTTTTTCATCCTGATGGACGATGGCGCCGCCGATCTTGCCGAGCTGGGAAACGAACGCGTCGATCGAGAGGTGCCCTTTGAAGCCAGGGATGGCCGCGAGCTTGTCGAGTGTGCCGATCACGTAGTCGTGCTCGACGCCGCACATCATGGGAACCACGACACCGCTGGCCATCGCCAACGGAACGAGCACTAGGGAGGTCTTGTCGCCCACGCCGCCGGTCGAGTATTTGTCGATCTTGGGCTTGGCGATGTGAGACAAGTCGATCACCTCACCGGAAAGCATCATTTCCTCGGTCAAAATCGCCGTTTCCTGAGCCGACATCTGCTGGAAGAAAATCGCCATCAACAACGCGGCGAGCTGGTGCTCCGGCATTTCGCCATCCAACGTGGCGTCAATGATATAGCGGATCTCTTCTTGCGTAAACTCTTGGCCATCGCGCTTCTTTTCGATAAGGAAATTGAAGGATGGCTTGATAAACCTCCGGGGAGGCAACGTGCGTTTAGTCATTGTGTATGTGTGAGTAAATAGAACAGGCCGACGTGACCGTAAAAGTCTACATCAAGAACCCTCCTCCATGAAAAGTCGAGCCAAAATTACCCTCTTCGGATTCGCTTTCCGCATACAAATCACGGCGGCGGCCCGCCAAATCCACGCTTGCGCCGCCCCTCTCCGCAAAGGTTGATTGGAGGGATGCACGCTTCGTTTAACCTCGCCGCTTTGTTCGACGCAGCCCTGAAAACCGCCGCCACCGCTACTGGGCTAGACGCCGCCGACTTCGCTCCCGAAGTTAGGACCGCCGACCCCAAGCACGGTGATTTCCAGGCCAACGGCGTGCTGCCCTACGCCAAACGCACCAAGCAAACCCCCCGAGCCCTCGCCGAAAAACTCGTCGCTGCCCTCCCCGCCGACGTGCGCGAGGCCTGCGCGATCACGGTCGCCGGTCCTGGTTTCATTAACTTCACGCTTCAACCCGCCGCGTTGCAGTCATGGCTGCGCACGTTTTCCACGCGCGAACAACTCTCCGCAGGCGCCGCCACGGCATACTCCGGACAAACTTGGGTGGTTGACTACAGCTCCCCCAACACCGCCAAGCAGATGCACGTCGGCCACTTGCGCTCCGCTGTAATTGGTGAATCCATCAGCCGACTGCTCGCGTTCAGCGGTGCGAAGGTCATTCGCGACAATCATATCGGCGATTGGGGCACACAGTTCGGCAAACTCATCTGGGCCTATAAACGCCAGCTCGACACCGCCGCCTTCGCCGAAGACCCGCTCGCCGAATTCGAACGCCTCTATAAAGTCGGCAACAACGCGTCCGACGCCGATCCCGCCGTCCTCAAGGAAGCCCAGCAGGAACTCGTCAAACTCCAGTCCGGCGACCCCGAAAACACCGCCATTTGGAAAGAAATCGGCGAGGTCAGCGTGTCCTCCTTCCAGCAAATCTACGATCTGCTCGGCGTCCGCTTCGACACCACGCTCGGCGAGAGTTTTTACAACGACAAGGTGGGCCGCGTTTACCAAGAACTCACCGACTGCGGCCTCGCCAGCGAGAGCCAAGGTGCGCTCGTCGTCTTCCACCCCGAGCATCCGCGCTTCAAAGACCAGCCCTTCCTCGTCCGCAAGTCCGACGGCGCGGCCAACTACGCCTCGACCGACCTCGCGACCATCCTCTATCGCCGCGAGCATTTCCACGCCGACGCCGCGATCTACGTGATCGACTCCCGCCAAGGCGACCACTGCCAGCAGCTTTTCCTGACCGCCCAAAAATGGTTCGAGAAAACCGGCCGCAAAGTCCCACGCCTCGAACACGTCGCCTTCGGCACCGTCCTCGGCGAAGACGGACGCCCGCTCAAGACCCGAAACGGAGACAACATCAAGCTGAAGGACCTGCTCTCCGAAGCCGTCGAACGCGCCCGCCGCCTCGTGGACGAAAAGAGCACCGACCTCCCCGAGGACGAGCGCCGCGTCATCTCCGAAGTCGTCGGCACCGGCTCCGTGCAATACGCCGACCTCTCCCAAAACCGCTCCAGCGACTACCTGTTCTCGTGGGACAAGATGATCTCCCTCGAAGGCAACACCGCCGCCTACCTCCTCTACGCCGTCGCCCGCGTCCGCTCCATTTTTCGCAAGCTCGAAGCCGTCCCCGGCGACTCCGCCGTCGAAGCCGACGCCAGCCCGCTTGAAACACCCGAAGAACTCTCGCTCGCGCGCAAAGTCACCAAGTTCTCCGACGCCGTCGCCCTCGCGACGAACCAGCTTCGCCCGCACTTCCTCTGCCTTTATCTCTACGAGCTCGCAGGCGAGTTCAGCACCTTCTACGCGGCCAATAAGGTCGCCGTGGACGACCCCGCCGTGCGCGCCCGCCGCCTGATGTTGTGCGCCCGCACGCTGCTGATGCTCGAGACCGGTCTCGACCTGCTCGGCCTGCGCACCGTGAACCGCATGTAACCCGTCACGCAGCGCCATCCTCCGCACCGGAAAACACTCTTGCCGCCCCCCTTCCGCCGGCGCACCATATTCTTATCAATCCAATGGCCACGCAGGAATTCTACGTTCGCAGCGCGACTGAAACCGAGGCCCGCGGACCCTTCACGCAGGAACACCTCGTTTCGCTGGCCGAAAATGGCCAGATAACCAAGGAAACACTATTCTACGAAGCCACCAGCGAACAATGGGTGCGCATGGGAGACAACGAGGAGCTTTCCAAACTGATTTTTCCCCAAAGACAGACTCTCAAGCTCAAGGCTCGCGACAACATCAAGACGCTCAACGTGCGCCAAGAAAAGGACACCCCTATTTCCGTCGAGGACATGCTCGCCGCAGCCGAAGGCCGCACCGAAGAAACCAAGGACAAGCTCGATCCCGTCATCGCCCGCGAACGCGCCGCCGCCATCGGCCTCTATGCGTCCATCGCGCTGCTTCTCATCAGCGCCGCTTCGCTGGTTCTTCCGTCCATCGACATCGTGATCAAACTTGATCCGGTTGAAATCATTCAACACCCGCTGGCCATTTTGGGCGCGTTCGAAACCGCCCTCGCCGCCCTGCTGATCCTACAAGTCACCCAAGTTTATCCCCTCGTGCGCTTCGCCGCCACCCTGACACTGGGCTTCACCGGATTTCTGCTCTGGACCGAAGGCCAATTGGTGCCGCTGGCCGCGCTCGCCGTCGGCTCGACCGGGCTGTATTTTTGCACGGTTTTTATCAATTTTTTTGGCGTCGGACTCGCGACCGGCTTGGGCCTGGCTGGAATGCTGGGTTATGCGTTTTACGCCCTGACTTGAGTCGGGCGATTTCTCATGGCCAGCCCCGCCCCCATCTGGATCAAGTTGCTCGCCACATACAGGCGGGAAATCTGGCAATCGCAGTATCTCGGGGACAAGTCCCCGCGCGGACGTCTTTACGCGGTGCTCCGCATCATCTCGATCACGATCACCGGCCTTGAAGAGACCAAGTCTGCCAGCCGTGCCGCCGCGCTCAGTTTCAGTTCCCTCCTCGGCCTCGGCCCGCTTGTCGCCATCGCCATGCTGGTCGCGGGCTTCATGCTCGACAAACAGGACCCCGCGCTCGCCGCCAAAACCCTCAGCAGCGTCATCGAAAAAATCGCGCCGCAACTCCGGCAGCTCCAAAACTCCGGTCAGCTCCCCGCAAGCGCGCCCAACACCATCGTGGCGGCCGCCACCGAAGTCGCCGCGCCCACCGGGATGACGCAATCGACGCCGGCCGACCCGGAGTTGGTGCAGATGATCAACGGCTTCATCGCCGGCTCGCGCAACGGCACCGTTGGCACGCTGGGAGTGATCACCCTCATCATCATCGTCCTCCAGCTTTTCACCTCGGTGGAGACGTCCTTCAACGAGATCTGGGGCGTGCGCCGCGGTCGCTCCTGGCTCATGCGCATCGTTTTTTATTGGACGCTCCTCACGCTCGGATCGGTCCTCTTTTTCGCGGCGGTCACCGGCCTGTCCGCCGGCGCACTCTTCAACGCCTTTGAGAAAATCCCGTTCGGCGACGAGATGGTGTCCGTGCTCCGGTTCTTCCTGCCGGCCGGCTCCATTCTCCTGCTCGTTGCGATGCTCACCGTCTTTTACCGCACGATCCCCAACACGCACGTCTGGTGGCGCGCCGCCCTCATCGGCGCGTTGGTTGTGGCCGCGCTGCTCGTGTTGAACAACTTCCTGGCCTTCCTTTACCTCAAGCGCATCGTCCTCCAACGCAGCCTCTACGGCTCGCTCGGCATCCTGCCCATCCTGATGTTCGGCCTCTACGTGTTCTGGTTCTTCGTGCTGCTCGGAGGCCAGGTCAGCTATGCGGTCCAAAACGTCAACTTCCGCAACAGCCAGGCCGCCTGGAGCAATCTCGCGGAATCCATGCGCGAGCGCCTCTCCCTTCTGGTGCTCCTCACCGTCGGCCGTCGTTTTCAAAGTTGCCTGCCGCCCTGCACCGCCTCCCAGCTCGGCACCCGCCTCAAGGTTCCCACGCAAATCCTCAACGAGTGCATCAACCGCCTCGTGAAGATGCACCTCGTCACCCCCATCCCCCCCGCCCCCGGTGCCGACGCGACCGATTACCTCTTCCAACCCGCCCGCCCGCTGAACCGCATAACCCTCGGTGAATTCAAACGGCTCGACGACGATTTCGGCGGCGACCCCACCGGCCCGCTGCTCGCCGACCTCGACCCCATTGTAAAACACTACAACGACACCATCGAAGGCCTCGAACGCACCGAGCTTTTCCAAAAGCCCCTCGACCAGTTGCTCCTCGAACACCCCGTCGCCTCTTAAAACCGGAGGCATCCCATACCACGCCGCCTACGTGCCCCCCTCTGCTTTCCGGTCTCCGGTTTCCCAAGTGCCGCTCTTCCGTTGACAGCCCCCCTGCCCGCCCCACCATCACCCTTTTTCCCTCTATGATTTCTTGGATTCAGAAAACCTTCCAGCGTCACTTCCGCCTGATTTTCCTGGGTATGCTGGTCATCATCATCGTCCCGTTCGTGTTCACGTTCGGGCCGTCCTCCGGCATTGGCCAAGGCGGGCATAAAACCGTCAACCGGACTTTTTTCGGCCTCAACCTCGGCTCCGCCAGCGACCAGCAGCGCCTCGTGGACGACGCCGGCCTCAGCGTCATGCTCCAAGCCGGTTACAGCGCGCTTCAAGGCGAACAATTTCAGCAATACGCCTTCCAACGCTACGCCGCCCTTCATCTCGCCGAACAACTTCACCTCCCCGGCCCGACCGATCAGGAAATCGCCGCCCACGTCCAGACCCTTCGCGCCTTCGCGGGTCAGGACGGCAAATTCGACCCCAAGACCTACGCCACCTTCCGCGACAGCCTGACAACCAACCCACGCCTTCGCGAAAGCGACGTGCTTCGCGTGATCTCCGATGACGTCACCTACAACAACGTCCAGAAACTCCTCTCAGGCCCCGGCTACGTCCTCCCCGGCGACGTCAAAAACCAGCTTATCCGCGCAGACTCCCTCTGGACCGTCGCCTCCATCGAGGTGGACTACACCAGCTTCAAGCCCGCGCTCACGCCTACCGAAACCGAGCTGACAAAATATTTTGAGGACAACTCCTTCCGCTACGAAATCGCCCCCAGAGTCAGTCTCGACTACCTCGATTTCCCCGCCGCTGATTACATTTCAAAAGTCACGCTGACCGACGCCGAAGTCCGCGCCTACTACGACGCCAACGCCTCCCGTTTCCCCAAGCCGGCCGACGCCAAGATCGCCGTGACCGGTGCCGATGCCGATTTCGCCGCCGTCCGCCCGCAAGTTGAGGCCACCCTCAAGCTCGAGCAGGCCAGACGCCTCGCCGCCGAAGCCTCCTCCGATGTCTCCGTCGCCCTCTACGAAGGTAAGATCACCGCCGCCGGCCTCGACACCTTCCTGTCCGCGCGCAAGCTCGCCCTCAAAACCGCCGCCCCCTTCGACCACGACAACATCCCCGCCGAACTCGCCAGCGGCGCCCAAGTCGCCGAAGAAGCCTTCAAGCTCGGCGCCGACCGCCCCTTCTCCGACGTCGTCTCCACCTCCCGTGGCGCGGCCATCCTCGTCTGGAAAGAAACCATCGCCGCCCGCAAGCCCGCCTTCGCCGAGGTCAAAGCCCGCGTGACCGCCGACTACCTCGACAACGAAAAGCGCCGTCGCTTCGTCGAACTCGGCCGCAGCCTCCGCAGCACTCTAGAAACCCGCCTGAAAGCGGGCGACACCCTCGACAAATCCGTTGACGCCGCCCGCGCCACGACCACCGCGAAAATCGAGAGCAAGACGTGGCCCGCCTTCACCCTCGCCACGCCCCCGAAGGACATCGACTACTCCCTCTACGGCGCCATCGACACCCTCCAAAAAGGCGGCCTGTCGCAGATGATTATTTCCGGCGACAAAGGCATCATCGCCTACGCCATCGACAAAAAACTCCCCGACCTCGACCCGGCCGGCTCCAAATTCATCGAGACCCGCGGCAAGCTCGCCCGCTACACCGCATCGCGTGATGCCAGCGAATACCTTGGCGAACTCGTCGAACGCGAACTCGCCAAATCGGCTCCCTCCGTTGAGCAATAAGCTCGAATCAAGCCCCCCCTCCTGTTTCTCAAGCGGCCCCTAAGACGGGCCGCTTTTTTTGTCCTGTCGGTGCAAACTTTCAGAATGCGACTGGCTAAATCCCCCTCGTCATGGTGAGTTGATAGCCCATGCCGCTTTATCGTTACACCCCCGCCAAAGCGCCGTGCAAACTGTGCGGCGACGGATTCGAACATCGCCAAGGCGCGCACGATCCGGTCCTCGCCGCCTGCCCCACCTGCGGGCAGGCCGTCTCTCGCTCCATGCCACAGCCCGTCAACACGCCGAAACTTTTGGCTCCCATGTCCGTCTCAAAAGCCAAGTCTGCGGGTTTCAGCATTCTCAGGCGCAACTCCAACGGTGACTTTGAGAAACAATAAATCCCCCAGGCTTTCGCATCCCCGAACCCTCCTTTCCCACCAGCCATCATGATCCGCCAGTCCGTGTTTCTCGCAACCTTGGGGGTTTTCCTTTCCGCCCCTGCCAACGCCGAGGAAGGCCCGCCACCCGTGCTGACGCTTCAGGAATGCGTCGATCGCGCCCTCAATAAAAACTTCGACCTGCAGATCGAGCGTTTCTCCACGCAGAAAGCCCGCGACAGCGTGATCTCGGCCGACGCCGGCTACGACCCCAACTTCGCCCTCAGCACCCTCCGCGCAGGCAGCAAAGACGCCAGCGCCGCCCCCACCCAGACCTCGCAGGAGGAACTCACTCGTTTCTCCGTGACGCAGAAACTGGTGACCGGCGCCTCCGTCACCGCCGGCACCACCTTGGAGCGCAACAAAGTCGGCCCCTACACCGCCCCCCCGCTCTACAATCCCGTTTACAACAGCGACCTCACCCTCTCGGTCAAACAACCCCTGCTGCAGGGCGCCGGCGTCACCATCAACCGCGCCGCCATCGCCCGCGCAAAGCTCGGCGTCGCACTCGCCAACTATAATTTCAAGGGCGTCGTGCTCAACGTCGTTCGCGACGTCGAGGGTGCCTTCTACAACCTCGCCTTCGCCCGCGAGCAGTTGAATGTCTACCAATTCAGCCTCGGAGTCGCCCAGAAGCTGCTCGACGAAAACAAAGCCCGCCTCAAATCCGGCGTGGCTACGGATCTCGAAGTCCTCCAGTCCGAAGTCGGCGTGGCCAACGCCCGCCGCAACATCCTCTTCGCGCAACAAACCGTGCGCAACAACGAGGACGCCCTCCTCCGGCTCATCGGCCAGTTCGAATTCGACTCCGCTCCTGGCACCGTGCGGCTACCATCTGATTCCCTTCCCGGGGTTTCCTTCGATCACTCCTACGCCCTCGCCCTCGCCAACCAACCCGACTACGCCGCCGGCAAAACCTACGCCGAGCAACTCAAGCTCGACGCCCTAGTCGCCAAAAGCAACCGCCTCCCCTCCCTCGATCTCGGCGGTGCCATCGGCTACAACAGCAAAGACCGCGCCTCCTACGGCAGCGCCGCCGGCAACGCCTGGTCGGGCGACGCTTACAACTGGCAGGTTGATCTCACCCTCACCTTCCCCTGGGGCTTGCGCGCCGAACGCGCCTCCTACCGCCAGGCTATGGCGAACTTGAATCAACAGGAGTCCTCCCTGCGCCAGCTCGACCAAAACATTTTTGTGGAGGTTCGCACCGCCATTCGCTCCTTCGAAACCAACAAGGAGAGCGTCAACATTTCCGCGCTCGCCACCGAGTTAAGCGAGAAACAATTCGAGTTCGAAAAAGCCCGCTACGAAGCCGGCCTCTCCACCTTCCGCTTCGTGCAGCAGTCTCAGGCCGACCTCGATGCAGCCCGCGTCAACGAGCTCCAGGCCCGCGTCAACCTGCGCCTCTCCCTCGCCGACCTCGCCCGACTCGAAGGCAGCTCGCTCGACCGCTACAAGATCAAGCTGGAGGACTAAGCCCTCTGGCATCTCAGCCGAACAGTGTAGCAACCGTCGCCACCGCCGCCGCGACCACGCGGTGCTCAGGCAACTGAGTCCGAAACCACGTCCTCTGTTTTTTCACCAGCCCGCGCGTATTCTTCACGATCTCGGCGGCGAGTTCGGTTTCCGGTAAAACGCCCTCCAACATCGCGAGGGTCTCCCGATAACCAATCGCCCGCGACGCGCTCGGATTCCCCTCCAACCCCGCCAAACGCAGACACCGCACTTCGTCCACCAACCCGGCGGCAAGCATCGTATCTACACGCGCCGTGATCCGCAGGTCCAGCTCCTCCGGCGGACGTTCCAGCCGCGTGCAGCGCGCTGTCCACCCTTCAAACGCCCCTGGCTGACGCGAAAACTCCTCCGCCAGGTCACGCAACGTCCGCTCCGAACTCCGGCAACGCTCCAACGCCCGCGTAACCCGTCGCGGGTTTTCCGTATCCAGTTCCCCGAGCCCTCCCGGATTCAGCCCGCGCAACTCCGCCACCAGCGCGGCCAGCCCCTCCGCCGCCAGCTTGGCCTCGATCTCGGCGCGCAACTCCGGCGCCACCGCCACCGCATCGGCCACCGGCGCGAAAAACGCCTTCAGATAAAATCCGCTCCCGCCTACGACCAACACCTTCCGCCCGCGCCCCGTTATGTCCGCCACCGCCGCCCGCGCCTTTGTCACGTAATGAGTGACATCCACCCGCTCGTTCACGTCGCAAACATCGATGAGATGATGCGGCACCCGCGCCCGCTCCTCCGCCGTGGGCTTCGCCGTGCCTAGGTCCATCCCTCGGTAAAACAACAACGCGTCGGACGACACGATCTCCGCGTTGTTCGCCTCCGCCCAACGCAGCGCCAGCTCGGTTTTTCCGACGGCCGTCGGCCCGGTGAGGACGTGGAGGATGTGACTCATACGACACTCTATTCCTTCGCGCCGGTTTGGCCGTGTCAACCGGCCGATTCTTTGCCAGCCTGCGCGCCTTGGTTAAAACTCGGTTCATCTTCAATCCCCGCTCGGGCCATAACATCGGAAAACCTTCGCCGCTGGAACTCACCCGCGCCTTCATCCGCGAACACGCCCCCCCCAGTCGGAATTGATCTTCACCGAGCGCGCCCGCCATGCAAACGAACTCGCTCGTCATGCCGTCGAGGAGGGCTGCGAACGCGTGGTCGCCATCGGCGGCGACGGCACCTTGAACGAAGTCGCCGCCGCTCTCGTCGGCACCGACGCGGTTCTCGGCCTCGTCCCCTGCGGCTCGGGCAACGGCCTCGGACGCCACCTCGGCATCCCGCGCCCCGATCAATCCGCCTTCGACACGCTCCTCAACGGCCGCGTGCGCGCCATGGACACGGGCACCGTCAACGGGATTCCTTTTTTCAACGTCATGGGCCTGGGCTTCGACGCCGAGATCAGCCATCGCTTCAACCAGCTCACCCGGCGCGGCTTCTCGTCCTACATCAAAACCACCTGCGGTGCCCTGCTCCATTACCACCTGCAGACCTATCATATCCGTAGCGGTGCCACTTCGCTGATCACGACGGCCTTTGTCATCGCCGTCGCCAACTCCGACCAATACGGCAACAACTGCTTCATCGCCCCGGATGCCCGCGTGGATGACGGCCTGCTGGATCTCACCGTCATCAAACACGCCTCGCTCTTGAACGCGCTCGCGCTCATTGGCCTACTCTTCACCAGACGCCTGCACACCAGCACGAACATCTCACGCCTCCAAGGCGCGCATTTCACCATTGGCCGGGCCTCACCCGGACTCATCCACACCGACGGTGAAATCCACGAGACCGGCGCCATCGTCGAGATCGCCGTCCGTCCGCAAAGCCTCCGCGTTCTCGTGCCTGCTGCTCCCGCCACGAAGTGACGTTTGCGCGACAAATAGCCATCATGCTTGGCACGACGGCTGCATTGTGCATAGTGATTCACGTTTCAATGACACGGACCCACAAACATCTCCACGGCTACGCCAGCACTTCGATCACGAAGGCTGTTGCGATTTGCTGCGTCCAGATGCGTCCGGTCGTCGCCCAGCAAAAGTGGTCCAAATCCACTCACGGCACGGGCTCTCAGGCCTAAACCTCCGTTTAACGGAATAAACGTTTAGCCCAACCTGATGAAGCCCGTAGGCCCCCAAGCCTAAGGACGCCACCGCGTATTCCCAACCCAAAACACCTTTTCCCTTTTGCCATGAACACCATCATCCACCCGCTGAATCCCGTCAGTCCCAGCACCCGCAGCCCCAACGCCACGGCTATCTCCGTCGCCGCCCGGAAGCCGCACTACGACTGCCGTGACCCGGGCGACACCCTCCAGGTCGTCATCTACGTGCCCGGTGTGGACGCAGCCGGCGTGGAAATCACCACGCGCGGCCCCGACCTCACCGTCACCGCACGCAAGACGCACTTCGTCCGCGTCAACTGGCAGTCGCTCCACCTCGAAGGCGCGCAACGCGATTACGAACTGCGCCTGCGGCTGGGCAACGGCCTCGATTACACCGCCCTTCAGGCCGCAATCCTGGACGGTGTCCTCACCTTAACCCTGCCCAAGAAGCAGCCCGAAGCCTTTGCCTCGCGAAACGACCGCCTTAAAAAGGTCGCTTAAGCGTTCTCCTCGCTACTCCTGCGCACCGCCGTGTGCGCAGGAGTAGCGTTTCTAATTTGTTTCTACACCCCAGCTTAATCGAATCGTCAAAGACGCCGATTCCAGCCTTTTTATTCTCCACCCCGTTACCCATGTTTTATCAAGCCCCCTCACCTGCACCCAAGGCCCAGCCGTTTCTGACCTTCGAAATCGCATCGTTTGACGTCCAGTGGAACAAGCCGGTCTTTCGCGCTCCCGACCTGCCCGCGAGTGTCAGTGCCTCCGCAGAGCTTCCCTTCACGCCACTGCGCGTGACGGAAATCCGCAAAGCCAAGTAACGCCTGCGCTGCGGCGCACCACAAGGTGTGCCGCGCAGGTTACTTTTTGATCAGGCTGAAAATCTTTTCGGCGAGAGGGTTTTTCAGCAGCAAAGGATTCGCGCGGATAACCGCCTCTTCCTTCGACATAAACTGAAAGCCTTTGCTGATCACCTGATCGCAGACGTAGCCGTTGATATCGGAAAGGCTCTTGCCTCCGGCGAGCGACGCCAACGGCCCTGCAGTGGCGAGCAAAGCCTTCGTCTTTTCCTCCACCCCGGCGGCGGCGACCGCCTCCTTCACAAGAGGCATCAGCTTCTCGCGCAACGCCGGCCCCATCGTCTTTTGCAGGTATTGCGTGCCGCCGGCGGGAGCGTTCAGCAAGGCGGTCTTCGCGTCCGTGATCTTTACGTCCTTGAAGGTCGTGCGCATCAACTCGGCCGCCTGCGGAGCCACCTTGGCCACCGCCGCATTCAGCGACGCCGTCATGCCATCGGCCTGCCCGGCGCCTGCCGAGGCCGCCTCTATCTTCGCCAACGCCTTCGGGGCGGAAATAGTGAGCGCACCCGGCTGCACCATTTTCGCCAGCGCAGTTTCGAGCGCGGTTCCCAGTCCGCTCTTCAGCCCGGCGGCCAAATCGGAACCGGAAAACGCCGCCAACGCCGAGACCACCGACGATGCCTGGGGCACGACCGTGGTGTCCGCGGCGAAAACAACCGGCGTGATAACGGCGGCCACGCAAAAAAAGAAAGGGCGCAGGGAGAGGTTCATCTCGAGACTGTGTATTTGCACACGGCCTTCGGCAAGCCCGCTCCCGTTCAATTCTCGCGAACAAGCCATCGCAACGTCGCCCGCCCTCCCGGCGCCTGCGCCAGCGCTTCCGCGAGCCAGGAATTCATCGGCGCGAGCTCCTTGTCGATCTGCCACGGCGGATTGATCACCACCAGGCCGCATCCTTTCATTTTTAACGAGTGCTGCGGGTCAACAATCTCCAGCTCCAGCGCAAACGTCGGCGGCAGCTTCAACTCCAGCAACTCGTCAAAAAACACATCAACGCGCGCCCGCTCGGTCAGCGGATACCAGATCGCAAACACCGCCGAGGGCAGCCTCGCCAGACCCTCACCCACCGCTTTGACCACTCGTGCGAACTCGTCCTTGGCTTCAAACGGCGGATCGATCAGCACGAGCGTGCGTTTTTCCGGCGGAGGCAGTTGCCCGCGCAGCCCCGCGTAGCCGTCCGCCGCCTGCACGCCCACGCCACTCGAACGCGCGAACTCCGCCCGCAACGCCGTCGCTTCTTCCGGCTGCTTTTCAAACAACGCCAGCCGATCCTGCGGACGCATGAGCATTCGCACAAACCGTGGCGAGCCCGGATAAAAACGCGGCGGCGGTTCGAGATTGCCCAGCTTCTGATCGTAGGCGCGCACCAGCACCACATAGTCGGCGAGCGCCTCGGGCAATTTCGCGCGGTTCCAAAGACGGCCGATTCCGTCTGGCCACTCCGCTTTACGTTCCAGCGTATCGCCGCGCGCCGCCGTTTCGAGATCGTAGCGCCCGCGGCCCGCGTGGGTGTCCACATACAAAAATCCCTTCGTCTTGCGCTGCATGGCGCGCACGAGCCGCACCAGCGCGGCGTGCTTCATCACATCGGCGAAATTACCCGCGTGGTAATGATGGCGGTAGTTCAAGCGACGGGAACCTTCACCACGGTTTTGCGCACCAGCGCGGGCGAACCCACCGCCAGCGACGGTTTGTGCGCGTCGATCGGGAAGAACACCGCCGCCTCCCGCGCCTTGATGCGCAAGACGGACCCCTCGTTGAAAGAATGATAAAACAAAAGGTCATTCGCCGGCGTGCGATCCTCTTGGATCGTCAGCCGGTTCACGTCGGTCACCTCCATGAGCTCGTCCCCCGCCACGATCACCTGCACGTCGATGTGGACGTGATGCGATTCCCAGCGGCCTTCGTCGCGCGGCTTGGAGTAATACGCCTGCTCAAGCGCAAACACCCCGCCGCCCAGCTCGACGCGCTCGGTCTCGCCGACTTTCACTGCGCTGATTCGGCGGTGCGCGGGCGAGTCCCCCCGCAGACACTCCTCGACGTAAACAAACGCCCGCTCAAACGCCGGAGTTGTTGCCAGTTGCGAGCGCAGGGCCTCAAGGGATCCAAAAAGAGCCATGGCGTGACTCCAACCCGTCGCCCCTCACGCTGGCAAGTATCGAAACACCCCGCTTGCGACTGCGCCAGCCCCTCGCTAGCTAGTTTCATCATGAAACGCCTGTCCGCGCTCGTCGCTTTGATGCTGCTTCTCGCTCCGCTCGCTCGCGCGGCCGACTCCGGATTCGAGGGACGAATGGAAATCCGCATCAAGGATGCCGATGGAACCCGCGCCGTCTCCTGCGCGATGAAACCGGATTTCCTGCGGCTGGAGATACCGACTGCGCCGGGCGATAGCGGCAAACTCGTCGCCTTGGCGGATTTTGTCCGCGGCGAAGTCGCGCTGCTCACTCCCGGACAGCCGTTGTATGCAGCCATGCCCATCCGCGACGCCGTCGCCAAGTTGACCACCGCGCGTCAGACTCAAGGCAAGGCCACGCTGCTCAAAACCACGGAGACCCTCGTTATGCTCGGCCAACCGTGCATCAAATACCTCTACAAAGACCAGGACGGCGTCACCGAAATCTGGATCGCGCCCGGCTTCGGCTCGCCCCGCGCCGCCGCCGCCCTCCAGCCGTTGACGCACGACGCGGTCGAAAGGGAACTGATCAACCAAGGAGGGTTTCCGATGCGTGTCATCGCCAAGACCACCACAGGCTCTACAAGTTTTCGCATGGATGTCGTTTCCATTGAGAAATCACCGCAGGCCGAAGCCGCCTTCGCCCCTCCGTCCGGCTACCACAAGCTCGATATCGGCGGCCTGTCCAACCTGCTGGGCGGGCTCTGATCCCTACGGCTTCAACGCAACAAGCGGACGGGAAAACAACCCGGGCATGATCGCGGGGTTCGTCTCGATTTTGTCCAGAATGGTTTCATAACGCACCCGCCCCGCCGATTTTTCAACGATGCGGTGCGGCAGCATGACTCCATCCACCGGGCTGAACTCCTTGTATTCGGTGATCACGAGCTCCATCCCATGCGCACCCGGTTTTCCCATCTCGCGCCGGATGATGAAGTAGGTCGAACGATCCAGATAGACGGCAAACGTCTGCGTGAAATTCTCCGTCACCAGCAATTTGAAGACCGGGTTGCCCTCGATCTCGGTCTCGCCCGCGTAGTCCACCGATATCCGCCTCGCTCCCTTCAACACCAGCGGATCGTCAAAATCCGCATCCGCGTCAAAGGCCCGCGCAGCCACCGCATTCATCTCGCGGATCACGCCGTTCTTGGAATCCATCAACCAGGGTGGATTCACCCCGTCGCTGCCCTGCGTCAACACGCGGCCCTTCGAAATGGTTTCCGTGCGGACGCGATTGGGCCGCTCCGCCCACATGACAAAATGCAGCTCCTCGCCGTCGATCTTGGTCACGCCGGTCGCCCTCAGCGCCTTCAGCAGGATCAGGTTCTCAAAGCCTCCGATCGCCTCCATGTGGATTCGCGCCAAGTCGTCGGCAAAATCCGCCCGCACCGAGGCGCCCCACGGCAAAACAAGGACCAAAAAAATCTTGATGGAAAGTGACCGCACACTCACATCCCCGCACCGATACGCACCGACGACAAGCCCATCTCAATTCCCGAAAGCTTGAGTGCCGGATGAAACTCTCCGCCGTTTCCGCTGGCGAAAACCACAACCTCCGCCTTTAGTCATCTCCTATGGCGATGGAGTTTGGCTGGTGGGACAAAACCCCCGAAGACGGCAAATATCAGATCTGTGTGCGCATCCACGGCGGCAAAACCGAGTGGACGCGCAAGCAAGGTCACCACACCTCGTGGGAAACCTACGGCCCCCCGACCGACGCCGACTGGGAAAAGCTCCTTCACGAAGCCAACCGCCGCGTCCCCCGCCGCCTCATCTCGCCCAAGCAGTTCGCCGAGATCGAAGCCATGCGGGACAAACCGGTCTTTATCTCGAAGCCGTCCCGGCCCGGACCGTCCAGATAAACTTGAACGCCCGCGTGAACTCCCGCGGCCGCTCGGCGATCCCCTGCGCGACCTCCGCCTCGGTGAACCACGCGCCATCCTCCACCTCGGCCGGGTGCAGTTCAAACGGGCCTTCGCTTTCCAGCCGGTAAACCCAGACGAACTCCCAGCCGGTTTCCTTGCGCGCCTCCACCTTGAAAAGCGCCTTGAGCCCGTTCTCCGGCCTCACCGCCAGGCCGATCTCCTCGCCCAGCTCGCGCACGACGGCCGCATCGTAACCCTCCCCGCTGTCGAGATGGCCCGAGCATGAGGAATCCCAGCACCCCGGCGAGGTGTCCTTGAGCATCGAGCGCTTCTGCAAAAACACCCTCCCGTCCCGGCCAAACACCAGCGCATGCACCGCCCGGTGCCACAGCCGCTTGGCGTGAACTTCTTTTCGCGTAGCCTGGCCTACGACCTCGTCGCGGTCGTTGACCACGTCGAACACCTCGTCGTCTCGCTGCGCTTTTAAAACGGTCTCCATGTTTTTGTTGTCGCTTCAAGGGAAGCGTGCCCTTTCGTCTGTCAACCCGACCCAAAGTTCCATGCCGAAAATAGACGTCAACAAGGTAGCCGAAATCCTCAAGCGTAACGAGATCGAGCCCGCCCTCCTCCGCCAGATCGTCGAGGAGATGAACCTCCTCGTGCAACCCGAGGTGGACGAGGAAAAGCCGCCCGCCCTCAAAAAACAGTTCGTCATCCTCATCTCCGACCCCGAAGGCCGCCTTCCCGAAGGCAACGACTTCGCCGGCTGGGTGCTCCAAGTCCCCGAAAACGAAAGCGTGCTCACCACGCAGGACCGCATTTTCAAGGCTGTTTACGAGTTCAACACCACGAAAAAGGGTCGCCTCATGCCCGCCAAGACCGTGGGCGAGGCCCTCGAAAACGTCCCCGCCAAGCATTTCAAGGAAGTCGGCGTGGCCGTGAAGACCAAGACCCCCGTCCTCATGCTCAAGACCGACAACGAAATCCCGTCCGACCAAGCCAAGGGCAAAGACGCCCGCCGCGGCCGCATGGAGTGAAGTCGCCGCCCGGCCATCCCCGCCGGAGCCGCTCGTTTTCATAAACTCACCGGGCTGGCCTCCTCCCAAGGTCAAACCAAGGCTCAACCCGCGTTTTGGCGGAGCTCCCGCAGCCCGGCGGAGTCTCATCCGGCATCCGGGAGGACGTCCAACGTCTGGCTGAGTCTCAGTCAGGGTTTTGACGGAGTTCCCAACCTTGCCCAAACGCTCCCTCCGCTTCCCGGCGGAAATCCAGAGCCTACCCTTATCGAACAAATGTCCCCTTGGCGTCGCCGGGGTGGGCGCGGGAGACGGATGCCTAGGGCGAAGGGGCCGCCCAGTAATCGCCGGTCACCTGGACACCTTGCTGGCGCAGGCAGGCGTTTTCCGCGTTCTTCTCACGCGCCATCATTTCGGCTTCGCTGCGGGTCATGTTGCGGTTGTCGCTCCACGGGCCGGGACGCCCCACGGTGTTGTCGGAGGCCGAGACGCCGTTGGACCATACGCACCAGTTGCCACCTTGGGACGCCGCGCTTCCGTTGGATGCCGCGCCTGTGGCTTGAGTCGTGCCGGTGTAGGTTTGGGCGGCTTGGTTGATGCCAGTGAGCGCGGCTTGTCCGGTGCTCATGCCGGATTTGGCACCGGAGACCGCCGCGTATCCTCCGTTATAACCTGCGGCAAAAGCCTCGGCGGCGTCGCTGTCGGGGGCGACCGCTTGGACGGCGGTGTTCACCGCATTGGCGACGGCTTGAGGTGAATTGGGCGAAGTGTTGGAGGGAGTAGCTGAGCCAACAATCGCGCCTTGTGTGGTGGCGTATGTTGTGGGAACGGTAGTGACATCGTCCACTTGGGTTTTATGGCGCGCCGCAAATTGGATTAAGTCCACGCCATCCAGGCTTGGAGCCCGCCCAAACCCGGATGCCCCTAGGAAACCCTGCTGCCCCAGATATAAACGGCCGTCATCAATCCACAATGCGCCCGCCTTGTAAAAATCGCTTCTCATGCCCAAGGTTCCGCTGCCTGAAACGGTCTGCATGGGACCAAAGGTTAGCAGCGTTTCTCCGGTTGTCGTTTTGGTTATTTGTGCAGTGGATTTAGACAGCCAAAAACTGCCGTCGAAATCCGAGTAACACAAAAAGCTGCATGTGTTGGCATTCGTGAACCGGAGATAAAATATATTCGGTTTCCCGTCAAAATTTACCGTCTGACCTATCCAAGTGCCCTTGAGCTGGGCAACGTCCGCAACCGGAGTGCTGCCGGGTGGAGGGGTGGCAATCGGAACCGGTGCGATCGGACTGCCGCAGCCGGAGAGAAGCATCAGGGCAAGGCCAAAGGCGGACAAACGGGCGAGGACGGATGTTTTCATGGGAGGAGAAAAAGGGTTAGGATCAGATGCCTCAAGTCCGCAATTCTTTGCCGATCCATTTGGGATCACGGCGACAATCAATCACGCGGTAGACGACCACGGTATCATTTTCCAGCCGGTAATAGATCGCGTGGGGAAAACGCCTTGCCAGCATCCGGTGATACCCGTGCCGGACGGAGTGCGTGCCTCCGTAAAGAACCAGCGAATCGATTTCGGCGAAGAGGCTGTCGAAAAAATAGTCTCCCAATCCCGGCCCCTGATGATCGTAGAACGCTCGCCCGCCGGCCAAGTCTTCAATGGCAGAGGTGAGGATGCGGAGCTTCACTCGAAACGCTTGCGGAGAGCTTTCTTGGCGTCATCCCAGTCAACGGAAGTCACGCGGCCTGCGGCGAGGTCGGCCTCGGTTTTTTTGAGTTCAGCGGCGTGCCAGGCCGGGCTCTCAAACGAGGTTTCGTCTGCGGAGAGATCGGCCCAGAGCGTTTCGATGATCCTGAGTTTTTCGCTGTTGGAGAGAAGTCGAAGCTCGGCGATGCTCATGATGGCTAGACGGTGTTCGGTTGCCCGGTTTTGGCAAGATTTACGCGGCGACCTACACGCACGAAGGTGCCTGGGGCGTCGCCGGGTTGGGCGCGGGCCAGTGCGAACAGCGCAACGCTGGTTGTTGGGAAAGGTGCGGCGCTCTAGCCGCCCTCACTCCGCCCCGACATACGCCGCCGGGTCAAACCCGCGCGCCTTCAGCGCTTCCGCCAGCGCTTTCATGTCGAATTTCGCGCCCGGCTTCACCCCGTGCGCGGCAAACCATCCCTGGTTCATCTCCAGCGCAAACTTCAGCGCCTCGCTCCGAGACTTCACCGGCGTCTCGTCGAAGGGATACATCGGGTAGATTTCCGCCAGAACACCGTTCGCGTCAAAGAAGCCCACGTCGAGCGGTGTCGGCGTGTCGCGCATCCAGAAACTTTGCCGCTGGGGCTTGTCATAGACGAACAGCATCCCCTCGTCAGGCTTCATATCCTGACGCCCCATGAGGCCGTGCTGCATTTCGCCCATGCCGACCGCCAGTTCCATCTGCACCATCTGGCCACCCACCTTGATGGCAAAATAATCGGCCATCGTCTTTAACGCCGCCTGAGCACGGGGAGCGTCGCCGCGCCCGCAACCCATGACGGCCAGAAGCGCTGCGGAGACCGCCAGCAGACGAAGAAACGACGAAACCGGATTTGCGTTTTTCACGGACTGGCTGAGTAGTCATCTCTCAGCCAAATACAACTTCATCGTGGCCCGCACCGACACCGCCCTCCTTCTTTACGCCGACACCGCCCGCAGCGCCGACATGCTTTACTTCGGACGTTTCAACGCGCCCGATCCGTTCATCGCCCTCGGCATCGGCGGCAAAAAAATCGCCGTCCTCAACGCCCTCGAATTCGGCCGCGCCCGCAAGTCCTCGGGTTTCGATGTCGTCCTCCCCCTCGAACCGTGGGTAAAGAAAGCCCGCGAGCATCATCCCGACACCAAGGTCGGCGCCGCCGAAGTCATCGCCCTCCTCGCCCGCCACTACCGGCAAAAATCGTTTAACATCCCGGGAGATTTCCCCGCCGGCATCTGCGACCGCCTCCGCGCCCTCGGGCTCAAGCTCAAGCCCGTCGCCGCGCTTTTCCCCGCACGCGAGATCAAGACCGCCGCCGAAGCCGCCGCCATCCGCGAAGGCAACCGTTGCAGCACCCTTGGCATTGCTGCTGCCGAAAAAGTTCTCCGCGCGAGCAAGATCAAGGCCGGCAAGCTCATCTTCAACGGACGCCCGCTCACCTCCGAAATCCTTAAGACCGCCATCGAGATCGCCTGCCTTGAGGCCGGCGCGCTCTCCATTGATACCATCGCCGCAGGCGGCGACCAGGCGTGCGATCCGCACGAACGGGGACACGGCCCGCTCCGCGCCAACGAGCTCATCATCGTGGATGTTTTCCCTCGCGTGAACGCCACCGGCTACCACGGCGACATGACACGCACGTTCCTCAAAGGCCGCGCCAGCGAGGCCCAGCACAACCTCGTCGCCGCCGTGCGCACCGCGCAGCTCGCCGCCCTCCATGTCATCCGCGCTGGCGTCAACGGCCGCCACGTTCACCAGCAGTGCCTCGACACCTTCGCCCGCCACGGCTTCGAAACCAAACACACGCCAAAAGGCTCGGTCGGCTTCTTCCACGGGACTGGACACGGCCTCGGTCTCGAAGTCCATGAAGCGCCGCGCATGTCCACCGTCGATTACATCCTCAAAAAAGGCTCCGTCGTCACCGTAGAACCCGGCCTGTATTACCCCGGGCTCGGCGGCTGCCGTATCGAAGACGTCGTGCAGGTAACCGACGCCAAGCTCCGGCTCCTCTCGGCCTTCCACTACGACTGGGAATTGCGCTGACCATGCCCGAACTCGCCGAAGTCGACTACTTCCGCAAACGCTGGAATCCCGGACTTGGTCAAAAGATCGAGTGCGTTCTCCTGCATCTCAAGGCCGGGGTCTTCAAGACGTGCGACCCGCGCCTGATCGCGCGCCAGCTCACCGGCGCGACGCTCCTCTCCTCCGAGGCCGCCGCGAAGCAGATGCTCTTTCGCGCAAGCGGCGAGGCTTGGCTCGGCATCCACCTTGGCATGACCGGCGAACTCACCTCGCAGCCCGCCGACTACGAGCCCCGGAAACGCGACCACCTCGTGCTCGTGCAACGCGGCCGCGCCCTCGTGTTCGCCGATTTTCGCATGTTCGGACGCGTGCAGTTTCACGTTGGCCCCACCGCGCCCGATTGGTGGGCCGACATCGCACCCGCCGTGTTATCAAAGGCCTTCACCGTCGAGGCCGTGACCGCGTTTCTCCGCCGCCGCGCCCGCACGCCGATCAAGGCCGTCCTGCTTATGCAGGAGCGTTTCCCCGGCATCGGCAACTGGATGGCCGACGAAATCCTCTGGCGCGCCGCCCTTCACCCCAAGCGTCCGGCCGGCTCGCTCAACGCTACAGAAATCGCCGCGCTCCACCGCGCAACCCGTTGGGTCGCCGCGCAAGCCCTTAAAATCATCGGAGCCGCGCAAACACCCGACCTCGTCGATCCGCCCAAAACGTGGCTCTTCGGTCACCGCTGGGGAAACGGCGGCAAGTGCCCCAAGACCGGCGCACCCCTCGTCCGTGAAACCATCGGCGGCCGCACAACCTGCTGGTCACCCGCCCGACAAAAACTCAGCTGACCATGTCCATGCCCAAACAACGCCTCGACGAACTTCTCGTCGCCCGCGGCCTCGCCGACTCCCGCTCGCAAGCGAAGGCGTTGATCATGTCCGGCCGCGTCCTTCACGGCACCACGCGCCTCGATAAACCGGGCAAGGAGTTCCCGTCGGACCTCGATCTCGTCGTCGAACAACCGCCCCGCTACGTCTCGCGCGGCGGAGAAAAACTCCACGGCTTCATCGAGAAATTCTCCCTCGACCTACGCGGCGCGCACCTGCTGGACGTGGGCGCATCCACGGGCGGCTTCACCGATTGCGCATTGCAAGCCGGCGCGCTCGACGCCGTGTGCGTTGACGTGGGCCGCGCCCAGTTGCACCCGAAGCTTCAGGCCGATCCGCGCGTCACCAACCTCGAAAAAATCAACGCCCGCCGCCTCGCTCCCGGCGACCTGCCGCGCGCCGCGTTTGAGGCCGTCGTCATGGATCTGTCGTTCATCTCGCTCAAAAGCGTGCTGCCCGCCGTCTGGCCGTTTGTCGCTCCCGGCGGCGTGCTCGTCGCCCTCGTGAAACCCCAATTCGAAGCCGGCAAAGCGGAGGTGGACAAAGGCCGCGGCATCATCAGCGACGCCGGCGTGCAGGACGGCATCCTCGCCGACATCCAAGCCTTTGCCCTCGCCCAGCTCTCTGGCGCGACGCTCATCGGCACGATGGACAGCCCCATCACCGGCACAGACGGCAACCGCGAGTTTTTGCTGGGATTGCGTAAAGTCTCCGCATCGGCGTAATGCTGACCTCGTCATGTCGCCCATCCGCCACCTCGCCTTTGTCGTCAACGACCAGAAAGCCGGCGCGCCCGAGCTCGCGACAACATTGCTTGCACTCGCCACGGAGGCGGGAGTCACCGTCAAAAGCACCAGCACCTTCCCTTTTCCCGCCGGTTTCCTCAAGGGTCAGGACGCCTGCTGCGTGATCGGCGGCGACGGCACGCTTCTCGGCGTCGCGCGCGAGGCCGCACGCGAACAAGTCCCCATCATCGGCATCAACCGCGGCAGCCTCGGCTTCCTCACGACCTTCTCGGCCGACGAAGCCCGCACCCAGTTCACCGCCCTGCTCGCGGGTGATTTCCAACTCACCCACCGCACGATGCTCGAATGCTCGACCGGCCCGGGCCAGACCGATCTCGCCCTCAACGACGTGCTCATCAAGGAAGAGGTCAACTCCCACATCGTCCGCCTCGAAGTCTGGGCCGACAACGAGCTCGTCACCGATTACTACTGCGACGGTCTCATCTTCGCCACGCCCACCGGCTCGACCGCCTACAATCTCTCCGCCGGCGGCCCGCTGATCCATCCCAGCGCCAACGTCATCGCAATGACCCCCATCTGCCCGCACACGTTGAGCAACCGCTCCATCATCTTCCGCGAAGGCGTGAAACTGCGCATCTACAACTGCAACGCCGACTCCCGCCTTCTCGTCGCGATGGACGGCCAGCGCAATCTCAAGGTCTGCGAGGATTCCCACGTTGAAATCTCCGTCGCCGCCCAGCGCCTGCCCCTCGCGCAGCGCATCGGCTACTCGCACTTCGAGGTCGTCCGCGCCAAGCTCAAGTGGAGCGGCGGCTTCGCCGAACGCAAAAAAACCTAAGCTGGCCGCACCACAAGCTGAGTGCGCTGAGTGCGCGTGAAACGCTTCTGCGCGAACGCCTGCAAATCCGCGACAGTCACCGCGTCGATACGCTCGTCATACAGCTTCGCGTCGTCCACCGGCTGGCCGTAAAGGGCGTTCAGCCCGGCGTGCATCGCGCGGGACGCGTTGGTTTGCAGCCCCATGCGGCGACCCGCCTTCAACCGCACCTGACAGCGATGCAGCTCCTCCGTGGTCACCTCTCCGTCCTGAACACGCGCGATCTCGGCGTCGATCTCCGCCAGCACCGCGTCGGCCGTGGCCGGAGCCGTGCCCGCGTAAAACGAAAACATGCCCGTATCTATGCCGGTCACACGGCTCGACCGCACAAAATACGCGAGCCCCTTCTCTTCGCGAACGCGCTCGAAAAGACGCGACGACATCCCGCTGAACAACTCGTCGGCCACTTCGCCGACATAGTAATCCGCATCCAAAAGCCCCGGCCCGGGAAACGCCTGGAAAACCACCGCTTGTTCGCGTGGCTGATGTTCGACGAAATCCCCGACCTCGGCAGGCGCGGAAAATTTTGCCATGCGCGCGGGTTGCCGCCCCTTAGGCAGCCGCGCCAGAAACGCTTTCAATTTTGGGAGGAGCACGCGCGGCTCGAAGTCACCCGTCACCACCAGCACCGCGTTGCCCGCCACGCCGACTCGCTTCCAGAGCGCGGCGAGATCCGCAGGCTTCAGCGCGGCCAGCCCTTCGATGGTTCCCTGCGCGTCGATGGCGAACGGATGCGATCCGAAGAATTTTTTCCTCACGAGCTTCCGTCCCACCGTGACCACGTCGTCGGCGTCTTGCTGCAACGCGGCCACCTGGGCGTCGCGCTCGATCTCGAAGTTGGCCTTCTTAAAAGCGGGCGTGAGCACGGCGTCGCCGAGCAGGGACAGCGCCCGGTCCGCGTCTCCCGGCATCACCTCGACCGCGAGCCCGAAGCTGTTGTTGCCCGAAAACGTATAAAACGAACCGCCCACCTCCTCGATGAACTTCGCTACCTCGGCGGCGCTCCGGCGTTTCGTGTCTTTGGTCAGGAGCGTAGCCATCAAGGCGGTGGCTCCGCGATTTCCAGCCGGCTCATGCAGCGGCCCGCCCTCAAACAAAAGCCGCAGGTGCAGATTCGGCAGACGCGAATCGGGTTTTGAAAGCAGGCGCGCGCCGTTCGGCAGCGTTTGAACGGAAAACGGCTGCACCGCGTCGTCGGCTTTGACCACGGTCTTCTTGGAGGCCAACGCGAGCTTCGGGTTCAGCGAAACCACCGTGAGGCGTGCGGGCACGAGGTAGGTTTTCAGAACGCGACGAAGCTCCGCGTTGGTCACGCGGGACAGTTTTTCAAAATAGGTTTTACTGAAATCGAGATCGCCCACGACCACCTCGCCGACACCGAGCCGCGAGGCCTGGCCCGACATGGTCTTGCGGGTGTTGATCTCGCCGACGACGACTTGGCGGAGCGCCTTGCGAAGTTGAGCAGGCGTGAAGCCGCGCACCGCTACGCGGGCGAGTTCGCGATATATCTCGGCTGTCGCCGCCTCGCGCTTGGTCGGTTCGCAGGTGAAAGAAATGTAGAACAGTCCCGCACTGCCCGGATTCCAACAAGTCGCGTCAATGGAGTGAACGAGACGCTTCTTCTCACGGAGCGCCTGCCAGAGCACAGAGCTGTCGCCGTTGCCAAGCAACATGCCCAGCAGATCAAGCGCCGGGGTATCCGCGTGAGTGAGACCGGGAGCCTGCCAGGCGAGGCCGGCGCGAGTGAGTTCGACGTCCTCGTAGCGGTGCTGGGCGCGCGGCGCGAGTTGCGCGGGTTCGTCCGACACCAGCACGGGAGCAAGCCGGGCGCGCGGGGCGGTGCCGAAGTGTTTTTCAACCATCGCACGCACAGCGTCCACATCCACGTCGCCCGCAATCACGACGACAAGGTTGTTGGGCACGTAACGCGCCTGATAATAAGCCAGCAAATCGTCGCGGGTCACACCGGCGAAAACATCGCGATGCCCGATGATCGGATGCCGATAGGGGTGTTGCCTAAAGGCAGTGCTGAAAAGCGCCTCGCCCAAACGATCGTCGGGATCATCTTGGCACATCGCGATCTCGCGCAGGATGACGTCCTTCTCCCTCACCACCTCGTCGGCCGGCAACGTCGAGTGAAGAACCGTATCCGCCAAAATATCCACCGCCACGCCAACATGCTCGGACGGCAGGTCGATGTAATAGACCGTGCGATCAAACGTCGTGTAGGCGTTGATGTTGCCTCCGTGAGCTTGGACCGTGGTTGAAATTTCACGTCCCGCCCGCCGCGTCGTGCCCTTGAAAAGCATGTGCTCGAGATAATGCGATAAGCCGGCGCCGAGCAGTGCGCCCTCGTGAATGCTTCCCGTTTTAACCCAAACCTGCACGGAAGCAACCGGGGCCGAGGTGTCGCGCTGCACGAGCAGGACGAGGCCGTTGGCCAGAACCATACGCTCCGGGGATCGGCGCCAGAAGGACTCCAGAAGTCGCAGATCGGCAGCGGCAGATGAAACGGAAGATTTAGGCATGAGAGGCGGGTTTTCGTTCGGGACAGAGAAAATCACAACTGGGAATTTCCAGTTTACCAGCGGCCCGCATTTGGGATCTACCGCGAAGTTGATGACAACCCGACGTTCCGCGGTTTCTTAGGTAAAAACGGTTTAACAAAAGCCTCCTCAAAAGTATAAATCTCGGCAAAATCCTCCTTCTTATCCTGGTCGGTTTTGCTGAACACATTGTATTCGATAAGATTGAAAACCATTTCCCCAAAATCACCACAGCGGGTCAGTCCCCACGATCCCAACACAGTCATAGCCAAGGGGCCAAATTGGTCCAAAGCATAAACCCTAAGTCCCATTAATAATTCAGCTCCAGTAATATGGAGAGAATTCTTAGCTCTCTCAGTATCCTTTTTTTTCAACTCCTTGACGGCGTAGTCGAGCCCTTCGCGCAAAAATGCATACGCCTTACGGTCATAACGCGGATCTTCTTTGCAAATGAGGCCGACAATTTCGTTGAAATCCAAATCCTGCATGGGAGCTAAAAAAGACTGTGCATGCCCCTTTGTCTGGTGCAACTCGCAAGCTGGCCCAAAAGCAAGATGCTAAGATTACAAAAATCTTATCTGTCAAAAAAATGTAAACGAATAAAATATTTTTACATTTTTACTTTCGTTTTTGGCATAGTTGCATCAATTAAGCATTTACATTCATGATCGCATCCACCCAAACGAATCATCCTCTCGCCGATTCGAGTGCCTCGCCTTCCTCGTTGGAACAGTCGTTGGAGCAAGCCTGCTCTAGGTTGAAAAGCGCCGGGCTTCGCATTACCCAGCCGCGTATCGCCATCCTGACCACACTGTTTCAGCAAACCCAGCCGGTCACAATCGAACAAATACACGAAAACTTGAACGATCATTCCTGTGATCTTGTAACCGTCTACCGCTGTCTGGCTGCGTTTGAGGAACTGAACCTGGTGCGCCGCTCTTATTTCCACAACGGCACGAGCCTTTATCAAATCCAGTTGGGAACCGACCCCGTCTATCACATTGTTGGCAAAACTGATAATACCGTCACCACCCTGCCTGCCGATCTCACTGCCGATCTCCGGGCTGTGATTCAAAAAATCGAGGGAGAACTCGCTTCCCGCGGTTATACGGAAGTTTCGCACATGGCGGAGTTTTTCGCGACAACTCCCGATCATGCCCGCCACGGCGTTTCCATCAAGGGCTGATCTACTTTAACTTCAAAAAAGCCGCAGCTTCATCGCTGCGGCTTTTTTAGTGCCCCGGAAGTAAGCTGCGGGAACTCTCAAGAAATAGAGAGGAGCCTGCGCAGGGTTTCATCAACCAGCTTGGGGTTTGCTTTGCCCTTGGAGGCTTTCATGATCGGGCCCTTAAGTCCGTTGATGGCGCTTTCCTTGCCGGCTTTGAACTCAGCGACCGACTTCGCGTTGGCGGCGATGGCGTCGCGACACCAGCCCTCAAGCTCGGCCGTGTCGGTCGGCGCGACGGCGAGACCTTTTTTCGCGACAATGGCCGACGGAGTTTCTCCCGTGGCAGCCATGTCGATGAAGACTTCCTTCGCGGCGTTGGAGAGGAGCGTGCCGGCGGCGATGAGATTCACCAACTCGGCGATGTGCGCGGGACGCACCTTGGAATCGCCGAGGTCAAGCTTGGCAGCGCCGAGTTCGCGCTGGAGGTCGTTGACGATCCAGTTACCCACGGCCTGGGCCTTGCCGGGGCCGGCGAGTTTGGCGGCTTCTTCAAAGTAGTCGGCCAGCGCCTTGTCCCACACGAGGACTGACGTGAGCGTGTAGGGTAAACCGTAGTCGGACTGAAAACGGGTCTGCTTGGCAAAAGGCAGCTCGGGGCACTCGGCTTGGATGCGGGCTTTCCATGCGACATCCACCTTAACCGGCATGAGATCGGGATCGGGGAAGTAACGGTAGTCGTGCGCCATTTCCTTCGAGCGCAGCGACTGGCTGGTGCCGGTCATGCCGTCGTAGTCGCGCGTCTCCTGGACGATGGTTCCGCCGCTCTCGACGACGGCGATCTGGCGCTTGATTTCGTGGGCAATACCATCGCGCACGAACGAGATGGAGTTGAGATTTTTAAGTTCAACCTTGGTGCCCAGCTTGGTCTCGCCGACGGGGCGGATGGAGATGTTGGCGTCACAGCGCAACTGACCCTTTTCCATGTCACAGTCGGAAATACCACCGTAGATTATGGTGGCACGAAGCGACGTGAGGCAGGCATAGGCTTCCTCGGCGGACTTGATGACCGGCTCGGAGACGATCTCCATGAGCGGCGTGCCGGCGCGGTTGTAGTCGACGAGTGAGTCGAATGCCTCGTGGTTCAGCTTGCCGACGTCTTCTTCGAGGTGAATGCGGGTGAGCGCGATGGATTTATGTTCTCCTTGGATGTTGCGGGCGGAGCCGGGCAGCTCGATCTCGACCGCGCCGTTGAGGCAAATCGGCTGATCGTATTGGGAGATTTGATAGTTCTTCGGAGAATCCGGGTAGAAGTAGTTTTTCCGGTCCCACTTGCAGACGGGCGCGATATCGCAGCCGAGGAGGAGGCCGGCCTTGATGATCGCGTCGAGCGCGGCCTTGTTCATCACCGGAAGGACGCCGGGCAGCGCGAGAACCACTGGGTCGGTAAGCGTGTTGGCGGGCTGCCCGTAACCCGCGCCGACGCGGGTGAACATCTTCGACTGAGTCTTGATCTGGACGTGAACCTCAAGACCGATGACGGCTTCGTATTTCATTGTTCGGATCTCAGAGATTGGGAGTGCGCTTGGCCCAGTCGTGGGCGGAGTCGTAGGCGTTCGCGATGGCGAGGAGATCGGCTTCCTTGAACGGCTGACCGATCAACTGCATACCGATGGGCAGGCCACTTGAAGAAAAACCGCACGGGACGCTGATGCCGGGTAATCCGGCAAGATTCACGCCGATCGTGTAAACGTCACAGAGATACATCGCCAGCGGGTCGGCCTTAGCGCCGCGTTTAAAGGCAGGCGTGGGCGTGGTGGGCGTGATGATCGCATCCACTTCGTTATAAGCGTTGAGGAAGTCTTGGCGGATGAGCGTGCGAACCTTTTGAGCACGCAGGTAATACGCGTCGTAGTAGCCGCTGCTCAGCACGTAGGTGCCGAGAATGATGCGGCGCTTCACCTCCGGGCCGAAGCCTTCGGCACGCGACTTATAGTAGAGATCGACGATGTCCTTGGCGTCGGCGGAACGGTGGCCGTAACGGATGCCGTCGTAGCGGCTCAGGTTGGAAGAGCACTCGGCGGTCGCGATGATATAGTAAACACCCACGCCATACTCGGTGTGAGGCAGGGAGACGTTTTTGATCACGCAGCCCATTTTTTCGTAGAAGGAGACCGCTTTCTCGACGGCGGCGGCAACCTCGGGGTCGAGACCTTCGCCGAAATATTCCTTCGAAATGCCGATGCGCCACGGGCCTTTCTTCGTCTTGAGCGCGGCACGGTAGTCGGGAATCTCAACCTTGACGGAGGTCGAATCGTTTTCGTCGTAACCGGCGATGGCCTGGAGCGTGATCGCGGCATCTTCGACCGTGCGATTAAACGGGCCGATCTGGTCGAGTGACGAAGCGAAGGCGATCAGACCGAAACGCGAAACGAGGCCGTAGGTCGGCTTGAGGCCGACGACGTTGCAGAGCGCGGCGGGCTGGCGGATGGAACCGCCGGTGTCGGAGCCGAGCGTGGCGATGGCTTCGCCGGCCGCGAGCGCGGCCGCGCTGCCGCCCGAGGAACCGCCGGGCACGCAATCGAGGTTATAGGGATTGCGCGTGGTGTGGAACGCAGAGTTCTCCGTGGAGGAACCCATCGCGAACTCGTCGAGGTTCAATCGCCCCCAAATGATCGCACCGGCTTTTTTGAGTTTTTGCGTGACGGTCGCGTCGTAGGGCGAGACGAAGTTGGCCAGCATCTTCGAGGATGCCGTGAGCGGCTGACCGGTGACGGCGATCACGTCCTTGATGCCGATCGGAATACCATCAAGTGCGCCGAGAGATTGGCCGGCGGCGCGGCGCGCGTCGGACGCGGCGGCCTGCGCAAGGGCGGCGGCGGCGTCGAAAGAGTTAAAGGCTTTGACGCGCTCCTCGACCGACTGCGTGCGGTCGATGACGGCCTGGGTGAGCTCGACCGAGGTGATCGTTTTGGCTGCGAGCAGCTCGGCGAGTTCGACGATGGTTTTGTTGAAAAGTTCGGAAGACATGGCGGCGTGGCTCATTCGACGACCTTGGGAACGACGATCATATTGTCGCGTTTCTCGGGCGCGTTGCGGAGGGCGTCTTCGACGGGGAGTCCCGGTTTGGCGACGTCGTCGGCCCAGACGTTGTAGATCGGGAAGGCGTGGGCGGTGGGTTCGACGCCATCGACGTTCACCTGCTTGAGCTTTTCGATGTTGGTGAGCACATCGGCGAGCTGCGCCGAAAACTTGACCTTTTCCTCATCGGTAAGCGCGAGCCGGGCGAGATTCGCGATGCGGTCGATATTGAGATCTTCTGGAACAGACATGGGAGGTTATTTCCGAATTTGGTAAGACGTGGTCTTGATAAGTTCGTCCTGAATTTTCGTGAACACGGCGTTTACCTCATCGTCGGTCAGCGTGCGGTCGGGGGCACGGAAGACCAGTGAGAAGGCAAGGCTCTTGTTGTAGTTCGTCAACCATCCGGCGCCTTGGTAAACGTCGAACACGTTCACGGCTTCGAGTGCGAAGGTGTTGCCCACGGCGGCGCGGGCGACTTTGGCGAGGGCTTTCTGGACTTCGGAGGATGACGTCGCCTCGGGCACGATGAGCGCGAGATCGCGGAGCGCGGCGGGTTGCAGGCCGAAGGGCTTATAGCTGCGGCGGTCGGCGTAGGCGGTGACTTTCTCCGAGACGATGGCAAAGAGGCCGGCGTAAACTTTGCCAGTGATGCCGAGGGCCTTAAGATGCGCAAGGCTCACGAGGCCGAAGGTGGACGTCCAACCGTGCTGGATGTTGCCAGCGGTGGCGGCGTGACCCTCCTGCCAGCCGAGCGCAGGCGCGGCGACGAGCGACGTGGGCTGGCGCTCCAGCTCGATGCCGGCGAAGGACGCGATGGTCGCGGTGTGGCGCTTGGCGGTGTAGAAGTCGGCGGCTTCGCGCGTGCGCCAGCTACGTTCGCCGGTGTCTTCGGCGATGATGAAGGCAGCGGCGACGCACTCGGAAAGTGATCCGTTGCGCTCAATGAAGACGCGGCCGGTCTCGAAGAAGTGCGAGGCGGCTACCCCGCGGGATTGGTTGAGCTTCAGCGACTCGAGCAGACCCGAGACGAGATTGTTGCGCAGGTGCGACTGGTCTTCGACGAACGGATTCGACAGCGCGAGGTCGGCGATGGCGGCGGGCGTGGCCCACGCGGCGAGTTCCTTGGCAGGGCGCAGGGTGTAGTTGACGCACTCGTTAAAACCCTGGCCGACGAGGGCGGAGGTCACGGCACGGTTGAAGAGCACGATGGGGTCGTCGTTGCCGACGAGTCCGGGCGCGCTGACGACCGACGAAGGAATTTTTTCGGCGCCGTAGAGACGAACGACTTCCTCGACGAGGTCGATGGGGCGGTCGAGGTCGTCACGCCAACTGGGGACGGAGAACGTCCATTCGGGAGCGCCGCTTGCAGAGTTTTTTTCGCGGACGACGGCAAGTTCGAGAGATTCGAGAGCGGCGCGTTGGTCGGCGGCGGGGATTTCGAATCCGAGACGTTCGTTGATATAGGCGGGAGTGACGGTGATCTCGCGCTGCCACGGAATATCGGCGCCGACACGGTGGATCGGGCCGGCGACGGTGCCGCCGGCGTGGGCGAGAATGAGGTCGATGAAGCGGTGGGCGGCCTCGTCGAGCGAGTGGACATCTGTGCCGCGCTCGTAGCGGTAGGACGAGTCGGAGGAGAGGCCGAGGCGCTTGACCGTGGAGCGGATGGACTGGCGTTTGAAGTAGGCGACTTCGAGGACGAGGTCGGTGGTGTCGGCGGAGACACCGGAGTTTTCCGCGCCCATGATACCGGCGATGACGACGGGGTTTTGTGCGTCGGCGATCACAAGCATGTTGGCAGAGAGCACGCGCTCCTTCTTGTCGAGCGTGGTGATTTTTTCGCCCTCGACGGCGTGGCGGACGATGATCTCGGCACCGGCGAGTTTCTTCGCGTCGAAGGTGTGCACGGGCTGGCCGTATTCGAGCATCACGTAGTTGCCGATATCGACCACGTTGTTGATCGGGCGGAGACCAACAGCGGTGAGGCGCGCTTGCATCCAATCGGGCGACGGGCCGACTTTGACGCCGGTGACGACGGTCGCGGTGTAGAGCGGGCAATCGGTGGACGCCTCGACACGAACGGACTTGAGCAAGTCGGCGCGCGGGTTGGCGGAGATGGCGGCGGGCGTGAAGCTGACGGTCGGATAGGTGAGGTCTTTTTTGAACCACGCGGCGAGTTCGCGGGCGACGCCGAGGTGGGAGAGAGCGTCGGGGCGGTTGGGCGTGATCTCGATGTCGAACACGGTGTCACCGGCAGGCAGCACGTCGTTGATGGGCGTGCCGACTTCGGGCGTGTCGGTGAGCAGGAGAAGCCCCTGCGAGTCTTCGGCGATCGTGAGTTCCTTAGCGGAGCACAACATGCCGGAGGAGGCTTGGCCGCGGATCTTGGCTTCCTTGATGACGAAGTCGCCGGGAAGAATCGCTCCGGGCAACGCGACGGGGACGCGGTTACCGACGTCGCAGTTGGGCGCGCCGCAGACGATGGTGCGCACGCCGCCGTTCGCGGAGCCGACATCGGCGGTGCAGACGGAGAGCTTGTCGGCGTTGGGGTGCTTGTCGCGGGTAAGGATATGGCCGACGACGACGTTGTTGAACTTAGGAGCACCGGTGCGGATGACCTGCTCGACCTCGAAACCGAGGAAGGTGATCGCGCGCGAAATGTCATTGGCGGAGACACCGGTGAGATCGACGTAGGACTGGAGCCAGGAGAGGGAGACTTTCATCGGGAATCAGGATGGCCGGGACTTAGGCAAATTGGCGGAGGAATCGCGCGTCGTTTTGGTAGAAGTAACGGATGTCATCGATGCCGTAGAGGAGCATCGCGAGGCGTTCGAGGCCCATGCCGAAGGCGTAGCCGCTCCACACTTCGGGGTCGTAGCCGACATCTTTGAAGACAATCGGATCAACCATGCCGCAGCCGCCAATTTCGATCCACGGTTTGTTGACCTTGGGGAGATGCGTGGCGGAGAGGTCCACTTCGAAGCTGGGCTCGGTGTAGCCGAAGTAGTGCGGACGGAAACGGGTCTTGGTGTCTTTGCCGAGGAGCGAAGCGAAGATGTAGTCGAGGAGCGCCTTCAGATCGCGGACGGTGACGTTTTTGTCCACGTAAAGGCACTCGAGCTGGTGGAAGTTGGCGGAGTGCGTGGCGTCGGTGGTGTCGCGGCGATAAACGCGACCGGGCGAAACGATGCGAATGGGCGGCTCGCCCTTGAGCATCGTGCGGATCTGCACGGACGAGGTGTGCGTGCGCAGGAGGTATTTCTCGGACGGATTCTTTTTGGAGACGTTGCCGAAGCGGGCGGACTCGGGAAGGTAGAACGTGTCCTGCGCGTCGCGGGCCGGGTGGTCGGCAGGGGTGTTGAGCGCATCGAAGCAGTAATACTCGGTCTCGACTTCGGGGCCTTCGACGACGGTAAAACCGACTTTGCGGAGGATGCGGGTCATCTCCTCGCGGACGAGCGTGAGCGGGTGGTGCGTGCCAAGGGCGCGGTCGGGCGACGGGAGCGTGGGATCGACGGGCGGGCCGAGTTTGGCGGAGAGTTCGGCGGACTCGATGCGGGCGAGCGCGGCGTCGAGGTGGGCCTGGAGAGCGGCCTTGGCCTCGTTGACGAGTTTGCCGACGACAGGTTTCTGCTCCTTGGGCACGGAGCCCATCTGCTTCATGAGGGCAGTGAGTTCGCCGTTGGGGCCGACGAATCGGGCCTTGGCAGCCTCGAAGTCGGGACGCGTGGCGATGGCGGGAAATTCGGCGGCGGCTTTGGCGAGAAGGGCGGAGAGCTGGTCTTGCATCGGATGAAAGGCGAAAGGCAAACGACGATGAACGCTAGGGGAAAAACAAAAAGGACGGCGCCTCAAAAATGAGGCCCGTCCTTCGGTAGGGCGACCCATCGGTGAAGACGGGCCGTGCCTTGGGAGCGAGCCGGGCGGGCTCGCGTTTTTAAGAGTTAGGCTTTCGCGGCAGCGGCGGCCTTGGTCTTCAACGCGGCTTTCACCTGGGTGACGATGCCGGCAAAGGCGACTTCGTCACGGATCGCGAGATCCGACAGAACCTTGCGGTCGAGCTGGATGTTGGCGGCGTGGAGGCCTTCGATAAAGCGGCTGTAGGTGATGTCGTGGGCGCGAACGGCGGCGTTCAGACGGATGATCCAGAGACCACGGCGATCGGCCTTCTTCTTCTTGCGGGCGGCGTAAGCATACTGCCAGGCGTGCTGGACAGCGTCTTTGGCGTAGCGGAAGAGCTTCGACTTGTTGCCGAAATAGCCACGGGCGTATTTCAGCGTTTTCTTATGCCGCTTGCGGGAAGCGGGTGAGTTGGTTGCACGAGGCATGTTGTTTTATATGTTTTTAGTGCCGTCGGGTCGTCTCGTTAGGATTCACCCGACTGGCTGGTTATGGTTTATGCCCTTGGCTTAGAGGCCATACGGCAAGCAGCGTTTGAGCGGCTTGGCATGGCCGGGAGCCACAAGCTTGTCCTTGGAGGCACGACGCTTTTGCTTCGTGCTCTTCGAGGCCAGCAGGTGACGAAAACCGGGCGTGCGGCGAATCAACTTTCCCGTTCCGGAAATTTTGAAGCGCTTGGCGACGGACTTTTTGGTCTTTTGCATGGAGAGAGCGGAAGAAAACAGAGCGTGCCCTCCTTCTTTGCAAGGGGAAAGTTAGGCAAACTCACCCTTAACCCGACGGCGCGACCATTCCACTCCGCAAAAAAACTCTCCGAAACCAAAAAGGCCGTTGACAAGACCCGCCGCGTTTTGAGTGTTCTCACCTCTCAGTTTTCGGTTTCCTAGCTCAATGGTAGAGCAGTTGACTCTTAATCAATTGGTTCCGGGTTCGAGTCCCGGGGGAACCACCAGCTTTCCTCTTCAGGCCCGCGCTTGAAGAGGTTTTTAGTCGTAGCGTTCTTTGATTTCTTGTTTTATCGTGTCGGCTGAAGCACGCCGGCGTAGCTCAATGGTAGAGCACCTGTTTTGTAAACAGGCGGTTGCGGGTTCGAATCCCA
>JANYJB010000084.1 GCA_025361935.1 Verrucomicrobiota bacterium
GAGGATGGCTTCCGCGATGGTGGCGTCGGCGGCCTTGTCCACGTAAACGAAACACACGCCGGTGTAGTGCTTGATGACGGGGATGGTGGAGTTTTGCGCGACGAAGCGGATGAGGCTCTCGCCGCCGCGGGGGATGATGCAGTGGACGAGGGTGTCGAGCTTGAGGAGGGTGTTGAGCGCGGCGCGGTCGGTGGTGGGGATGAGCTGGACGGCGTCGGCGGGCAGGCCGGTGTCGGCGAGTGCGCGCGTGATGAGCGCGGCGAAGGCGGTGTTGGTGTGGAAGATCTCCTTGCCGCCGCGGAGGATGGAGGCGTTGCCGCTCTTCAGGCAGAGGATGGCGCAGTCGATGGTGACGTTGGGGCGCGCCTCGTAGATGATGCCGATGACGCCGATGGGGACGCGGCGCTTGGCGATGCGGAGGCCGTTGGGACGCGTCCAGGATTCGAGGGTGGCACCGACGGGGTCGGGGAGGGCGGCGACTTGACGGACGGACTCGGCGAGGTGTGCGAGTTTGGCGGGCGAGAGGGTGAGGCGCTCGATCTCGTGTTTGGCGAGGCCGTTGGCTTCGGCGGCGGCGAGGTCTTTGGCGTTGGCGGCGAGGAGGTCGGCGTTGGCGGCGGCCAGCAGGTCGGCGAGGCGGAGGAGCGCGGCGTTTTTGGCGGAGGTCGGGGTCGTGGCGAGCACGAGCGACGCGGCGCGGGCGCGTTGGGCGATCGAGGTGACGAGCTGGACGAGGTCGGCGGACATTTTAGGAAATGACGGACGGCCGGGGGCCAATGGCAAGCTCGGCGGGGTTTTGCCCGGCAGGGCGGTCAATGCCGGGTGGAGAGGGTGTGCGCGGTGTCGCGGAGGGCGGGCCAGCGGGAGTCGGGAATGGCGGGGCCGAGGTGGCGCACGCATTCGGAGCCGAGGAGCGAGCCGAGCGCGCCGGCGGCGGGGAGGGGCCAGCCGGAGAGTTTGCCGTAGAGAAAGCCGGCGGCCCAGGCGTCGCCCGCGCCGGTGGTGTCCACGACTTGGGGGGCGGGCACGGGTTCGATGCGGTGGAGGTTTTTGCCTTGGGCAACCCAGGCACCGTCTTTGCCCATCTTCACGGCGGCGATGCCGCCGAAAGAGGCGAGGCGAAGGGCGAGGTCGGCGTAGTCGTGGTGAGCGGCGTCGGGGAAGAGGGCGCGGATCTCGTCCTCGTTGGCGAAGACGATGTCGATGCCGGCGCGGAGCTGGGCGAGAATCCAGTCGCGGGCGGCGTTGACGACCTCGAAGGAGGCGAGGTCAACGCTGAGGGTGCAGCCGGCGGCGCGGGCGGCGTTGATGACGGCGTTGGCGAGGTCGCGGTTGAAGAGGAGGTAGCCCTCGATGTGGGCGTGGCGGCAGCCGTGGAAGTCGGCGGGGCTGATCTCGCCGGCGTGCAGGGTCATGGCGGCGGCGAGGCAGGTGCGCATGGTGCGCTGGCCGTCGGGCGTGATGAGGGAGACGCAGCGGGCGTTGGCGAGGTCGGCGTGCTTGAAGCGCGAGGTGTCGCCGCCGGAGGACTGGAAGTGTTCGCGGTAGGCGCGGGCGGTGGCGTCGTTGCCCAGTTTGCCGAGAAAGGTGGTGCGCAGGCCGAGGCGGGCGGCGCCGACGGTGGTGTTGCCCGCGGAGCCGCCGGCGACGGTGGCGGGGCGGTTTTCGAGGCGGGTGACGATGGCTTCCATCTCGTCGGCATCGATGAGGACCATGCCGCCTTTGGCGCCGGTGAGCGTGGTGAGGAAGGCTTCGGGCACACGGGTGAGCAGATCCATGATGGGCGAACCGACGCCGATGAGGTCAAAAGAGGCGGGAGAGGACATGGTTTGAAATAAGGGGGATGAGGATAAAAGCGGAGCCGGTGGCGACGATCAGTTGGAAATGGTAAGGCTGGTGGCGAGGAGCGGTTCGTCGTCCACCTCGATGATGATGGAGTAGTCGCCGGGCTGGGGGAAGGAGAGGTTGCGAATCTCGTTGATGAGATTGATGCGCTGGAGGGGGCTTTGCGACTCGAAGGGGCGCTCGATGAGCGGCTGCGGGTTGGTGGCGTCGAGGCCGAGGGAGATTTTGATCTTATGCTCGCCGGCGGGCACGTCGCTGAGGGTGAGAAACCAGATCATGAACGGGTGCGTCACGGGGAACTGGCGGCCGCGGATGTTGGAAAACACGCCCAGGATGGTGTGTTTGCCGGTGCCAGGGTCGAGGTGGACGCCGTCGCAGGTGAGCCAGGCGAGGACTTGTGGTTTCGATTGCATGTAAACCGACATGGTGCGCGGCGGGCGCGATGTGGGGCAAGCGGGGAATTGCTTGGCGCGGCGGGCGCGGGCGGTTTGTGTGCGGGCCGATGACGTCGCCCGACTCATGGCTGGAACCGCTTCGCGCCTACCCGCGCGGGCTGGTGTTGTTGTGCGCGGTGCTGGCGCTGGCGGGGGCGCTGTGGGTCATCGCCAAGGTCGCGAAGTGGGTGCTTTACGGGGTGCTGGCGGCGTTTTTCGTCGCGGTGACGGTGGAGATCGCGCGCCGGCTTTGGGAATAGGGCGGAGTTTTGCTTGTCAGGCTTTTGGGTGAGCCCGTATGCCTTTCCGATGAAATATATCTTCGTGACAGGCGGGGTGGTCTCGTCGTTGGGCAAAGGCCTGACGGCGGCGGCGCTGGGCGCGCTGCTGGAGCTGCGCGGCCTCAAGGTGCGCATCCAGAAATTCGACCCCTACCTGAACGTCGATCCGGGCACGATGAGCCCGTTCCAGCACGGTGAAGTCTATGTGCTCGAAGACGGCGCCGAGACCGATCTCGACCTCGGCCACTACGAGCGTTTCACGAGCGGAAAACTTTCCCGGCTCAACAGCCTCAGCTCCGGTCAGGTTTACGAAAGCGTCATCCAGAAGGAACGTCGCGGCGTCTATCTCGGCAAAACCGTGCAGGTGATTCCGCATGTGACCAACGAGATCAAGGAGCGCATCTATTCCGGCGGCAAAGACGTTGACGTCCTCATCACCGAGATCGGCGGCACCACCGGCGACATCGAGGGGCTGCCGTTCCTCGAGGCGATGCGCCAGTTCGCCCTCGAAGTTGGCTCGAACGACTGCATCTTCATTCATGTTACCCTTGTTCCTTATTTGAAGGCCGCCGGCGAACTCAAGACCAAACCCACCCAGCAGTCCGTCGCCCAGCTCCGCGAGATCGGCATCCAGCCCGACATCCTCGTGTGCCGCTGCGACCACCCGCTCGAGGCCGGCCTGCGCGACAAGATTTCGATGTTCTGCAACGTCCCCGTGAAGGCCGTCATCGAGTGCGGCGACGTTGACTCCATCTACGAGCTCCCCCTCGCGCTCCAGAAGGAAGGCATGGACGACCTCGTGATCGACCTCTTCGGCTTCAAGCATCCCCATCCCGAGAAGAACATCTGGACCGAGATCGTGCGCCGCATCAAGACGCCCGCCAACGAGGTCACCATCGGCGTCGTCGGCAAATACATCGAGCTCCAGGACGCCTACAAATCCGTTTACGAATCCGTCACCCACGCCGGCATCGCCAACAACTGCAAGGTCAACACCGTCCGCATCGACGCCGAGGAGCTGGAGAAAAAGAACGGCCTCGCGCTGCTGAAGGGCCTCGACGGCATCCTCGTCCCCGGTGGCTTCGGCGACCGCGGCACCGAGGGTAAAATAGCCGCCGCCAAATACGCCCGCGAAAACAACGTGCCCTACTACGGCCTCTGCCTCGGCCTCCAGATCGCGGTGATCGAGTATTGCCGCAACGTCCTCAAGTTGAAGGGCGCCAACTCCACCGAGTTCGACGCCAACTCCCCGCACCCCGTCATCAACATGATGGAGGAGCAGAAGAAGGTCATCGACAAGGGCGCGACCATGCGCCTCGGCAGCTACGAATGCGCGCTCACGCCCGGCACGCTCGCCGCGAAGGCCTACAAGGCGACCAGCATCCGCGAACGCCACCGCCATCGCTTCGAGGTCAACAACGCCTACGTCGGCCAGCTCCAGCGTGGCGGCCTCGTCATCAGCGGCATCAACCCCCGCCGCAACCTCGTCGAGATCGTCGAAATTAAAAAGCACCCGTGGTTTCTCGCGGTGCAGTTTCACCCCGAGTTCCAGTCCAAGCCGAACAAGGCCCATCCGCTCTTCGCCGCGTTCATCGCCGCCGCATTGAAGAACAGGAAAGCCACCAAGAAGGCAACCAAACCTAAGACGAAGTAAGGTAGGGCGGGACCGCTGGGCCCGCCGCGAATCACGGACGGTTATCCGCATTCGCACCTCCAATCCGGACGGCCCAGCGGTCCGTCCCCACCCCCAACCCACCATGCCGCTCTTCGATCCCAAAAAACTCCTCGTCCTCGCCGGCCCCTGCTCGCTCGAAAACGAAAAAGTTGTCCGCACCGTCGCCGAAAAACTCGTTTCCCTCCGCTCGAAGTATCCCGAGCTTAACCTCGTCTTCAAAGGCTCCTTCGACAAAGCCAACCGCACATCCATCGCCGGCGGACGAGGCACTGGTCTCGAGGAGGGGCTCGCCCTCCACGCCCTCGTCAAAAAGGACTATGGCCTGCCCTGCGTGACCGACATCCATGATGCCTCCCAGTGCGCGCCCGTTGCCGCCGTGTGCGACGTGTTGCAGATTCCCGCCTACCTCTGCCGCCAGACCGATCTGCTCCTCGCCGCCGCCGCGACTGGCAAGACGGTCAACGTTAAGAAGGGCCAGTTTCTTTCCCCCAACGACATGGTTCACGTCGTCGGCAAATTAAAACACGGTGGTGCCGCCGAAATCTGGCAATGTGAGCGCGGTGCGACTTTCGGCTACAACAACCTCGTCGTGGACATGCGTTCGTTTCCGATCATGGCGCGCAATGGCTATCCCACCATCCTCGACGCGACGCACAGCGTGCAGCTCCCCGGCGCGGCCGGCGGCAAGAGCGGCGGCCAGCGCGAGTTCGTGCCCACGCTCGCCTTCGCCGCCCTCGCGGCCGGTGCCGACGGCTTGTTTCTCGAAACGCATCCCGACCCCGACAACGCGCTCTCCGACGGCCCCAACATGGTGCCGCTCGACCAGCTCGAAGCGTTGCTCGCGAAGTGCCTCGCCTTCTGGAAACTGGCCCGCGCCTGAGTGCCCGGCCGGCTTTTCTAGCCATTGACGGTTGTCCCTGCCGTCCCAAGAATGACCAGACAAACCCAACCCTGATGGAAACCTTCCTTATCGACGTGCCGATCCCATCTATGGGGGCGACCGTCAGCGAACTCACCGTCATCGACATCAAGATCGCCCCCGGCGCGCGCATCACCAAGGGTGAAAAAATTGCCGAGTTGGAGAGCGACAAGTCCGTCTTCGAATTCGAGGCGCCCTGCGACGGCGTGGTCGACGCGATTCAGGCCCGCGCCGGCGATATTTTACCCAGCGGGTCGCCGTTCCTGCGCATCAGCACGGCGGATATTTCCCTCAAAAATCTCCAAGTCAAAGGAGACGCCGCCAAGGTGGAGCGCGTTGACCCCAACGCGCTTCCGACGCCCGCCCCGATCCGGCGCGTTGAGGTCAACACGCCCCACCCGTCCGCCGCAAAGTCCGCCTCCACGCTCCAGTGGACGCCCCGCGCCGCCAAGCTCGCGCAGGACGCCGGTCTCGACCCCGCCACGCTCATCGGTATCGAAGCCACCGGCCCCGGCGGACGCGTCTCCGGCGACGACATCGCCCGCTATCTCGCCGCGAATCCCACCGGCCCTTCGCCCGGGGCCCTTCGCCCTTCGCCTGCGGTTTCAGCGTCCGCCGAAACCGTCTGCATCGCCGGCATCGGCTACGCCGTGCCCAAAAACATCCGCGCCACCGCCGATATCCTTAAGGCTTTCCCCGGTCGCACCGAGGCCGAGATGATCAAGCTCACCGGCATCAAAGAACGCCGCTACGCCGACGCCGACGAATCCGCCACCAGCCTCGCCGCTACCGCTGTGAACCACGCGCTCGCGCAAGCCGGCATGACCGCCGGCCAGATCGACGGCATCGTGCTCGCCACCATCATTCCCGACCAGCCCGTGCCCTCGATGGCCAGCGGCCTCGCCAAGCTCCTCGGCTGCCCCAAGGCGCTCGCCTTCGATCTCAACGCCGCCTGCTCCGGCTGGCTCTACGCCCTCGAAGTCGGCCGCGCCTTTATTCGCGGCGGCACTGCCAAGAACGTCATCGTTGTCACCGCCGAGCTGCTCTCGCGCATCACCAATCCCAACGACAACGAGACCGCCTTCCTCTTCGGCGACGGCGCGGGCGCGGCCATTCTCACCGACGCTCCCGGCGGCCACCGCCTGCATCGCATGGCGCTCTCCGGCGACGCCACGGTGTTCGAGGCGATTCAGCGCCCCGGCGGCGGCGCGCGCCAGCTCGTGCCCAGCGCCGACGGCAGCGACCGCGCTGATTTTTATCTCCAGATGGACGGCGGCGCGGTGTTCAAAAGCGCGGTCATCGCCTTCGCCAACGAGATTGAGGCCGCGATGAAGCGCCACAACCTCAAGCCCGAGGACATCTCGTGGATCGTCCCTCACCAAGCCAACGAACGCATCCTCAAGGCCGTGGGCAAACGCGTGGGCATCCCCTTTGAAAAGTTCGTCGTGACCATCGCCAAATACGGCAACACCTCGGGCGCGTCCGTCTCGATGGCGCTCGGCTGGGCGGCCGAAGAAGGCATCTTCAAAAGCGGCGACAAGATCATCTTCTGCTCCGTCGGCGCGGGCCTCACGTTTGCCGGTGGCCTGCTGGTGTGGTGAGTTTCTCTGGGGTAGGGCGGGACCGCTGGGCCCGCCGCGAATGACACTGCGGATACATTCGCCAAACCGGACGGCCCGGCGGTCCGTCCCTACCTCACTCCTGCGTCTCGCAGGCCAGCACACCCAGCGCGGCAGTCGCCGCCGTGTCGCAGCGCAGCACCAGCGGCCCGAGCGTCACGGGGGTAAACCCCGCCGCTTGCGCCGCCGCCATCTCGGTTGGCGAGAAATCACCCTCCGGGCCGACCAGCCACGCGGCGCTCGTAGGTGGACGCCCGTGTTGCGCGCGAAACGCCGCCAGCACCGCGCGCAGCGGCTGCGCGCCGAGGTGCAGGCTGGCGACCAGCTTGAGTTGCGTGTTGCGCACCGCGTCGCCCGCGAGAAAAGCGGCGAGCGGTTGCAGCGGGTCGATCTCGGGCAGAAACGGATTGCCGCACTGCTTGGCGGCTTCGAGCGCGGCGGTGCGCCATTTTTCGGCCTTTTTGTCGGAACGGTCGCCGTTGAGGTGAACCTGGGTGCGCTCGGTGGCGAGCGGCGCGATGCGGGCGGCGCCGAGTTCGGTGGCGTGGCGGATGATGTCGTCCATCACGCCGCCCTTGGGTAACGCCTGCGCCAGAGTTGTGGTGCAGGGCAGCGGAGCGCGGGTGTGCGTCGCGCGCACGCGGAGAGTCGCGCCGGATTTGCGGGCGTCGGCCAGTTCGCACGTCCACTCGGTGCCGCGGCCGTCGAAGGCGATGACCGTGTCGCCGGCGCGGGCGCGGTTGACGGTGACGAGATGGTGCGATTCGCCGCCGGGCAGAGAGATGACGCCATGGACGGGCGCGGGGGCGAAAACGCGGAAGTCGGACATGGAGGCGAGTGGAACGATGGAGTTTTCGATTTACAAGCCCGGCGGCGGACGTAGCTTGGCAGTTCGTTTCGGTGCGCCCAGGTGGCGGAATTGGCAGACGCAGTAGACTCAAAATCTTCCGGAGAAATCCTTG
>JANYJB010000097.1 GCA_025361935.1 Verrucomicrobiota bacterium
GTTTTATAACCGCATACGGCTTCACTCCAGTCTTGGATACAAAAGCCCTGTTGCGTTTGAATCCGCACTGAAACATACAAACTAAATCACCCTTAACCGACTGTCCGAAGAATCGGGGCAACCCCACCCAGACCCCTTTGGTTTAAATTGCCAATGAAACCCACGCTTCTCGTTCTCGCCGCCGGTATGGGATCCCGCTACGGCGGCCTTAAGCAGCTCGACTCGGTGGGGCCAGCGGGCGAAACGATTCTGGACTATGCGGTGTTCGACGCGATCCGCGCGGGCTTCGGCCGCGTGGTGTTTGTGATACGGCGGGAGTTCGAGGAGGCGTTCCGCACGCAGGTCGCCGCCAAATACGCGGACCGCGTGCAGGTGGACTATGTTTTCCAGTCGCTCGATGCGCTGCCGGCGGGCTTCGGGCCGCCGCCCGGACGCGAAAAACCCTGGGGCACCGGCCACGCCGTGTGGTGTGCGCGCGACGCGGTGAAGGAACCTTTCGCGGTGATCGGCGCCGACGACTATTTCGGTCGAGACGCATTCGGGAAGCTGGCGGATTATTTGCGCGCCGAGGTGAAATCCGGAATCCCGGCCCAAAGGTTCGCAATGGTCGGCTACCGGCTGGCCAACACGCTTTCAGAGAACGGCGCGGTGTCGCGCGGCGTGTGCGCGGCGTCGGCAGACGGCGCACTGCAACGCGTGGTCGAGCACACCGGCATCCTGCGCGAGGAAGTCGGCGCGGCGGCGGGCAAGAAATTCACCGGCGAGGAAATCGTTTCGATGAACTGCTGGGCGTTCACGCCGGCGCTGTTCGCTGCGCTGGACCGGCAATTCTCGGAGTTTCTAAAGTCGCGCGGCGGCGAGCTGAAGTCCGAGTTTTACCTGCCCGAGGCCGTCTCGCAGCAAATCACCGAAGGCGCCGCGACCGTGCGGGTGCTGCCGACGACCGCGAGCTGGTTCGGCGTGACTTATCGCGAGGACAAGCCGCGTGTGCAGGCGACGCTCGCCAACTTGGTCGCAGGAGGGGTATATCCCGCGCAACTTTTCCCGTCCCCATGAAACTTTCCCGCGCAGACTCCGATGTTTACCTGCCCGAGAGCGATGAACCGGCCGCCGCCGCGCTCGCACGGGTGACTCATCTGTGCGTCGCGGCGCATCAGGACGACATCGAGATCATGGCGCACGCGGGCATCGCCGACTGTCTCGACGGAAAGGGCAAGGCCTTCGGTGGCGTGGTCGTGACCAACGGCGCCGGCTCGCCACGCACGGGCGCGTTTCTCAAATTCACCGACGAGCAGATGCTGGCCATCCGCCGCGAAGAGCAGCGCGAGGCCGCCAAGCTCGGCCGCTACGCTGTCCAGCTCCAGCTCGCGCACCCGAGCGCCGACGTCAAAACGCCCGGCCACCCCGGAGTGCGCTCCGATCTCGCGGCGATTTTCGGCGGCTGCCGCCCGCAGGTGGTTTACCTGCACAATCCGGCGGACAAACACGACACGCATGTCGCGGTTTTTCTACGCTGCCTGGAAGCGCTGCGCGCGTTGCCACGGGAAAATCGTCCTCACCGCGTGCTCGGCTGCGAGGTGTGGCGCGATCTCGACTGGATGGTGGACACCGACAAGGTCGCGCTCGACTCGGGCCGGCATCCGGCGCTCGGGGAGGAACTGCTAAAGATGTTCGATTCCCAGATCAGCGGCGGCAAACGCTACGACCTCGCCGTGCCCGGCCGGCGGCTGGCGCACGCGACGTTCAACACCTCCCACGCCACCGACCGCATGGCCGGTATCACGTGGGCGATGGACCTCACCCCGCTGGTCGCTGACCCGGCGCTCGATGTGGCGGCCTACACGCTTGGTTATCTGGACCGGCTGAGAGCCGATGTCGCGGCGCGGCTGCGCAAATACGGGCCGACAGAAAACGCCTGACGCTCGAATCACCCTTGGCAAGTCCCCGCGGCCTGCTTGGATTGCCCGACCGCACTTTTTATAAATGGTCTCTTCAGAAATCGCCGCCTCCCTGCCCTCTCGCGCCGTCACCTCCATCGACAATGCGCCTTTCCCTCGCATCGCCTCCGGCAAAGTGCGCGAGATTTTTGACCTCGGCGACGCCCTCCTGCTCACGGCAACCGACCGCCTTTCCGCCTTCGACGTGATCCTTCCGGACGGCATCCCGGGAAAAGGCATCATCCTGACCCAGATAAGCAACTGGTGGTTCGCGCAGACCTCCCATCTCCTGCCCAACCACCTCCTGCCCGATCAGGCCGGTGAATTCGCCCGCCGCGGCATCACCGACCACGACCTGCAACTGCGCTCCATGATCGTGCGCAAACTCAAGCCCCTCACCATCGAGTGCGTCGTCCGCGGCTACCTCGTCGGCTCTGGATGGTCCTCCTATCAAAAAAACGGCGAAGTCTGCGGCCACCGCCTTCCCGCCGGCCTCCGCCAGGCCGACAAACTCCCGCAACCGCTCTTCACGCCCACGACCAAAGCGCCCAAGGGTCAGCACGACGAACCCATCAATGACACCCAGGGCGCGGCGGCCATCGGCCCCGCCCTCTACGAGAAGGTCAAGGCCGTGAGCATCGCGTTGTATCAACTCGGCCACGACCGCGCCGCGAAGGCCGGTATGATTCTCGCCGATACAAAGTTTGAGTTTGGCACCGACGCCGACGGCAACCTCATCCTCATCGACGAGGTGCTCACACCCGACTCGTCCCGCTACTGGCCCGCTGACCAATACCGCCCCGATTGCTCGCCTCCGAGCTACGACAAGCAGTTCGTCCGCGACCACCTGCTCGCCATCAAGTGGAACCAGACCCCGCCCGCCCCCTCGCTCCCGGCGGACGTGATCAAGCGCACGCAGGAAAAATATCTTACCGCCCTCAAAAATCTTCTCGGTTAACCTCCCACCCCAACACCCCATGAACACATCCACCGTCTTCCTCGGCACCGACAGCGGCGCCACCACCTCCAAAACCGGCGGCGTCTGGGCCGACGGCTCGCCGATCTCCACCAAGCTCCGCCAGAGCTCCACCAACTCGCAGGACGGCACCGCCGCCGTCATCAAAGGCTGGGTCGAGGGCGTCGAAGGTTTCCTCGCCGACAACAAACTCTCCTGGTCCCAGGTCGCCGGCGTCGGCCTCGCCCTTCCCGGCCCGTATCAAAGCTACGGCGTCCTCGACCGCTCCGCCAACCTGCCCGCTTCGTTCGTCGGCTGGAATTTTCACGCCGACTACTCCGCCGCCCTCGCCGCCAAAGCCGGCCGGGCCATCCCGCTCGTCGTCGGCAACGACGGCGACCTCGGCGGCGTCGGCGAAGCCGCCCGCGTGCGCAGCGACCAAAAAGCCTCCGTCGTCCTCCTTGCGCCCGGCTCCGGACTCGGCACCGCCTACATTGATGAACGCGGACTCCCCCTCTCCGGCGACCACCTCGCCGGCATGGAGGCCGGCCACATGCCCTCGCCCCTCCAACTCCTCGGCGCCGGACTGGACAAAGTAGCGCCGTTCTCCTGCGGCTGCGGACGCAACTGGGGCTGCGTCGAAGCCTACACGACCATCTCGGGCCTCCCGCAATACATCGCCCACCTCCTGCCGAAGTATCCCGACCATCCCCTCGCGAAATCCTCCGACACTCCGAAGCACAAGGCGCTCTCGCTCCGCGGACTCGCCCAAAAAGGCGATGCCCTCGCCCTGGAAATTTTTGATCTTCAGGCCAAGGCCCTCGGCCTACACGTCGCCAATCTCGCGATGGCGCTCGACCCCGGCTTCGTCGTCATCGGCGGTGGCCTCATCGACCCCGAAAGCACCACGCCCGAATTCCGCGAGCGCTACCTCAACGGCATCCGCGCCGCCGCGCAGCCGTATCTCTTCCCCGCGCAGCGCAAGTGCATGAAAATCTCCGCCGCCTCGCTCGGCGAACTCTCGCAGGCCATCGGCGCCGCCCTCGCCGCGCTCTACACGGCGAAAGCCCTGTGAGACGGTAGGGCGGGTTATCCCTAACCCGCCGCGCGCTTCACTGCCTCCCGCCGCCCTGCGTGCCCGTCGTCGTCGCCCCCCGCAATGAATCATACTACCCCGGCGACTTCTTGCGATAAGGCCCCTTGCGCGAACGATAGTGAATGGTGCTTTCCGCTACAGTGTGCGTAAGTTTCGTATCGGTGGGCAATTCCGGTCCAATAAGCTGCCACGCCGCCAAACTGTAAGGCGAAGCCAGTCGTTCAACAGTTTCCAGCCATACCTGCTTTTTACGTCCGGATTCCAGCAGTTGGTAAAATTTCATGTCCATCCCGATAAGTTGGGCGGCCTCTTCTTGGGTTAGGCCATGACGCGCCCTCAATTCACGAATACGACCCGCAATTAGTGCCACAAGCGCCATACCGTTGATCGTGCGGTATTTCGCGTTGACATGTTACCGTGCGATCAACGGTATTTACGCTATTCTAAATTAAAGATCGAAGCTCACGCTTTTACGCATCCATGCAAAATCTAGAAAACTTCATCAAAACTTTTTGGGGTTACGGAAATTGGAAATCTTGCATGTGGTTCGTTGGCTTGGAGGAAGCTGGCTGCGATAGCTCAACCGATTTGGAGCATCGACTCAAAATATGGAAGCGCTCCGGCATGAAGTCCCTTCTCAATTGTCGGCAGTTTCATATAGCACTCGCAAAATGCTATCGGAAAAATCGAGAGAAAAGCGCGGCATTTCGCAGTCGATTCGAAGGAGAGATTGAAATCCAACACACTTGGGCTCGCCTCATTTGCCTGTATCTCGCCTGCCACTCAGAGCCGATAGGAACTCCGGAGCTAAAAGAGTTCCAAAGCAAGCGGCTTGATGAGCTTTTACTTATAGAATTTATGCCGCTGCCTGTCCGCTCAACAAGTGGCTGGATATATGAAGATATAAACATTTCTGATTCGAGCCTGAAAGCCACACTAAAGAGTCGGGCGCTTTACAGAAAAACATTCGCTTCGATGCGGGTCAATTTACTGAAAGAGCAAATAAAAAGACATAAGCCCCGATTCGTTATTTCATACGGGAAAAGCTCTCTTCCTGCATTACTGGGAATTCAACTTACTCCCGTATTAAGTATTCCAGATGCGTATATTGGCAAGATTTTGGCCACGACATTTTTGACCCTACCCCACCCGGCAGCGAGAGCCTCCACGTCCTCTTATTCATATTGGGCAGGTGTCGGTCAATATCTACACCAACTGAGTTCTGCGCATAAATAAACACATCCCTTAAATCACATTAATATTATATAAAATTATGAAAGGCACCATACTTGATTATTCCATCCCCAAAAACGAAGGGCTTATTAGCGGCGAAGACGGGCAAAGATATACCTTTACAAAAAACGACTGGAGATCGCCGGGCATTCCCACAAGAAGTCGCAAAATTGATTTTACTATTAACAACGGGAAAGCCTCAGAAATATTTGACGATATATTGTCTAATCCAAACGAGAAAAATCAAACCATAGGCATGAAAAAACGAGGCTTTATAGCTGTAATATTGCTTTTCGTGGCAACCCTCAGCATTTATTATATTTATTGGCTGGTTCAAACCAAAGAGGAGATGAATAGTTTAGGAGCCAAAATACCTTCCGCTTGGCTTTTATTGATCATCCCGCCTTATTGGCTCTACCGTTATGGACAAGGTGTCAGCTTAGTTACTAAAGGGAAAAAACCGTCTTTAATTTCTCGCGGAGATATAAGCCCTATATGGGGTGCATGCTGGGCCTGGGGGGGCTTCCCGTGGCTTCAACTGGAGTTTAATAAGATCGCCGCACGTTAAGATGCCCGATGAAGGCGGAAAAAAGGTAAGGCATGACATTCCTTAGCGGATTGGCATTGGTGGGTGCGACTTTTGCAGGACTCTTCTGCGCGCTCATCGGCTTCCGTCTTGGTTGGGCGCTACAGCCTCTCTTCATTAGTGATTTGGAGCGGTTTACTCAGGATAAAGTCAAACAAATGAGCACCCGCCTGCTGACTGCGCTCGTATCGGCGGGCCTCGCAGGGGGTTTGGCTATCATTGGAATCATGCAAATCCTGCCTGCCAGCGTAAGCAAATCCATCGAGACCATTCTCGAACCAACAAAAGCTGCTCCCGCCGTCACTCCTTTTACTTCCACCGCTGCTGTTGTCGTCAACCCAACCGCTGTCGCTCAACAACGCAGTCTGTTAAACGCCGAAAAGGAGGCTTTTCTACAACAACAGGAATCCGTAGCGCCTCAAACTATTGCCACTACCGAAAGTGCGGTTCCCCTCACTCCAGCAAACACTATAAACACCCAGTCGGCACAACTCTCAGCGGCACTTCAGCCTTCTGCGCCACCATCTGCTCCTCATTCTGCACCCGATGCATCGCGTGCCGCCAATGTTCGCCTTAAAAATGAGCTGATCTTTATAAACAATAAAATCACAGAACTCTCATCCCAATGGGGGGACGCCCGAAGCGTGCTAGATCACAATAAACCCGCTCCCGGCCAAACGTGGCAGGAAGGTGAAGCTCCTTACTATATCTATACCGCCGCCCGTCAGGCGTGTGACGAAGTGGAGCAAGCAGCCGTCGTTTTAAAAGCCGACAAGGCGCGTGTGGAAGCGGCGCTCAAAACCGTCCCCTCCCCTTAAGAATGAAAATTCTCCTGATTATCGGTTTGGGAATCTTCCTTTGTTGTTCAAATGGCTGCATGGTGGCACCAACCTCATCCGAAGTTCCTGATAATACGTCTTCCGCGCCAGTAGATCCGGAGTTGGTCGGAGCGCCTGCTTGGGTAACAGCTCCAAATACCTTTGGACCTTACGTTGTGGCAGGCACTTATCCGGCGCGCGCAGGCACAAGTAGCTATCAACATAAAATGGCCCGGGCAGCGGGATACGACGAACTGGCCGAGCAATTGCACCAACGGCTGCAACCTTGGCTGCAAAGCGAAGCCCAGCAAGCCGGTCTGACGCTGGAAGACATTCAATCACTGATCCGCGAAATAACCGCCGGGTGCATCCGTCAGTCCCGCGAGGAGGCTACATGGCAAGCCGCCAACAAGACGCTATATATCAAAATTTCCATCGATCCAACTCAGGTCAAAGACGGGGCAATTGAGGCTTATATAAAATTCCTCAAGGCTCGCCCTGATCTATGGAAATTGACCGTCGGGCAGCGCACCGAAACCGACTTGATATCAGCACTCCAAGCGACAGCTGATCATTCATTGTCCCCTAAGTAACCCCATTCGCTCGAAAGTAACGTGTTTCAGTAAGGTCAAGCTCGTTGGTTTGACGAACACGAAAATCGCCCCCGCAAGCGTGTTGGAGTCAACACGCTTCACCCTCAGCGGCACCCGCCGCCCTGCGCACCCGTCGTCGTCGCGCCGCGCACCGACCGCACCAGCTCGCGCCGCAGCCAGTCGAGCGCCGCGTTGACCGCGCGGCGGTTCACCGTCGCGCGCGGGCCGGGGTAGTGCAGCTTCTTCGACCACACGCCGTGCGGCGAATGCAGCGCGATGTAGATTGTGCCCACCGGATTTTCGTTCGTGCCGCCGCACGGCCCCGCGAACCCCGTGATCGCCAGCCCGTAGTCCGCGCCGAGCGTTTCCGCCGCGCCCACCGCCATCGCCACCGCGTTCTCCGCCGACACCGCGCCATGCTGTTTCAACAGGCACTCCGGCACGTCGAGGAGCTGCATCTTCGACTCGTTGGAGTAGCACACGCAGCCGCCCGCGAAAAATTTCGACGCGCCACAAATATCCGTAAACGCGCTCGCCAGCATCCCGCCCGTCGCCGTCTCGGCCACCGCCAGCTTCAGCTCTTGCGCCCGCAGCAGATCCGCCGCGACCTTCGCCATCGAGTCGCCGCCGTAACACATGAAGTCTTCTCCCAACAACGCCGCACACTCGGCGGCGATTTTCTCCAGTTGCTCGTGCGAAAGTTTTCCCGACGGCGAACTCACGCGGCAGTCCACCTGCCCCTGGTGAGCGCAGAACGCGATGCTCAGCGCGTCGCCGTGGCGGTCGAAGATCGGCTGGAGTTTCACTTCGAGAGCCGACTCGCCGATGCCCGCCGTGCGCACCTGCACGTAGGCCTCGCGCTCCGCCAGCAGCCCGAGTTTCGCCAGACGCGGCACGACCTGCTCGGCAAACATCGGCTGCAATTCGTTCGGCGGCCCCGGCAGCATCACGAGCACCTTGCCGTCCTGCTCCACCCACAGGCCCGGCGCGGTGCCGTGCGCGTTAGGCAGCACCTCGCCGCGTTCGAACCGATACGCCTGCTTGAGATTGTTGTCGTTCATCTTCCGGCCCAGCCGGGCGAACCGCGCCTCGATCGCCTTCACGATCTCCGGTTCGAACACCAGCTTCTGCCCGAGCACGGCGGCCACCGCCTCGCGCGTGCGGTCGTCGCAGGTCGGCCCCAGCCCGCCGGTCGTGATTACCACATCGGCGCGCGTCCAGCTCTCGCGAAACTGCGCCACGATCGCGTCGGCCTCGTCGGTGATGGTCACGTTGCGCTGCAATAGCACCCCGCGCTTGCCGAGCTGCGCACCGATGTGGGTGAGATGACCGTTGGCGGTGAGGCCGAGCAACAGCTCGTCCCCGAGGGTGAGCAGCTCGTAGCGCTTGGAAATGACGGCGGGAGCCGGAGTGATGTTTTCAGAAACCATACTTGCGATGCGGCAAACTAGGTTAAACTGCCAAAAATGCCAGCACCCGAGCCAGTAAATCTCAAAGAGAAGGTCCGCCACCTTCCCGAAAAGCCGGGCGTCTATCTGATGAAAGACCGCCTGGGCCGCATCATCTACGTCGGCAAGGCCAAGGCCCTCAAGAAGCGCGTCTCCACTTATTTCCAGCCGTCGCGCGCGATGACGCTCCACCCGAAAATCCGCGCACTCATCCAGATGATCGCCGATTTCGACACCATCGAGGTGAAGTCCGAGCCCGAGGCACTCCTCCTCGAAGGCAAGCTCATCAAGCAGTGGAAACCCAAATACAACACCGACTTCACCGACGACAAACGCTTCCTCCAGGTCCGCGTCGATCTCACCCAGGAACTCCCGCGCTTCGTGCTCATCCGTTTCAAAAAAGACGACCGCGCGCGCTACTTCGGCCCCTTCGCCCACAGCAACCTCCTCCGCAAAACCCTCGCGCAGATGCGCCGCCAGTTCGGCATCCTCCTCGGCGACGCCTCGCCCAAAAAACTCCCCGACGGACGCTGGCAACTCTACGATGACGTCCGCCAGGAACTCTACGGCTTCGCCAACGAAACCACCGCCGCCGACTACCGCCTTCGCGTGGACGCCGCCTGCGCCTTCCTCGACGGCAAGTCCCGCGAATGGCTCGAAACCCTCCGCGCCGAGATGCTCGCCGCCGCCGAAAAACACGAATTCGAAAAAGCCGCCGAACTCCGCGACATCGTCTTCGCCCTCCAAAAAACCCTCGCCAAGACCCGCAATTTCGAGCGCTCCGACCCCTCCGCCCCCGAGATCGGCGCCGAAGCCTCGCGCCTCCTCGGCGAGGCCCTTGGCCTCAAAACCGCCCCGCGCACGCTCGAGTGTTTCGACATCTCCCACATCAGCGGCACGTTCGTCGTCGCCTCGATGGTCCACTTCGCCGACGGCCGCCCCAACAAAGACCTCTACCGCCGCTTCCAGATCAAAAGCTTCATCGGCAACGACGATTTCCGCGCGATGGAAGAAGTCGTCGGCCGCCGCTACCGCCGCCTGAAGGAAGAAGGCAAACCCATGCCCGACCTCGTCGTCATCGATGGCGGCCGCGGCCAGATCGGCGCCGCGTTAAAAGCCTTTGTCGCCATCGACGTCGAGCCGCCCGCCCTCATCGGCCTCGCGAAGAAACACGAGACGATCATCTTCCCCGACGCCCGCGCCCCGCTGAACCTCCCGCTCAACCACCCCGCGCTCAACCTCCTCCAGCGCCTGCGCGACGAAGCCCACCGCTTCGCCAACACCTACAACGCCGACCTCCGCTCCAAAAAAATCCGCGAGAGCGTCCTCGACGATTTCCCCGGCCTCGGCACCGTCCGCCGCGCCGCCCTGCTCGCCCACTTCGGCAGCATCGAACGCCTGCGCGCCGCGACTGAAGACCAACTCGCCGCCGTCGAGGGTTTTGGCCCGCGCATGGCCGCCGATCTCCACGCCTTTTTGCACTCTGAAACACCCCCGGCCTGACAGCCTTTGCAGACAAACGCGTTTGCGTTATTCCCCGCGACACGTATCGATGCATGCCCCATGCGTTATACCCTTACCTGCCTGGCGGCTCTCAGTCTTGTCGCGTCCCTGCGCGCCGACGTCACGCCCGCCCCGTTGTTCACCGACCACGCCGTGCTTCAGCGCGACAAGCCCGTCCCCGTCTGGGGCACCGCCTCGGCCGGCGAAAAAATCTCTGTCACCTTCGCCGGCCAGACCCTCGAAACCACCGCCGATGCCTCCGGCAAATGGCGCGTCGATCTCCCCGCCCAGCCCGCCAACGCCAAGCCCGCCGACCTCGTCATCAAGGGTAACAACACCATCACGCTCACCGACATCGTCGTCGGCGAGGTCTGGCTCGCCTCCGGCCAGTCCAACATGGCGCTCCAAGTCGCCCTCACCTACGACGCCGCCATCGACGTTCCCGCTTCCGCCAACTTCCCCCTGATCCGCCACATCAAGATCAAGGAAACCGTTTCCGCGACTCCCGCCACCACCGTCGCCATCGAAGGCTCCACCTGGAAGGTCGCCGGCCCCGAGACCACGGGAGGCTTCACCGCCGCCGGCTACTATTTCGCCAGGGATCTCTACGAGCTCCTCCGCGTCCCCGTCGGCATCATCGGCAGCAACTGGGGCGGCACCTTCGTCGAATCATGGACCGATGCCGACGCCTACAAAACCGTCCCCGACAATGCCACCATCGTCCAGAGCCGCTGGGCCAAGGCCGTCGCCGACTCCCCCGCCATCAAAGCGAAATACGATGCCAATCTCGCCGCCTGGAAGGCCGAGCAGACCGCCGCCAACACCGCCGGTGCGAAGTTCGCCAAGCCCGCTCCGCGCGCCCCCCAAGGGGCCCGCCCCCAGGATCTCCCCTCGGGCCTCTTCAACGGCATGATCAACCCCCTCGTGCCCTACGCCCTCCGCGGCGCCATCTGGTATCAAGGCGAGTCCAACGCCAACTCCGAGCGCACCAAGGAATACCACACCCTCTTCTCCACCATGATCACCGGCTGGCGCAAGGATTTCGCCCAGGGTGATTTTCCCTTCTACTGGGTGCAGCTTGCCAACTTCGGCAACCCCGCCGAAACCAACTGGGCCTTCCTCCGCGAAGCCCAGACGCAGACCCTCGCCCTCCCCGCCACCGGGCAGGCCGTCATCATCGACATCGGCAACCAGAAGGACATCCACCCGCGCAACAAAAAGGATGTCGGCCGCCGCCTCGCCCGCCTCGCCCTCGCTCGCGACTACGGCCTCAAGATCGTGGACAGCGGCCCCGTCTTCGCCCAAGCCGACCATGAGGGCGCCGGCTACCGCGTGAGCTTCACCCACACCGACGGCGGACTCATCGCCCCGCAAAACGGCCTTGGCGGCTTCGAGCTCGCCGGCGAGGACAAGGTCTTCCACCCCGCCGACGCCGCGCTCGAAAAAAACACCGTGCTTGTCACCTGCGCCGCCGTTCCCGCGCCTGTCGCCGTCCGCTACGCCTGGCGCAACGCCCCGCTCGCCGGCCTCTTCAACAAGGAAGGCCTGCCCGCCGCGCCCTTCCGCACCGACACGTGGTGAGCAAGGGGCAACCTCCGCCTCTCCGCCCCCTTCGTTCTCTTTCTCTTAATCTTTCTCTTTCTCCCTCCGACCTCGACCTCCGGCTCCTGACGAAAGATTAAGAGAAAGAGAACGAGAACGAGTCTCTCCCCAACCCCCGCCCGTCATGAACTTCCTCCACCTGCCCGCCCTGCTTGCCGCGCTTGTCTCCACGACCGCCTTTGCATCGCCGATCCCCGCCAACTCGGCCATCACCGCCGCCACCGTTTACGCCGACCGCGCCGTCGCCACCCGCACCGCCACCATCGACCTCCCCGCCGGCCAGAGCGAACTCACCTTCGACGGACTCCCCGCCGCGCTCTCCGACCAATCCCTCCAAGTCTCCGGCCACGGCGTCGCCGCCACCATTCTCGATGTCAACGCCCGCATCGTTTACACCGAGAAAACCGCCGATCCCCGCGTGCTCGCCGCCGAGGCCGACCTCAACGCCCTCCAGCACCAGGACCGCATCCTCAAGGACAAAGCCGCCGCGCTCGACCAACAGCGCGCCCTCCTTGCCAAGATCGAGACCGCCGTCACCCAGCCGCCCGCCAAAGACGCCACCGCGCCCCGCCCCGGCTTCGACGACTGGCAAAAGCTCCTCACCTTCTCCTCGGAAAACTCCGCCCGCCTAACCGCCGACCGCCAGACCCTCGACAACGACCGCGAAGCCCTCGCCCTTAAAATCACCGCCGCCCAAGCCCGCCTCGACGAGCTCCGCGGCAGCCAGACCGGCCCCCGCGCCACCAAGACCGTGACCGTGCGCGTCTCCGCCCCGCAAGCCGGCTCGCTCGACGTTTCCCTCGCCTACGCCGTCAACGGCGCATCGTGGACGCCCGCCTACGACGCCCGCCTGCGCACCGCCGAACGCGCCGTCGCCCTCACCTACTTCGGCGTCGTTCGCAACGCCACCGGCGAAGACTGGAAGGACGTCGCCCTCACCCTCTCCACCGCCCGCCCCAACCTCGGCGGCGGCGCACCCGAGCTTTATCCGTGGATCGTGGATGTGCTCAGACCCGTCGTGTATGAAAAGGCGGAGGACTCATTCTCAAGCCTGTCGCGTAAACAAAAGCGTCCCGACCCCTCCTCCACGCTCCTCGGCCCCAGCGGCGGCATGCAGGCATTTTCCAATTCTGTAGCCCTCGCCGATGCTCCCGTCATCGAAGACTCCTCCGTCGCCCTCGCCACCGTGGACACCGCCGCCACCAGCGCCTCCTTCAAAATCCCGACCGCCGCCACCATCCTCAGCGACAACACCCCGCAGAAGGTCGGCATCGCCAGCGTCACCCTCGCCGCGAAACTCCAGTATCAGGCCACGCCCAAGCAGCTCGAAACCGCCTTTCTCGGCGCCTACGTCACCAACACCACCGATTACCCGCTGCTCGCCGGCGCCGTCAGCACGTTTCTCGACGACACCTTCGTCGCCACCAGCCGCCTGAAGACCGTCATGCCCACGGAAAAATTCGACCTCGCCCTCGGCGCCGACGAAGGCATCGCCGTGCAGCGCAAGCTCGTCAGCCGCTTCACCGAGGACACCGGCTTCACCACCAAGTCGAAACGCGTCACCTACGAATTCCTCCTCACCCTCGCCAACCACAAGCGCACCGCCGAGCGCATCGTCTTCAAGGACGCCATCCCGGTCTCCCGCGACGAGAAAATCACCGTCAAACTCCTCGTCCCCGCCGAGCGCGACCTCCTCAAACCCGAGGAAGCCGCCTCCCAGCCGCCCAAGCCCGGCGTCTCCCGCGACACCGACGGCAAACTCCTCTGGCGCCTCGACCTGAAACCCGGCGAGAAGCTCGAAATCCCCCTCAAGTTCTCCATCGAGTATCCCGTCGATCTCCCTGTGACCGGCGTGGAGTGACCTCTCTTCAAGCTCCGCCCCAAGAACCCAATTGTGCGTGAACTCGCACAATTCCCTACACCCAAACCCACCGGACAACCTTGACCACGCTCTCGCCGAAACCCATGGTGACTAGCTAACAATAAAACCATCAGCATAAAAATTGATGAAACTCGCCCTGACCGGAATGGCGCTAAGTTAGGGGGGGTGGTCGTCATTTTTTGAGATTACGGGAAGGCGATACGTGCATGAAGCGGCGGGGCTTGGTCATGAGCTGGTAGGTTTTGGGGCGTCGTTTGAC
>JANYJB010000098.1 GCA_025361935.1 Verrucomicrobiota bacterium
TCGGCCCGTCACTGGGTTCACCACGAGATGGCCTACCTGCTCCTAGCCGGCATCGGCACACTGATGGTGGTCTCGGTTTGCTCGATCGTGTCGTTCGACTTCGCCACCTCGCTCATCCCCGGCTGGCACACCACGATCTTCCCGCCTTACTTTGTGAGCGGCGCCATCTTCTCCGGTTTTGCGATGGTGCTGACGATCCTCCTGCCCATGCGGGCCATCTTCAAGTTCGAGGATTTCATCACGGCCTACCACATAGACTGTCTTTGTAAGATCACCTTGGTGATGGGAACTCTCGTGGGCTATGCCTACCTGATGGAGTTCATCATCGCCTGGTATGGCGCCAACCCCAACGAGGGCTTCACCTTCGTCAACCGCACCTTCGGCCTCTACGACTGGGCCTACTGGATCATGTTCTCGTGTAATGTGATCACGCCCCAGTTCTTCTGGTTTAAGAAAGTCCGCTCGAACTTCGCGTTCATTTTTGTCCTCACGATCTTCATCAACATCGGCATGTGGTTCGAGCGCTTCGTGATCATCGTCACTTCGCTCGCCCGCGACTACCTGCCCTCGAGCTGGGGTTACTACAGCCCGTCGATCGTCGAAATTCTGACCTACTTCGGCACGTTCGGCGTGTTCGCCGTGCTCTTCCTCCTGTTCTTCCGCTTTCTCCCGATCATCCCGATGTCCGAGGTCAAGACGGTCACGCCCCAGGCCGACGTCCACGGCGGCAAACACTCCTGATATCAACCGACCATGGCTGAACAACCTTACGGCTTGATTGCCACCTTCGACACGGCTTCCGGCGTTTACCACGCTGCGGAAGCCGTGCGTGACGCCGGTTACAAAAACTGGGACTGCATCACGCCCTATCCGGTCCACGGCCTCGACAAGGCCATGGGCCTGAAGCGCTCGATCATCCCCGTGTTCTCCCTTTTCGGCGGCATCGCCGGGGTCGTCGCGGGCGTAGGTCTCATCGCCTTCACCGCCGGCTTCGATTACAAACTGATCCTTGCCGGACGTCCCTTCTTCAGCCCGATTCCCGCGATCCCCGTGATCGTTGAGCTGGGCATCGCCCTCTCGGCCTTCAGCGCCGTGGCCGGCATGATCGTTCTGTGCCGCTTTCCGATGCTCTACCATCCGGTGTTGAAGAGCGACCGCATCATTTCCGCCCTCGACGACAAATACCTCGTCGTGATCGAGGCCCGCGACCCCATGTATAGCCCGACCGAAACCAAAGCCCTGCTCGAAAAAATGGGCGGTCAGGACGTGAAGGAGATGGAAGCCTAAGCCATGCGTTACGTTTCTCTCGCCACTTTCTTCCTCGTGGTTCTTGCGGTCTCCATCCTCGGTTTCCGCGGTTCCATTTCGACGAAGCCCCCGCTTGAGCTGATCCCCGACATGGATCATCAGGCCAAATACAAGCCGCAGGCCGAGTCGCCGTTCTTCGCTGATGGACGCGCCGACCGTCCGCTCCCCGCCGGTGTTGTCGCCTATGGCCGCACCAGCACGAGCGGCACGCCTGACGCCACCTTCCTCCAATCCGACGACGCAACCTATCTCGGCAAAAACGCCGACGGCAGCTGGGTCGTGGGTTTCCCGAAGTCCGTAAAAGTTGACGCCCGCTTCATGGCGCGCGGTCAGGATCGTTTCACCATTTACTGCGCTCCCTGCCACGGTGCGCTTGGCGACGGCAACGGCATCACCAAGCAATACGGCATGGGTGCCACGCCCAGCTACCACGACGAACGCCTGCGCACGATGGCCGAGGGCGAGATCTTCAACACCATCACGAACGGCAAGGGCAATATGCTCTCCCAAGCGGACAAGCTTTCCGCCGAGGATCGCTGGGCCGTCATCGCCTACGTCCGCGCCCTCCAGCGCGCCCAGAACGGCACCGCCGCCGACGTTCCCCCGAGCCACAAAGCCGAGCTAGGTCTTAAATAAATGAGCACCCACGCTGCACCCGCTCCCACGGTTATATCCGCCGCTCCCGCTCCTGCGGGAAGCAACGCCTCCAAGGCGCTCGGCGTCGGCATCGCAGGCATCGTCGCCACCGCGCTTGGCCTCGCGTTGCCCGGCAACGCTTCCGCCGTCGCCGTCGGCTGGCTGGTCGCCATCGTTTTCTGGACCGCCATCGCCATCGGCATGCTCATGCTGATCATGATTCACCACCTGTCCGACGCCGGCTGGTCGGTGGTTGTGCGTCGTCAGTTTGAGCACGGTATTTCCGCCTTCAAGTGGCTGCTTCTCCTGTTCGTTCCGCTGCTTCTCGCCACCTGGCTCGGCAAGGGCGATGTCGTCTGGCCTTGGGGCAATCTCAACCACGTTCTCCACGGCACCGAGACGGTGGGCGAAGATGCGGCCTACTGGCACAAGTCTCCCATTCTAAACATCGGCTCGTTCAGTGCGCTCAGCGTGTTCCTCTACGGCTTCCTGATCTTGGTTTCCGCCCGTCTGCGCAAGGCCTCCTTCACGCAGGACGTTGACGGTGACGTCAAATGGTCGCACCAGAGCCACGCTACGTCGGCTTCCTGCATCGCGTTGACCGCGCTGGCCCTCACCGGCATCGCCTTCTTCTGGATCATGAGCCTCGAGTATCACTGGGGTTCGACGATCTACGGCATGTGGTTCTTCTCGGACTGCATCCGCGGCGCCCTCTCGGTTGGTCTTCTCGTTCAGCTCTGGCTCTTCGCGCGCGGCGACTTCAAGGGTATCCTCAGCAGCCGGCACCTTCACTGTATCGGCATCTTCATCCATGCTTTCACGGCGTTCTGGGCCTACGTGGCGGTTTGCCAATACATCCTGATCTGGAGCTCCAACCTCACCGAGGAAACCTTCTGGTATAACATCCGCGAATTGAACCACGACGGCGCCACCAACCAGTGGTGGTATGTCGGCATGGCGCTCATCCTCCTGAACTTCCTCGTCCCGTTCCTTCTGCTCCTGTCCTACAAGACCAAGATCACCATCTACAAGATCGCCCCCGTCGCGCTGGCGATCCTCGCCACCACGCTGCTCGACCTTACCTACAATATCTCGCCCGTCCTCAAGGGCGCCCACGGTGACGCCCAGCCGTTTCTCTCGCTTAACCTGCTCTGGATTCTGACCTCCGTGGTCGGCGTCGGCGGCGTGTGCGTCTGGTCTTATTTCAGAAGCTTCGCCTCCACCAAACTCATCCCGATCCGCGACCCGCGCATCGCCGAATGCCTCGCCAACCATGAGTGACGCCGCCCCTTCCAAACCCAGCTTCGGACTGACCCTGGTCGCCGCCATCGGCGGTTTCGTGATCTTCGTGGTCATCCTGCTGGTTGCCTATGCGCCGCAAAAGCCCGAGACTCTCGGCGACGGCGTGAAAACCGCCGACCAGCGCAAAGCCGCGCTGGCCGAGCTGCACGCCAACGAAACCAAGGTCGGCACCGGCTATGCCTGGGTGGATCAGGCCGCCGGCGTCGTTCAACTTCCTCGTGATCGCGCCGTCGAGCTCACGCTTCGCGATATCGAAGCGAAACAAAAATAACCCGCCGCAACATGGACTGGTTCTTTTACGCTGTCGCTCTTCCCATGGCCGCCCTGTTTCTGGCCTCGACCGTTTACGCCCTCTACTGGGCATCCAAGAACGGCCAGTTGCGCGACTTCGACAAAGGCGCCGAGTCTATCTTCGACTCCTCTGAGCCGATCGGCCAGCCGACCGATTTCTTCCCGGGCAAGGCTCCCGCCGCCAAAACCCAAGCCGCTTCCCAATCCTGATTTCCCGATGGCCTCTGTTCCCACTCTTGTCTCATCCCTGAACCCCGCGACCACGTCGGACGACGTGAAGCGCGCGGAACTCAGCGAGATCGACGCCTCCACCAAGTGGCCGGCGCTCTTCCTGCTCGCTTCCGCCGTGGGCTGGCTGCTCATCGGCACGCTCTTCGCGCTGATCTCGTCGTTCAAGATGCACTCGCCCGACTTTCTCGGGAACTACGAGTGGCTCACCTTCGGCCGCGTCCGCACCGCCCACCTCAACGCCGTCACCTACGGCTGGAGCGTCAACGCTTCCTTTGCGGTCGCCTTCTGGTTGATGGCCCGCCTTTCGCGCTCAGTGCTTCGCCACGCCGGCCTGCTGATCGTCGCCGCCGTGTTCTGGAACATCGGCGTGACCGTCGGCATCTTCGGCATTCTCGCCGGTGATTCGACCTCGATCGAGTGGCTGGAGATGCCCGTTTACGCCACGCCGCTGCTCTTCCTTGCCTACGCGCTTGTCGGTGCATGGGCGGTCATCACCTTCCGTTTCGGAAAGTCGCCCCACATCTACGTCTCGCAATGGTATATCCTCGCGGCGCTCTTTTGGTTCCCGTGGCTCTACTCGGTGGCTGAGATCATGATCATCTTTGCTCCCGCTGGCGGCACCGTGCAGGCGCTCGTCAACTGGTGGTTCGCCCACAACGTCCTCGGCCTCTGGTTCACGCCCATCGGCCTCGCTGCCATTTATTATTTCCTTCCCAAGGTCCTCGGTAAGCCGATTCACAGCTACTACCTTTCGGTGATCGGTTTTTGGTCGCTCGCGATTTTCTACAACTGGGCGGGCGTCCACCACCTGATCGGCGGCCCCGTTCCCGTCTGGGTGCAGTCCGCCGGCATTGCGGCCTCGTTCATGATGATCATCCCGGTCATCGTGACGGCGATCAACCACCACATGACGATGGTCGGCAGCTTCGGCGCGTTGAAATACAGCCCCACGCTGCGCTTCATTGTTTTTGGCGCTGTCTCCTACACGCTGACTTCCCTTCAAGGTTCTTCCATGGCCATCCGTAGCTGGGCCGAGGTCACGCACTTTACCCACTACACGGTGGCCCACGCGCATTGGGGTATGTATGCCTTCTTCACAATGGTGATGTTCGGCAGCATCTACTACATTATGCCGCGTCTCCTCCTCAAAGAGTGGCCCTCGGCCAAGCTCATCAGCGTCCACTTCTGGGCGACCGCTGTTGGCATCACTCTCTACGTTGCCGATCTCTCGATTGGCGGTGTCATTCAGGGCTTGCTGCTCAACACCCCCGTGCTGGCCCACAAGTTCGGACTGCAGCAGGGCACCGATCCCGTGCCTTTCCTCGATACCGTGAAGGCCACGATTCCCTACCTGAAGTGGCGCAGCTACGCCGGCATCTTGATCACGATCGGCCATGTCGCCTTCGCCGTTAACTTCGTGTGGATGGTCGCCCGCAGCGTCCAGACGACCAAGACCGAACCCACCCTTTTCCGCTCTCCCCCTGAGATGGAGGTCACCGCACAATGAACCGCGCACCCCTCATTTTCCTCGGTATTTTCCTGACCCTGGCCTTTTCGTGGACCGGCATCGTTCTGGTCAACCAGATTGGCTACGGTTCGCTCAAGCCCGTCTACAACGAAGACGAAGGCACCGCCTATCCCTTGCAGACGCCCGGCCTCGCCGCCCGCGGCAAACTGGTTTACGAGGACCTTGGCTGCATTTATTGCCACAGCCAGCAGGTGCGCCGCCCGGGTTACGGTTCCGACATCGAGCGCGGCTGGGGCGAACGTCAGAGCGTCGCCCGCGACTATATCCGCGAGCGTCGCGTGCTCCTCGGCACCATGCGCACCGGTCCCGATCTGCGAAACATCGCCGCCCGTCAGACCGATCCCACGTGGCACTACCTGCATTTCTACGATCCGCAGATCACCTCGCCCGGCTCCAACATGCCGCCGTTCAAGTTCCTGTTTGAGACGCGCAAGGTCGTCGGCCAGCCCTCGCCCAAGGCCATTCAGTCCAAGCTGCCCGAGAAATACCAGCCCAAGCCCGGCTACGAAATCGTGCCCACCGAGCGGGGCGAAAACCTCGTGGCCTACCTCGTGAGCCTCAAGGACACCTACGCCTACCCCGAGACGAAGAACGTTTACGTCGAGCCCAAGCCCGAGGCCGGCAAGGAGGAAAAGAAATGAGCGACGAACCGATCAAGCCCAACCCGCAGATCGAGCAGGCCGCCGCCTCCGACGAAAGCATCCAGAAGGTTCACGCGATTCTCCTCCGCGAGAAACCGGAGCCCAAGGAAGGCTACACGCCGATGCCGCTGCTGCTGCTCGGCTTCATCACGGCGATGATCTTTGGCTGCACGTTGTATTTCGTCCATTATCGCGGCGGTTTCAGCCCTCTGGTTTACGATGAGCGCTACGATCCCTCGACCGCCGCCGCGACCACGCAAGTCGAGAAAGTCGATCCCGTTGCCCAAGGCAAACGCCTCTTCCAAACTTGCGCCGCCTGCCATCAGGCGACTGGCATGGGTGTCCCCGGCATGTATCCTCCTTTGGTTGGTTCCGAGTGGGTCGTCGGCAGCGAAGAACACCTCGTGCGCATCATGCTGAATGGTCTGGCCGGACCGCTTAAAGTTGAAGGCAAAGACTACAACGGAAACATGCCGGCATTTGGTCCCGGCGGCGGCTACAACTGGAGTGACGAAAAAATCTCCTATGTCGTGACCTACATCCGCCAAGAGTGGGGCAACAAGGCGGGTGAAATCACCGCTGGGAAGGTGAAGGAAATCCGCGAGAAAAACACCCGCATGACCCCGTGGTCGGCGGCGGAGCTTGAGGCGATCAAGTAAAGATTGGGCGGAGAAATTTCACCGCAAAGCCCGGTCACGCCGACCGGGTTTTTTTGTGGCCGAATGGCCAGCCACGCGTGGTTTTTACCAGCGGTCAGAGCGGTCGTTATCGGGGAAACAAGGTCACTCGTTTGGTCACGCTAAAACCCTGCTTGAAATTGATGAAACTCGCCCTGACCGGAATGGCGCTAAGTTAGGGGGGGTGGTCGTCATTTTTTGAGATTACGGGAAGGCGATACGTGCATGAAGCGGCGGGGCTTGGTCATGAGCTGGTAGGTTTTGGGGCGTCGTTTGAC
>JANYJB010000099.1 GCA_025361935.1 Verrucomicrobiota bacterium
CTGGCGAGGTTGCCTATGGCGGTGCCCTCGATCTGAAGGGAAACGACCGGCAGACCGCTGGCGTCCGCAGTGGCTTGGCAAAGAAGGCGGTTCTTGGCGCCGCCTCCGACCATGAGGATGCGGGTGAATTTGCGGCCGGCCAGTTTTTCGAAGTTGCGCATGGCATCAGCGTGACCGCGGCCGAGCGAGTCGCAGATCAGACGGACGTAGGCGGCGAGGTTCTTCGGGACGGGCTGCTTGTGCCGTTTCAGGTGGGCGTCGATGGCCGCGCGCATGGAGACGGGGTTGCCGAAGGCCGGATCGCTCACGTCGAGAGGAAGAGCCGGGGCGGGGAGCTTGCCGGCGGCGGTGATGAGTTTGGCCCACTCGTCGTTATTCTTGGGCCGTGCGGCGAATTCCTTGAGCGTGCCTTCGAGCAGCCAGAGGCCGATGACATTCGTCAGGGGCCGGTAGCGGCCGTCGCCGATGCGCTCGTTGGAAACTCGGGCGGCCAGCGCCTCGGTTCCGAGCACGGGCGAGTCGCTCTCGAAGCCGACCAGAGACCACGTGCCTGAGCTGATGAAGATATCGCCGCCGGCAGGATCGGCCGGCATCGCGTCGTAGGCCGCCGCCGTGTCGTGGCTGGGAACGGCGATGACTTTCAGGCCTTTCAATTCAGGCAGGCCGGTGACCGGGCCGAGCACGGTGTTGGCGAGGACCGGCGTCGTGAACCAGCCGGCCGGAATGTGGAAATGATCAAGCGTGGCGCGCGACCAGTCTTTGCCATGGACGTCCAACAACTGCGTCGTGCTCGCGAAGGAAATTTCGTTCTCCATGCGGCCCGAGAGTAGGAAATTGAAATAGTCGGGCAAAAAGAGGCAGCGCGTGGCGATGTCCGTCACCGCCGGGCAGCTCGCGACCGTCTCGGCCAGCTGGAGGCTGGAGTTGTAGAAGACGTTCGGGATGCCGGTCGAGGCGTAGATGCGTTCAAGCGCTGCGCGGGTGTTGGACAGTTTTTGGAGGCCGGGCTGCGTTCGAGCGTCGCGGTAGGCGTGAGTAGGGAAGACTATGCGGCCCGCGTCGTTGACGAGCACATGATCCACGCCCCAAGTATCTACGCCGACCGAGGCGAGCTTTGGGAAGCGAGCCTTGGCCGCGCGCAGGCCGGTCGTGATCTCGTTCCACAGCCCGGGGATATCCCAGTAGTCGTGGCCGCCGGCGGATTTAAACGCGTTCGGGAAGCGGTGCACCTCGGTGAGGGTGAGTTTCCGGCCGTTCCAACTGCCGACGATGACGCGCCCGCTGGTGGCGCCGAGATCGACGGCTGCGCAATGAATGATTTTTGATGAGGCCATTGGTAGGATTAAACGCCGGAAGCCGAAAAGGGGACCGGCCGCACAACATGATTAGAGAAACGCGCGCCGGGGCGACGCTGATGTTGTGGGCCGGTCGGATTATTATGATTCCTCTTTGTTGATATAATACCTGTCTCTCAGCTGAGGATCAGCGGAGGAAGGCTTCGTGGAGGCCGCCGTCCACGGTGATGACCTGGCCGGTGGTCTTGCTGAGGCGTTTCGTGACGAGGAGGAAATACGCCTCGGCTTGGTCGGCCGGGGTGATCGGGCTCTTGGTCAACGTGCGGTCGGCGTAGAACTGGGCGAGCTTGGACACGAGGCTGTCGGTCGCCTCGTCGTCGGTGTAGGGGATCGCGTATTTCGCCAGCGAGCCGATGACGCGGTCGCGGGGGAACATCGCGCTGCCCTGCACGACGGTCGCGGGGGCGACGCCGTTGACGCGGACGAGCGGCGACAACTCCATGGCGAGCTCGCGCACGAGGTGGTTGGCGGCGGCCTTCGAGGTGTCGTAGGCAAGCGAGCCTTTCTTCGCGACAGCGGCGTTGGCCGAGGTCGTGAGGACGAGGTTGCCGCGCAGGCCCTGCTCTTTCCAGGTCTTGTAGGCTTCGTCGGCGACGAAGTAGCTGCCGGTGACGTTGATGTTGAAGGTGAGCGCCCACTTGTCGTCGGGTATGCGGCCCGAGGTGTCGCTCGGCACGAAGATGCCGGCGGTCACGCAGATGCTGTCGAAGCCGCCGTAGGCGAGCGCGACTTTGTCGAGCATCGCGCGGATGCTGGCGCGGTCGGTGATGTTGGCGGCGAGGCCGATGGCGGGGCCAACGTTGGAAACGCCGGTGCCGGCGACGCCGATGCCGACGCCGTATTTGGCCTCGATTTCCTTGGCGGTGGCTTCGGCGGCGGCGGCGTTGAGGTCAACGCACACGATGTGGGCGCCTTCTTTGACGAGGCGGTGGGCGGTTTCCTTGCCGATGCCGGAGCCGGCGCCGATGACGACGATGATCTGGCGGGCGAGTTCTTTCTCGGCGGGCATGCGCTTGAGCTTGGCCTCTTCGAGGAGCCAATACTCGATGTCGAAGGCTTCCTGGAGCGGGAGGGCGACGTAGGTGTCGATGGCTTCGGCACCGCGCATGACCTCGACGGCGCAGTTGTAGAACTCGGCGGTGACGCGGCTCTCGGACTTGTCCTTGCCCCAGGCGATCATGCCGAGGCCGGGGATGAGAACGACGGTGGGATTGGGATCACGCTGGGCGGGCGAGTTGGCGTGTTTGCACTGCGCGTAGTAGGCGGCGTAGTCCTTGCGGTAGGCGTCGAGGCCGGCGGCGAGCTTGGCCTTGAGGGCGGCAACGTCCTCGGTCTGGGGGTTCCAGTTGACGTAGAGGGGCTTGATCTTGGTGCGGAGGAAGTGGTCGGGGCAGCTGGTGCCGAGTTCGGCGAGGCGGGCGGCGTCCTTGGAGTTGACGAAGCGGAGGATCTTGGCGTCGTCCTGCACGGTGCCGATGAAGCGTTTTTCCTTGGAGACCTGGCCGCGGAGCCAGGGGAGGATGGCGGCGAAGGTGGCGTTGCGCTTTTCCTGGTCGAGGGTGGCGTAGAGTTGTCCGCCGAAGGCCGTGGCGTCACCGCCCTTGGCGGCGTATTTGGCCTCGATGTAGGCGGCGGCGGTCTCGATGAAGTCGAGGGTGTGGGCGTAACAGGTCTTCTCGTCGTCGTCCCACGAGATGAAGCCGTGCTGGCCCATCATGATGGCTTTGATGGCGGGCTGTTTCTTGGCGATCTCCTGCATGGCGAGGCCGAGCTCGAAGCCGGGGCGCATCCAGGGAACGTAGGCCATTTTGCCGCCGAAGATTTCCTGGGTGAGTTTCTCGCGGTTGGCCGAGGCGGCGATGGCGATGATCGCGTTCGGGTGCATGTGGTCCACGTGCTTGCCGGGGAGGAAGCTGTGGAGGGTGGTGTCGATCGAGGAGGCGCGGGGGTTGAGGTTGAAGGTGGCGTGGGAGAACATGCCGACCATGTCGTCCTCGGCCTGCGACTTCAGGCCCTTGTCGGGGCGGGAGGCGTAGAGTTTTTGGAGATCGAGGAGCTTCTGCTGGTAGAGGGAGGAGAAGTTTTCGCGGGTGCTGGTGCGGAGATCGCCGCCGGAGCCTTTGACCCAGAGGACTTCGGTGGGCTGGCCGGAGAGGGGGTCGTTTTCCTGGATCTTGGCGGAGGTGTTGCCGCCGCCGGTGTTGGTGAT
>JANYJB010000100.1 GCA_025361935.1 Verrucomicrobiota bacterium
TCATGATCCCCATCGGCAAAGCCCTCATCATCGACGACGAGCCCCACGTCCGGAAATACATCGGCCTCGTCCTCCGCTCCCTAGGCATCACCACCATCGTCGAGGCGAACAACGGTGTGGAAGGCTTCGCCGCCTATCAGCACGAAAAACCTGATCTCGTCATGCTCGACGTGAACATGCCCATCCAGGACGGCCTCGAAACCCTTAAACAAATCCGCGCCTTCGATTCCGAGGCGGTCGTCATCATGCTCACCTCCCTCACCACGCGCCAGACCGTGGAAGTGGCCGCCGAGCAAGGGGCCCTGCATTACATCCGAAAAGACACCGCGCGCGACGAACTGATTGCCCTTCTCAAGCAAATCCTCACCGAAGACCCAGACGGCGAAGAACCAGCCTGAAATTTTCCTCCATGAGCACACGTCCCTCATCCGAGACAGGCACCAAGCCAACCACTCCGGCCTCAGTTATGGCCGAGATCAAATATTCCCTGCCCGAGATCCTCGCCGAGTTGCAGCTCGAACGCAGCGCAGGCTCCTTTTCACAGGAAAAACTTCACCAAGTCGAAATCGGAAAGCTGTTCCAAAACCGCAAAAAACGCCGTGGCAAAACCTCCGCTTAACACGCCCTTCGGCGACCTCGTTCGCAAGGTCAGCCATTTCGATTCCGAAAGCGAACTCGCCGCGCTCGAACGCCAGCACGGCAACAGCCTGGGCCTGCTCAAGGCCGTCATCGAAACCAAGATGGCCCTCAAGGACGACGCCTGCCGGTTTTATGCCGACACCCTGGGCTTCGCCTACGTCGATCCGTTCGCCTCGCTCATCACTGACGAAGCCATCGCCGCCATCCCCGTCGAAGTCGCCAAGAAAGTTGGTATCATCGGTCTCTACATCCTCGAAGGCGTCCTTACCGCCGCCACGTCGAAGCCGGAGGACGCCGCGCTGGTGAAGCGCGTGAGCCAGATCATCCAGATACCCATCAGCCCGGTCTTCGCGCTCCCCCGTGACATCGAGGACGCCATCCTCATCCAGTATTCCAACGAGAAAAACCTCGGTGAAAGCCTCACCGAACTCGGCCGCTCCAGCCTCTTCGACAACCCCGATCTCGCCGCCGACAAGCTCGCCGCCCTCGCCGATTCCGAGTCGCTCGTGCAGATTCTCGATGATATCGTCTACTACGGCATCCGCGAGCGCGCGACCGACATCCACATTGAGGCCCAGGAAGGCCAGTGCCGCGTCCGCTTCCGCATCGACGGCCAACTCCGCGAAGTCCTCACCTACTCACGGAAGATCCATCGCGCCCTCGTCTCTCGCATCAAGATCATCTGCAACCTTAACATCGCCGAGGCGCGTTTCCCCCAGGACGGACGCTTCTCCATGCCCGTAGGCACGTCCAACGCCAACTTCCGCGTCTCCACGATTCCCTCCCAGTTTGGCGAGAAGGTCGTCATCCGCATCCTCGCGATGACCGGCAAGAAATCGATGGTCACCCTCGAAAAGATGATGATGTCGCAGACGATCCTGGCGCCCTTCCGCCGGCTCATCCAAAACCCGAGCGGCATCATCTTCGTCACCGGCCCCACCGGCTCCGGCAAGACCACCACGCTCTACGCGGCGCTCAACGAGATCAACACGCCCGACATTAATATCTCAACCATCGAGGACCCCATCGAGATCCAGCTCGCCGGCGTCACCCAGACGCAGATCAATTCCCACATCGACCTCAAGTTCGCCAACGTCCTCCGCGCCCTCATGCGCCAGGACCCGGATGCGATCCTCGTTGGCGAAATCCGCGACTTGGAGACCGCCAAGATCGCCACGGAAGCCGCTCTCACCGGCCACGTCGTCTTCGCCACGCTCCACACCAACACCGCCCCGCAGGCCATCGTCCGACTCATCGAGATCGGCGTCGAGCCCTACATGGTCGCTCCTTCTGTCATCGGCGTCCTCGCCCAACGCCTCGCCGCGCGCATCTGCGAAAACTGCAAGGAAGCCTACCAGCCTTCGCGCGAGATCCTTGCCAAATATTTCCAGGACCAGGGCTTGAGCGACGTCCCCTTTTATCGCGGACGCGGCTGCCAAAAATGCCGCTTCACGGGCTACAAGGGCCGCGTCGCCTTCCACGAACTTGTCCTCATCACCGAGGAGATCCGCGCGCTTATTTCCGACGGCCGCAGCGCCCAGGAGA
>JANYJB010000113.1 GCA_025361935.1 Verrucomicrobiota bacterium
GACTGCTCGTCGGCGTGGTAGCTGGAGCGCACCATCGCGCCGCTTTCGACGACGCCGATGCCGATGCTGAGGCCAAACTCCTTCCAGCGGATAAACTCGTCGGGATGCACCCAGCGGGCGATGGGCAGGTGCTGTTTGCTGGGCTGGAGATACTGGCCGAGGGTGACGATGTCGGTCTTGTCGGCGGCGATGTCGCGGAGCGTCTGTTCGATCTCGTGCTCCTCTTCGCCAAGGCCGAGCATGATGCCGGTCTTGGTGGTGAAGCCGCGACTCTTGGCGTGCTGGAGAACGCTGCGGGAACGGTCGTAACGGGCCTGCACGCGGACGGGTTTTTGCAGGCGTTCGACGGTCTCGAGGTTGTGGTTGAAGATGTCGGGCTTGGCGTCGAGCACGATGTCCACATGGGCGAAGTTGCCCTTGAAGTCGGGCGTGAGCACCTCGATCGCGGTGCGGGGATTGCGGTGGCGCACGGCGCGGATGGTCGCGGCCCAGACGCTGGCGCCGCCGTCGGCGAGTTCGTCGCGGCAGACGGAGGTGATGACGCAGTGCTTGAGGTTCATCTTGGCGACGGCGTCGGCCACGCGGGCGGGTTCGCCGAGGTCGAGTTCGGTGGGGCGGCCGGTGGCGATCGCGCAGAAGTTGCAGGAGCGCGTGCAGATGTTGCCAAGGATCATCACGGTGGCGGTGCCGCGTGACCAGCATTCGCCAAGGTTGGGGCACTGCGCGCTCTGGCAAACGGTGTGGAGCGAGTTGTCGTCCACGAGCTTTCGCACCGAAGAATAGCCGGGGCCGGTGGGAAGTTTGGCGCGGAGCCAGGAGGGTTTATGCGAGGTGTCCATCTCTGTGAGCAAGGAACGTGGGTAACAGCGACCGGAACTCAATCGCGAGCACGTTTTTCACCTCGGTCATGTCCAGTTCGCGTCCGAGCTCGGCCTGAAGCGACGTGACCGTGCCTTCGGTGGCGCTGATGCCGCAAGGGATAATCCCTTGGAAGTGCGTTAGGTTCGCGTTCACGTTGAGCGCGAAACCGTGATAGGTGACCCAGCGGCGCACGGCGACGCCGATGGCGGCGACCTTGCGAGTGCCGATCCAGATACCGGTCTTGCCCTCGCGGCGAGTGGCGGCGAGGCCGAGCGCGCCGACGGAGTTGATCATGACTTGTTCGAGGAAGCGCAGGTATTCGTGGAGGTCCTTGCGCGTGGCGAGGGAGATGATGGGGTAGCCGACGATCTGGCCGGGGCCGTGGTAGGTGATGTCGCCGCCGCGATTGTTTTTGACGACTTCGATGCCCTCGCGGGCGAGATGCGCGGGGTCCCAGACGACGTTTTGCTCGCCGCCGCTGCGCAGGCCGATGGTGTAAACGGGTTCGTGCTCGGTAAACACGAGAGTATCGCCGATCTCGCCGGTGATGCGGCGGGCGACCAGTTCGTCCTGCGCGTGCCAAGCCGCTTCGTAGCGGGTGCGGCCCCAGTCGAGGGTCGTGACGGCGGGCGTCGTGGCGGCGGTTGCGGACATGACCGGACGCTATGCGGGAAGGGGCGGTTGTCACCCCGAAGTTTCCATTTGCGCAGGGGTGGGGGCCGCGCCACGGTTTTGGGTTCCCATGAGCGAGACTCCTTCGACTGATATTTCCCACGACCAGCATGCGGTGCGCCGCCAGAAACTGGCCGAGATGCGCGCGGGTGGTTTCGATCCGTTCCGCGCCAACGTCGCCACGACTCACTTTTCGCAGGAGGCCAAGGCGCTCTACGTCGAAGGCCAGGACAACGCCGTCACGGTGACCGTGGCGGGGCGTCTGGTGACGTTCCGCGTTCAAGGCGGCAGTTCGTTCGTAAAGATCCAAGACCAGCAGGGCGTCATCCAACTCTACTTCCGCAAGGACGTGCTTGGCGAAGAACGCTACTTGTTTTTCAAAAAGGGGCTCGATCTTGGCGACATCATCGGGGTGACCGGGACGCTTTTCCTCACCAAGACCGGCGAGATCACGGTGCGCGTGGATTCGTTCACGCTTGTTTCCAAGGCCCTGCGTCCTCTGCCGGATAACTGGAGCGGTCTCACGGACTCGGAGCAGATTTACCGTCAGCGTTACCTCGATCTCATCGTCAACCAGGAGTCGCGCAACCGCCTGATGACGCGTTCGCGCATCGTTTCGCACATCCGTCGCTTCCTCGAAGACCGGCAGTTTCTCGAAGTCGAGACGCCCGTCTTGCAGGCGGTCGCCGGCGGCGCGGCGGCGCGTCCGTTCCAGACGCATCACAACACGCTGGGCGTTGATTTCGTGCTGCGTATCTCGCTCGAACTTTACCTCAAGCGCATGTTGGTCGGCGGCTACGACCGCGTGTTCGAGATCGGCCGCAATTTCCGCAACGAAGGCGTTTCCCGCCGCCACAATCCCGAGTTCACCATGCTGGAGGTTTACCAAGCCTACAGCGACTATCGCGGCATGATGACGCTCGTGAAGGATCTCCTGCGCTCCATCTGCCAGAACATTCTTGGCGTCTCCGAAATCAAGCACGCTGCCAGTGGTGAGATGATCAACTTCGGCGGCCAGTGGCGCGAGGTGAAGTATAAGGACCTCATCATCGAAAAGACCGGCGATGCCCAGTGGTTTAGCCGCACCAAGGAAGACAAGGCCGCCGGTGTCCAGAAACTCGGTCTCTACGCCGACCCGAAATGGGAGGATTACGAGCTGACCAACGAAATCTTCGGCAAGCTCATCGAGCCGACGCTGATCCAGCCGACCTTCGTCACACACCTGCCAAAAGAGCTTTGCCCGCTCGCCAAGATCACCGCCGACGACCCGACGACCATCGACGTGTTCGAGCTCATCATCGGCGGCATGGAGATCGCCCCCGCCTACTCGGAGCAAAACGATCCCGACGTGCAGCGCGCGATGTTCGA
>JANYJB010000072.1 GCA_025361935.1 Verrucomicrobiota bacterium
TGACTATATCGAGACGTTTTATAACCGCATACGGCTTCACTCCAGTCTTGGATACAAAAGCCCTGTTGCGTTTGAATCCGCACTGAAACATACAAACTAAATCACCCTTAACCGACTGTCCGAAGAATCGGGGCAACCCCAATGTGCGCATCAGTGTTTTCCCATGTGATATTTCAGGACTTAAAAATACATCGATGCTTATTAGCCATGCAGTCGGCGGCGAGGCGCGCGCAGGTTATTGCTTAGAACAATGGCCATCGAAATAACGAATGAGTGAATAGCACTGGTCGTTGACCTCTTTCATGGCGGAGAGCAACTCGACATAGGGCTCGTGGCGGCTGTTCACGATACCCTTGTTGGAATCGTGATTTGAGCTTCCGGCCGTGGGATCTTCGGGGTCGTTATCCATATAGCAAAACCAGTGGGATCCGACGCATCCACCGGACTCGAGCAGGGTGAGGAGAAAGTGCTGATAGAAGCGACCGCGATCAGCTTGAGAGGGAACCAGCCAGCCAGCCCCGGTGATGTTGGGCATCCCGGAATCGATGCCCTTCGCATACCATTCTGTCACGATGAACGGCTTGTTAATCCGGTTTACGGTTTCACGAAGCCGTTCGAGAGGAGGATTCCAGTGATAATAAACGTTGGCGGATATCACATCCACGTGGGGCGCGATCGCTTCCCAGACTCCAGCGTTGAAGGTGGAGCGTCCGTGCAAACGCGCACCAAGATAAAGGTGGTTGGGCAAAACCTCTTTTATAAGCCGGTGCGAAGTCTCATAGTAATGCGCGAGGGCATAATATTGAAAGGCGTCACGTTCTTCGTCGTTTATGCTCGGCTGTTTGTCGGCAGGAACCCCCTTGTGGCGGGCCAGCCGCCAAGCTTGGGCGGCTTTATAAGCGGAACTGTCGTTGGCCAGTGCGAGATACTTATCGAGGATGTCGCGGGGGAACTGAAGTTCGTTATCGGAAAATACTCCGACTAGCCACGGATCGGCGTCATAGCTGGCGTAACTGCTCAGCCGCTTGCGACAGAAAGCCTCGAACTTGGGATCAAAGACGTAAGGGACAAACTCCTTGAATCGTTCGGAAACTTTTACGCCATCCGAACTGCCTTGGGCTTGAGCAAACATCTGCATGAGGTTCAGTATAATCGTGTAGGGCAAAGGATTCTTCGAGTGCCGTATATCATCGTAATCTGACCAAGCGCCGACTCCGTTGAATCCATTGTTACGCAAGAGGTCGGTCGTGGCATTGGCCCAAGCAGCAGCACTGCCAAACTTTTCTTTGAGTGATGTCTGTTCAATGACCGAGCTCTTGCTGGCAGGTTGCACCGCATTGATCGCCAGATTAAAATACCTGCCGCCTTCGGGATCGACCATCCACCACCGGTCGTCCACGTGTTCGACACGGAAAAATCCGGTGCCTCGACTGCGATTGGTAAGGTCACCTCCAAATCGATCGAGTTTGGTCGTTGCGGGCGCGGGATTAAAATCAGACAGGTCCTTCAGCAGACGCACCTTCATGGCTTTTGCCGTGTCCCCTGCTCCACGGCTGACTTGAATCGTAAGAGGGTCTCCCTGGGAAATCAGTGCGCCGACGCAAAACAAAGTGCTCGTGAGAGCGAAACGAGGGATACGGGACCGCATGATTGTTGGGCAGGGGGTTGAAAACTAATGCACCATACAGAAGATGCCCGGCAGCGACGAGCAGGAAACACTTACAAGCTTTTGCACCCGTTGTTGTCAGCAGAACTTCACTCTATCCGTAACCATTTGATAATCAAAATGGTGGACCCTACTGGACTCGAACCAGTGACCTCTTCCATGTCAAGGAAACGCTCTAACCAACTGAGCTAAGGGTCCGAAGAGTCGAAGAGTAAGCAGGACTCCCCCGCTTCAGCGCAAGAAAAATTCCGCGGCATTTTCACGGTCTTTTCCGATCTGCCCTTTCAACGCTTCCAGGCTCGAAAATTTCATCTCGGGACGCAGAAAAGCCAACCACTCCACCGTCAGCCTGTCACCCCGGTCAAACGGACATGCGCCGAGCAGGTGAACCTCCAGCCGAGGCTCGGTGGATTTCTCGACCGTCGGACGCAGGCCGTAGTTGGCCACGCCTGGAATCGGCACGGTGGATTTTGGCCCGTAAACCTGCACGGCATAAACGCCCATGCGCGGCCGCAGGTCGGGTTCCCACACGATGTTGAGCGTGGGAAAGCCAATGGTGCCGCCAAGCTGCTTGCCCGGCGTGACCACGCCATCGGCGAAATACGTGTAGCCGAGCAACGCGTTGGCCTCCTCGATGCGGCCTTCCTCAAGATAACCGCGGATGCGCGTGCTGCTGATGGGCTCGCCGTTCTGGTTGATGCGCTGGGCGCTCACGACGTTGATGCCGTGCTTTTTCGCCTCGGAAAGAAGGACGTTGATGTCGCCCGTGCGGCCCTTGCCGAAGCGCCAGTTTTCACCGACGTAAATCGTAACGAGCCCCGACAACGCCTGTTTGAGCCGGGGAAGAAGCTCGTTTGCGGGGATGCCGGCGAAGTCGGCGTCGAACGGCTGCATGATCACGGCGTTGACCCCGAGCTTGAACAACTGGCGGTTTTTCAGCGCAGGTGTCATGATGAGATGCACGGGATTCTCGGGGCGGAACAGGCGGCTCGGATGCGGCCAGAACGTCAGCACGGCGGAGAGCCCGCCACAACGCCGCGCGGAATGCACCGCCGCCTCGATGACCGCGTGATGGCCCAGGTGAACGCCGTCGAACATGCCGATGGCCAGATGCAGGTGGCGGGACGGAAGTGAAGACGCCTCGGCGAGGGAGTTGTAACAGAGGGGTTCCACGCGAGGGGGAAGTTAGCCGCCGGCCAGCCGATTGCCACGCTGATTTTCAGAAAATCAACTAGCCGCCCAAGGCCACGCTGGGCGCGGCTTCGTAAGCCGGAATGAGCACCTTCTCGATCTCGGGCAGGGACATTTTCTGCAACTGCTCGATCGTCACGGCACGGGAGACGTTGAGGTTACCCGAGGCGATGCGCCGGAGCGCCGAAAGATGCGCGCCGCAGCCGAGACGCTGGCCAAGATCGTGCGCGAGCGTGCGCACATAGGTGCCCTTCGTGCATAGCACGCGGAAGTCCAGCTCGGGCGAAGCCCAGCGCATGAGATCATACTGCGAGATGCGGATGAAACGCGGCTCGCGCACGACCTCCTCGCCGGCGCGGGCGCTTTTGTAGAGGGGTTTTCCCGCGATCTTGATGGCGGAAAACATGGGCGGCATCTGGTATTGGTCGCCAAGGAAGCCGTTGAGCGCGGCGCGAACATCGGCTTCGGACAGCGCGGGCACGGGGCGGGTTTCCAGAACTTCGCCCTCGGCGTCCTGCGTGTTGGTGGATGCGCCGAGCTTGATGGTGCCGATGTATTCCTTGTCCACGCTCATCAGATATTGGGAGATGCGCGTGGCCTTGCCGACGAGGATGACGAGCAGGCCGGTCGCCATCGGGTCGAGCGTGCCGGCGTGGCCGATGCGCTTCATGCGCAGGATGCCGCGCAGGCGGGCGACGACGTCGTGCGAGGTGTGCGCGGAGGGCTTGTCGATGAGCAGCACGCCGTCCAGTTCTTTGGCAGGGGCGAGCATCAGGATGATTTTTTAGACGCAGCCACGGCGGCGATGCGGTCGGCCAACGCGGCGACAAGTTTGGCCTGAAACTCTGGGATGGTCATGCCCTTGACGTTGAGGCCGGCGGCGCAGGCGTGCCCGCCGCCCTTGAAAAGGCCGGCCACCTGATCGACGCGGTAGGCGGGGTCCTTGGCGCGCAGGCTGGCCTTGATGGCACCGGCCGCCTCCTCGATGAGGACGCCGATCTCAACGCCGTCGATAGAGCGCGCGTAGTCCACGAGTCCTTCGGTGTCCTCGGCGCTTGTGCCGGTCGCCTGGTAAATCCCGTCGGGCAGCGTGCCGATGCACACGCGGCCGCCGCATTCGTGGCGGAACGAGGCGAGGAAGTGCTGGAGAAGCTGGAGCTTGCCGGCGGTCTCGCGCTCGTAGAGCTCGGTGGCGGCGACGGCGGGCCGAGCTCCACGGGCCATCAACTCGGCGGCGATGAGAAACGTGCGCCGCGAAGTGGAGTGAAAGCGGAACTGGCCGGTGTCGGTCGCGATGCCGGTGTAGAGAGCCTGGGCCGTCTGCACATCGATGGTCAGGCCGTGGTCGAGGAAGAGGCCGGCGAGAATCTCGGCGGTGGCGGCCGAGCCAACGTCGATGAAGTTGTGCTCTGCAAAGCCGATGTTCGACAGGTGGTGGTCGATGTTAGCGAACGGCGCGGGGAAGCGGGTCTTGAACTTCTCGCCGGCTCTCGACTGGTCGGCGCAGTCCACGTAGATCGCGGTGTAGTCGCCGGAGTGCAGTCCGTCGAAGCGCACGATGGGCGTGTCGCCGACGGCAAACTCGAGGCGGCGGGGCACCGAATCAGGGTTGGCGCAGACCACGTCAAGACCGATGGTTTTCAACACCCGCGAAAGCGCGACCTGGGAGCCGATGCAATCGCCGTCCGGACGGGCGTGGGCGATGACGACGATCCGTCGGCCCTCAAGCACCCGTAAGAACGCGGCGAAACGGTCGTAAAACTCCGGATAAATCAGTTCCACGGATCACTCCTTGGGATCGGGGGTTGAGGGAGATGAAACGTCGGCGTCTCTGGCTTTTTCCTTTGCGGCGATTTCGTCGAGCACGCCGAGGATGCGGTTGCCGCGCGCGGTCGAGGTGTCGAGCAGGTAGATGAAGGCGGGCATGTGCTTGAGCACGATACGGCGGCCCAGCTCGAAGCGGAAATCCTTGGAGTTGTGCTTGAGCCAGCGGAGGCACTTGACCTCGTCTTCCTCGTCGCCGGTGACGGCGATGAAGACCTTGCCCTCGTGCAGATCTGGCGTCACCTGCACGCCAGTGATGGTGATGGCGATGGCCTCCTCCTTGTATTGCTTGCGGAGGATGTCGCTCAGCTCGCGCTGGATGAGCTCGTTGACGCGAAGAGTGCGGGTGGACATGAGGATTTCGAATTTGGAATTCCCGATTTCGGATTTGGCCGGAGACTAACCAGAGCAGGTTAATCCGAAATCAAAAATCCGGAATCCGAAATCGTTAGAGCGAGGCGCGGACCTTTTGGATTTCGTAGCATTCGAGAACGTCGCCGACCTCGTAGCCGTTGAAATCGCCAATTTTGATGCCGCACTCGAGGCCGGCGCGGACTTCGTTGGCGTCGTCCTTGAAGCGCTTGAGCGTGCCGACCTTGCCCTCGAAGATAACCTCCTTCTTGCGGCGGATGCGGGCGGAGGCGTTGCGGGTGATCTTGCCCTCGGTGACGAGGCAGCCGGCCACGAAGCCCTTGGCCAGCGGGAAAGTCGCGCGGACTTCGGCGGCGCCGGTCTTGTTTTCCTTGAGATCGGGGTCGAGCAGGTCGGCCATCATCTCTTTCACCTTGTCGGCGAGTTCGTAGATGATGCCGTAGGTCTCGATGCGGACGTTGTGGTGCTTGGCGACGGCCGTGACGCCGTTTTCGAGCTTGGTGTTGAAACCGATCACGACGGCGCCGGCGGCGCTGGCCATGAGCACGTCGGTGCGCGAGACGAGGCCGACTTCGGTGGCGACGATTTCAAGGGAAACCTTGGAGCTTTTGATGTTTTCGAGGACGTTGCGGACGGCCTCGGTGGAGCCGAACACGTCGGTCTTGACGATAAGTTTGAGCACCTTGGCCTGGGTCGCCGCGATATTGGCGAACAGGCTCTCGATGGAAACTTCCTTGGGGGCGGCGTCGGAAACACCGGTGTTCTTGCGGATGAGATGCTGGGCGTCCTCGGCGAGGCTTTCGGCTTCGCGGGCGTTTTTCACGGAGGTGAACTCCGCGCCGCTGTCGGGCGCGCCGGACCAGCCGATCACGCGCACGGGCGTAGCCGGAGGAGCCTCTTTGATGTTCTTGCCCTGGTCGTCGAACATCGCGCGAACCTTGGCCCAATGCGGGCCGCACACGATGGAGTCGCCGATCTTGAGGGTGCCGCGCTGGATGATGACGGTGGCAAGCGGGCCGCGGCCGACGTCGATTTGGGATTCAATGACGATGCCGCTGGCGGAAGTCTTCGGGTTGGCCTTGAGTTCAAGCACGTCGGCTTGAAGGAGAATCATGTCGAGCAGGTCGGTGATGCCGGTGCCTTTGATGGCGGAGACGGGCACGGTGACGGTTTCGCCACCCCAGTCCTCGGGGGCGATGTTGCGCTCCTGCATCTGCTGCTTCACGCGCTCGATGTTGGCGCCTTTGACGTCCATCTTGTTGACCGCGACCATGAGGGTGACGGCGGCGTTCTGGGCATGCTTGAGGGCTTCGTCCGTCTGCGGCATGAAGCCGTCGTCGGAAGCGACAACAAGGACGGCGATGTCGGTGACATCGGCGCCGCGGGCGCGCATCTTCGTGAAGGCGGCGTGGCCGGGAGTGTCGAGGAAAGTGATTTTGCGACCGGCGTGCTCTATCTGGTAGGCGCCGATATGCTGGGTAATACCACCTGCCTCGCCGGCGGCGACGTCGGCCTTGCGGATGGCGTCGAGGAGGGAGGTCTTGCCATGGTCAACGTGACCGAGGATGCAGACCACGGGCGGACGAAGTGTGAGGTTTTTAACCTCGTCCTCGGCGGCGGTTTTTTCCTTGTCCTTGGCCTTTTCCTTGGACGTTTGCTGTATCTGCTGGGCGGCTTCGCCACGGTGCTTGATCTCCAGCATGAAGCCGTGCTTCTCGGCGACCTTCACGGCGACGGACTCCTCGATGGTTTGATTCATCGAGGCGAAAATCCCCATCTCCATAAGCTCGGAGATCAGCTTGAAGGGTTTCATCCCCAAGGCGGTCGCGAAGTCGCGAACGATGATGGGCGGCTTGAGGTGGATGATCTTGATGTCGCCCTCGGTCGTGATGGTCACGACCTGCGCGGGAGGCGTGGCCGGCATGGCCGGGTTGCCCGGCGCGGAAACATGGGACGGAGCCTTGGGCGCGGACGGAATCACCGGAGGAGCGGGAGGTGCCGACAACGGCGCAGGCGCGGACACGGCGCGCGGGGCGGAAATCACAGGAGGCGCCGGAGGCGTCTTGCCCGCGAAAGCGGGGGCGGACTTCGGCGCCGACGGGGCGGCGTGCGGCGCGGACACGGGGCGCGGGGGCAACGGCTGAGGAACCGAGATAGGACGCGGAGCCGAGCCGGCAGCGGGCGCAGGCGGAGCGGAAGGAATCGCCGGGACTGGCTTGGGAGATACGGCGGCGATCTTGGCCTCTTCGCGTTCGCGGAGAACATCGCCAGCACTTTTGACAGAAGGAACCTTGTGGACGACAGGCGCAGCCACCTCTACAGGCGCGGGCTTCTCCGGCTCGACAGCCGGGGCCTTGGCTGCAAATTCCTGTTCAAGGGCTTCCGCAGAAATGTTGTCGACCGTGCTGGAGGCGCTTTTGACGTCAAATTTGCGCTCCTTGAGCAAGGACAACAACGCTTTGTTGTCCATGCCGATCTTCTTAGCCAATTCGTGGATGCGGATACTCATTCTTCAGGGTTTGCGTGCGTAAGGTCTGCGCGGAATTTTCAAGGTTTACTGGGCTCCGCCCACGCGGCTGATAATAGAGGCGGCTTCATCGGACGAGAAGCCTGCATCAACGAGATCATCCGCACCGACGCCTTCAAATGCGGCGGGCGAATTGATGCCGATGCCGACGAGACGCTCGGCGAGAACCGGTTCGATACCGAAGGTCTTCACGAGGTTGCCAATCGCAGTCGCACGCGGATCCGTGGAGACTACTTGGAACTCCTCGATATCCAAACGCCAACCAATGAGGCGCGAGGTAAGGCGCGCGTTCTGGCCCTTGCGTCCGATGGCAATGGCGAGATCCTCGTTGGCGACCTTGAGAAGGATGCGGTGGTTTTTCTCGTCGAGCTGGATATCGCGAGGAACAGCGGGTTTCAGCGCTTCAATGATCATCTGCTTCGGGTCGGCGAAGTAGTTGACGATGTCGATTTTCTCGCCGTTGAGCTCGCGGACGATGGTCTTCACGCGGGCGCCGCGGGCGCCGACGCATGCACCGACCGGATCAACCTTGGAGTCGGTGCTGGTGACGGCAATCTTCGTGCGGTAACCGGGCTCGCGGGCGAAGGCCTCGATCTTAACGGTGCCGTCGGCGATCTCGGCGACTTCAACCTCAAAAAGGCGGCGGACAAACTTAGGGCTGGCGCGGCTGAGCATGAGCTCGGGGCCGCGCGGCGTGCTCTCGATGGCGAGCAACAGGCAGCGGATGCGGTCGCCGGCCTGATACTCCTCGCCGGGAACCTGCTCTTTACCTGAGAGGACGGCCTCGGCCTTGCCTAGATCAATGAAGATGTCGTTACGCTCCTTGCGACGAACGGTGCCGGTCACGATGTTGCCGACCATGTCCTTGAAATCATCGTAAATGCGGTCCTTTTCGAACTGGCGAAGCTTCTGCATGACGGCTTGGCGGGCGGTCTGCGCGGCGATTCGACCGAGAGTGGCGGGATCGATTTCCTTTTCAACGAGGTCGCCGAGGACTGCGCCGGGCTTTAGAGCCTGGGCCTTTTCGACATGGATTTCCGCACGCGGATTGCTAACGGAATCGACCACCTTCAGCACCGACCAGGCGTGGAGCTGGCCGTTCTTGGGGTTGATCTCGATCTTCAACTCCTGGCCGGAGTTAACTCCCTTGAGGGCAGCCGCTTTGATGGCATTAACGATCGCCGCAATCATGTCGGCGCGACCGATCCCCTTCTCCTTCTCCATGTATTCGAGAACTGAAAGAATTTCGCTGCTCATAAGGTAGTGATTTTTAGAAAAAAAAAGCGGGCCAGAGGCCCACCTTTTTGAAAGTGAACGTTGATATAAAGGGTCAAGGTAGCGTGTGCGGCAAAATCTTGTCAAGTCCCGCGCCCACCGAGGGAAGCCTTCCGGCTATCCGCCCGTCCGCGACTCGTGCGTCAGCATCCAACCCAGAAGTCCCTGCAAAGCCCCGTGCGCGGATGGTTTCGCCACCCCGCCAAACACGTCCAGCCTTCGCAACAGCTTCACGCGATCCGCAGGCGCGTCGCCCGCAAACCACTCCCGCCAAAGCGACTCCAGCCCGTCCGCATCGCAGGCCGCCAGCAGCGGCAGGAAGCCGTCGCACACCAGATTGTCGAACCGGCTTCCGCTTACCGCATCGCCGCACAATTCGCCCGCGAGCCGCTCGCGCAACGACGTAAGCTCCGCCGCTTTTCGCGCCACCCGCGTGTCACTCCCCTCGCCTACCGTGAGCCCCGCCGCCGTCAAGACACCGCCGAGTCCCTCCAGCCGTTCCGGCCAGTCCGGACGCGATGCGACCCACGCCGCATATTGACGCAGCCTCAAACGCGGATGGTTGAGCGGACGCACGCCTTGCAAAGCCCAACGCTCCCTGCGCCCCTCAAAAACCTCCGCCGTGTCCAGTTTTCCACCACGCCATGACTCCAGCGGATACTCCGTCGCCACGCTCAGCATGGGCGCGCGGTTGAAACGATAACCGAGGATTTCGAGGGCCGCGTGGTGGCAAGCCGCTTCCCATCCCAACCGCCGGATGCGTTCGCGCGCGAAGCCGACCTTCTGGTTCCACCGCTCGTTCGCGTGACGCGCCAGCAACCGGTGCAACTCCGCAGGAGCCAGCGCGACGAGCTCGGCGTGCGCACGATCAAGCGGGCGGTTGGCCAAAGCCTCAACGGCGGCTTCCGCCGCATACTCTTCCAGCCCCCGATGCAAAAGCGGCAACAACACCAGCACCGGGATACGCTTGCCGCCCGCCCCCGCCGTCCATGTTTCCGAGACGGGAAACAGCACGACGTGAAGCCCCACGTTGGCGTAGGCCGGATCATTCGCGTGCCGGTGCGCCGCCCAATCCGCCTCGCGCAGATGCACCTCCACGTCGCCGGTGATTTCCTGCCCGTCCAACCGCAGACGCGCGTTTTGGAAATCCGGACCGCCCAGCCGGTTCCAGCGACCGGGATGAATGATCACGACGCCCCTGCCATCCAGCGTGCGCGCATCACCCTCAGAAAAATCCCGCCGGTCCCATATCTGCTGCAAAAGCATTTCGGAAAAGAAAAACGGGCCGTAGAGCCCCTGCACTTCGGCCACGGCGGATACATTTGGAATGGCGGCGCGTTGAGTCATCACGAAGGCGATTTCCACTTTTTCGCGTTCTCGCGGTTCAGCACCCGCACGTCGGAAGCCAGCCGCGACTCCGCACGCTCTACCCACGCGGCGAGATCCGCCGGAGGCACCCACACCGCGCCCGCCGCCTCGATCGTCTGGCGTTCAGCCTGGTCGCCTGTCGCCACATAACAAAGCGACGCATCGGCGGCGCGACCGACAAGTTGCTCGATCACGTCATCCGCCGTGAGCGACGTTGGCGTGTAAAGAACGCTGAACGTGACGTGCCCCGACGGTCGCTCGACCACCAGTTCATCACCGCGACCGTCAAACACCACCGTCACCCGCGCTTGCTCCGCGTCATGCACAGCGCCGAGCTGTTGCACGAGCTGCGAACGAGCCGCACTGCGATCACGCTTCATTAGCGCGCGCAACTCGGGCCACGCGTGCAGCAGATTCGCCCCGTCAACAAGCAGGTGTTTTTCAAACGCCACACTTCCCACGCTGCCTTTCCTCCGCATGGGATCAACGCAGGAGTGATGGAAAATTCACGCCGCCATGTAGTGCGGTTGCGCTTGCGAAGCCCCTTCACGGAATGTGTGATCGCGCCATGAATCCAAACGCACTGAGTAAGCTCATCGGAGCGGCCATCATCATCCTCGCCCTCGTGATCGCGGCAGCGCAGTCCACTTATGTAGTCGAACCCGGCTTTCGCGGCGTCCAAGTCACCCTTGGCAAGGTCAGCGACCAGTTCAAACCCGAGGGCTTCGGCACCAAGCAGCCGTTCATATCGAACATCGTCCCCATTCCCGTCCGCCAGCTTGCCCGCGAACTACCCGCCGAGTGTTACTCCTCCGATCTGCAGCAGGTGACCATCCAGCTCCGCGTGCTTTACCGCATCCCCGAGTCCTCCGTCGTCCGCATATACAAAGAGTATTCTGGCGACCCGTTTGAAAACCTCATAGCCCCGCGCGTGCTGGAAGCCGTGAAAGAAGTGACCGCGATGCAAAGCGCCGAACAGATCGTGAAGCAGCGCGAAAACATCAAGACCAAGGCCCTCACCTCCGCCCGCGACAAAGTCAGCAACATCCTCGATATCGAGGACATCGTCTTGGAGAATATCACACTCTCCAAAGAACTCGAAAACGCCATCGAGTCCAAAATGGTGCAGGAACAGGAAGCCGCGAAATCTCGCTTCACCCAGCAGAAGGCGCAGATCGAGGCCGAGACCTCCATCATCAAAGCCAAAGGCGAAGCCGAGGCCATCCGCATCCGCGGCGAAGCATTGCGCGACACGCCAGGACTTATCCAACTCCAGATCGTGGAAAAATGGGACGGCAAAGCCCCCCTTGTGATTGGCGGTGGCGGTGAAAATTCCGGCACCAACTTCATCCTCCCTCTCGGCAACCCCGCTACCTCGCCCGTCATCCGCAAATGACCCCATCGGGCAAACGCACCCTCGCGGTTTTCAGCGTATTCGTCGCGCTCGTGGTTGTGCTCTGCCTGATATTTCCACGCGTGCTCGGCTTTGTGGAGCTGGCCGCGCGCGAACTGAAATACCTTTGGTGGCTGGTCTTCATGCTGGCCCTGGGCGTGTGGCTGATGTTTTTCTTCGGCAAACGTAAGCCGTAAGAAAGCTCGACAACCCGCCCGCCGCCGGAAGATTTTCCCGTCCGGCATATCCGGAGAGGTGGCAGAGTGGTCTATCGCGACGGTCTTGAAAACCGTTGGGCCGAAAGGTCCCGGGGGTTCGAATCCCTCCCTCTCCGCCACTTACGAGTCCAAAAGCGGACTGCTCTTGAACGACTCGCGATTATCTATTCCATTCATGTCCTACCCCATGACTGGCAGAGACAGATTTTGGGGATTTTCCAGCCGTGATTTTTTTTAAAACGAAGCCTAGGTCCCCTCAAATGAATCAACTGAAATTCAAACTGTTAAAATCAACCTGCCTAGGGCTCACATGCCTTTTGGCCGTGGTCGCAAAAGGCGAGGCTGCTTCCGCTCCGCGTCCACCCAACATCGTCATTATCTACTGTGACGACATCGGCTTTGGCGACCTGAGTTGTTATGGAGCGACCAAGATAAACACACCCAATTTGGACCAACTCGCGGCCGAGGGTCAGCGTTTCGTAAACGCACACGCCACGGCTTCCACCTGCACGCCCAGCAGGTATTCGCTCCTTACCGGCGAATACTCTTTCCGCAACCAAGGCGCGCACATCTTGAATGGCGATGCGCCTCTGCTGATTCCTCCGGGAACACCGACACTGCCCGCCCTGCTGCAAAAAGGCGGTTACACAACAGGCGTCGTCGGCAAGTGGCACCTGGGATTGGGCGCGGGCAACACGGATTGGAATGGCGAGGTAAAACCCGGACCGCTGGAGATCGGGTTTGATTATTCATTCATCATTCCCACCACACCGGACCGGGTGCCCTGCGTCTATGTGGAAAACCATCGAGTGGCGGGTTTGGACCCCACGGATCCGATAGAGATCAGCTACCAGCATCCCGTGGGCACCGATCCCACCGGAACGGATCACCCGGAGCTCATTCGCTATACGGCCGACAAACAACACTCCGGCACCATCGTGGATCGAATCAGCCGCATCGGCTGGATGAAAGGCGGCCAGGCCGCGCGATGGAAAGATGAGGACATGGCGGCGACTTTGTTGCGGAAAGCTCAACAATTCCTAGAACAGAATCAGGCAAAGCCGTTTTTCTTGTATTATGCCGTTCATGACGTGCACGTGCCGCGCGCTCCCAACGATCGGTTTCTCGGCAAAAGCCAGTGCGGCATCCGCGGCGACATGGTTTTGGAGCTCGATTGGTGCGTGGGCGAATTCATGGCCGCGCTGCGACGCCTCAATTTGGCCGACAATACGTTGGTTGTTTTCAGTTGCGACAACGGCCCGTTGTTTGAGGACGGCTATAACGACGGCTCCTTAAAGGCAGCCAACGGCGCCACGCCGGCCGGACCGTTTCGCGGTGGCAAATACCGCATTTATGAAGGCGGCACGCGACTGCCCTTCATCACATGGTGGCCGGTCCAGATTAAACCGGGCGTCTCCGATGCGCTGATCAGCCATGTGGATTTACTCGCCTCACTGGCTTCGTTGGCCGAAATCAATGTTCCCAATAATGCAGGGACGGACAGCGAGAACCTGCTGCCCACCTTGCTGGGCCGCAGTCCGGTGGGACGGCAAAACTTGATTGAGCAATCGGAGAAAGGTCTGGCCATTGTGCAGGCGGATTGGAAATACATCCCCGCCGGCAATGTGGTGCGCTGGGGTGCCGCGAGCAGGCCCGGAAACACCGCCGGACCCGCCGATTGGGCGGAAGCGCAATTGTTCAACCTCGCACAGGACAAAGGAGAAACTAATAACCTCGCGGCCAAGTATCCGGAAAAAATGCAAGGTCTCGCCGAATTATTGGAAAAAATCCGCACGCCCAAAGAGAAACAGCCGTGAGCCGGCAAGTCTTGATGGGATAAATAAAAACATGACGCATTCAACGAACCCGGCTTCATCCTTGACCGACTCCACACGCCTCCTTGATACCGTCCGCCAGCAGGTATCGACGGTCATTGTCGGGCAGCAACAACTCGTGGACCGCCTTCTCCTCGCGTTGCTTTGCGACGGACATGTGCTCGTCGAAGGCATTCCCGGCGTGGCCAAGACGCTCACCGTAAACTGCCTGGCGCAGAGTTTGCACGCGCAGTTCAACCGCGTGCAATTCACGCCCGACCTGCTGCCGGGCGATCTGATCGGAACGTTGATTTACAACCCGCAGACCGCCGCATTCACCACCGAACAAGGACCGATCTTTACCAACATTTTGCTCGCCGATGAAATCAACCGCGCCCCCGCCAAGGTCCAAAGCGCGCTGCTCGAAGCGATGCAGGAGCGGCAGGCCACCATCGGCAAGCAAACCTGGCCGCTACCCAAACCGTTCCTGGTGCTGGCCACGCAAAACCCCATCGAGCAGGAAGGCACCTACGATCTGCCCGAGGCGCAGGTGGACCGCTTCATGTTCAAACTCACGGTCACCTATCCGTCTATCACCGAGGAACACGAAATCCTCAAACGCATGGCCCGCGCGAACCCGCTCACCCAGGTCACACCCGTCACCGAGTTGAGTGAAATCGTGAAGCTCCGCGAACGCCTCGATGAAATCCATCTGGCCGAAGAACTGGAGCTCTACATTCTTAATCTCGTCCAGGCCACGCGCCAGCCGGCGCAATACGACCTTGCCGACTTGAAAGATTACATCCGCTTCGGCGCCTCGCCGCGCGCTTCCATCTTTATCGCCAAGGCCGCGCGCGGTCACGCCTTGATGGCCGGCCGCGCCGCCGTGCTGCCGGACGACATCAAGACCGTCGCGCCGGACATTCTTCGTCACCGCATTGCCATGAGCTACAAAGCCGAGGCCGCCGGGGTGAACTCCGACCATGTCATCGACCGCATACTCCGCACGGTGAGCATCCGCTCGCGGGCAACATAAGGTTGTTCCGTGGAGCATCTCGCCGAACAAGCCCTGCGCCGGTTGCAGATCCGCTGCCGCCGCCCGGTCGAGCATCTGCTCGCCGGCGAATACCGCAGCGTGTTCAAGGGACGCGGCATGGAGTTCGAGGAGTTGCGCGAATACACCGCCGGCGACGATGTGCGGGCGATCGACTGGCGCTCGCTCGCCCGGACGGGCCGACCGCACATCCGGCGTTACATCGAAGAGCGCGAACAAAATTTCGTCCTCGCCGTGGACGTATCGGCGTCGTCCGGGTTTAGCAGCGGTTCACGCGCCAAACGCGACGCCGCGCAGGAGGCCGCCGCGCTGCTCGCATGGTCGGCCGCGCGCAACAAGGACCGCGTGGGCCTGCTGCTTTTCACCGACGAACCGGAATGCTTTATCGCACCAGCCCATGGCCGCAACCACGTCTTGCGCGTCATCAATCAACTGGTCGCTTTTTCGCCGTCGCGCAAGGGCACGAACCTTTCGGCCGCGCTGGATTTCATCGGCCTCACCACGCGCAAGCGCAGCATCGTGTTTTTATTCTCGGATTTTCTGTGCGACGGATACGAGGAATCCCTGCGGATGCTCTCGCGCCGACATGATGTCACCGCCGTGATGGTGCGCGATCCGGCGGAACAGCGCCTGCCCGCCGGCGGGCTAATTCAACTGCGCGACGCCGAGAGCGGGCGCGAGCGGTTGGTCGACGCGGATGCGGCGTCCACGCTAAGCCTCGAACCCGGAGAACGCTTTGCCCGGGTATGCCGCGAGGCGGATATGGACCACTTGGAAATCGGACCACAGGTGGATTGTGTCGAGGCACTGTCTTCTTACTTCCACAACCGCCGCCGAAGGATCATTGATGAAACGGGGGGCTGAAATGCGCATGATCACCATCGCCTGCGCACTGCTGGTGCTGACCGTCGCCTCGTGCCGGAAGTCCTCCGCTCCGGAGAAGCTGTGGACGGTGGAAAAAAGCGCGGCAAAAAATGGCGTTAGCGCCATCTTTCGCCTCAGCGCGGTCACGCTGACGCCTGGCGCCCGGTTGGATTGCGAACTCGACGTGCAGGCGCCCGCCGCCACGCAGCTTGAGAAGCCGCAACTGAACCTTCCGGGGACGGAACTCGTTGATTTTGTCGCGCTGCCGGTGTCGCTCACCTCAACGGGAGGTGAAGAGCGCAAGTTCCGCTGGACGTATCAAGCCGGTCCGCCGGGTTCGGTGGCGAATCCAAGCGTATGCGTGAACTTCATCTCCGCGCAGGCCGCCAACTCGTTGAGCATCGAACTGCCTGCCATTACGATTAAATCTGCGTTCGCGCCGGGCACCTTTACGGACACGCTGCCACCATTGGAGGAAAAGAATGCGTTTTGAATGGCCAGAAGCCTTGTGGCTGTTGCTGCCGGCGGTCTGGTGGCTGTGGCGCCGCCATCGTCAGCCCGCGCCCGCGCTGGAATTTTCTTCGCTGGACCTTGTGGCGCCGGAAGCCGCCTCCTGGCGCACGCGCTGGGCGTGGCTGCCGGATGCGTTCCGGGCGCTGGCTGTGCTTTCGTTGATCGCCGCGCTGGCGCGACCGCAACGGGAGGTGGAGGAACATTTGCGCGTGCGCGAGGGCATCGCTATCAACCTGCTGATGGATATTTCCAGCAGCATGGATATGCCCATCCCATCTCTCTCAGGAAACAAGCTGACACGGATGGAGGCGGTTAAATCGGTGCTGCAGCAATTTATTTTGGGCGACGGCAAGGAATTGTCCGGCCGTCCCGATGATTTGCTCGGGCTGGTGACGTTTGCGCGCTACGCGGACACCATCAGCCCCCTAACTACGGCGCACGATGCGCTCGCGGAAATCATCAGTGAGATAAAGATCGAAGATCGGCCAAACGAGGACGGCACGGCCTACGGCGACGCGGTCACTCTGGCGGCGGCGCGCTTGCACTCTATCGAGACCGGCCTCAACCCGACCGGATCGGGCGAAAAAATTAAAAATCGCGTCATCGTGCTGCTTACGGACGGCGAAAACAATTGCGGCCGTCATCTGCCGCTGGAGGCAACTGCGCTCGCCAAACAATGGGGCATCCGTGTTTACGTGATCAGCTTGGCTGACAGCGATCTGACTGCGGGTGCACGTCCGGGAGACACCGCGCCATCGCAGGCAGCACAAATCCTGATGCGCATGGCGAGCGAGACGGGCGGCCTGTATCAGTCGGCCCGGGATGCGCAGGGCCTGCATGCCATCTATCAAAAAATAGACGCGTTGGAAAAAAGCCGCATACGCATCCAGACCAACACAGGCTGGCGGGAATGGTTTCCAGCCCTCACCGTGCTGGCGCTGGTATTGATCGCGGCGGAAATGACGCTTCGTTCCACCCTCTTAAGGAGGATTCCGTGAACGGCTTCACCCTGCAACAACCGTGGCTGCTTCTCGCGTTGGCGCTGGTGCCGGCGCTAGCTCTCCTTTTCCTGCGGGCGCGACGCAAGCGCGAGATGCTGCTGCACGCTTATGGCGCATTGCGGTCGGCGGAAATAACCGCACGCGGCCATGAACGGCGCCGCAGCGAATGGTGCGTCGTCGCGGCGGTCGCCCTGCTCGTGCTAGCGCTGGCGCGGCCCGGAGCGAATCCTCGTCCCGGTTCATCGCCGGAAGGCGGGCGCGACGTGGTTTTTATCCTCGACGTTTCTCGCAGCATGTTGGGGGACGACGTCCGCCCCAGCCGTTTAGAACGGGCCAAGGCGGATATTTCGCGTTGCCTCGATTCACTGCACGATGACCGCGTCGGGCTGGTGTTGATTGAGGGCGCGGCAGCCATCCGCTGTCCGCTGACGACCGATTACGACTTTTTCCGAACACAACTCCGGGACGCTGTGCCGGACAGCGTGCCCAAAGGCAGCACTTACCTCGAACTGGGTCTGGAAAAAACCACGGACCGGATGCTGGTCAAGAATCGTGCGGATTTCGAGGACGTGATTCTGCTCACGGATGGAGGCGATCAGGGCAGTCATCCCGAAAACGCCATCGCCGCGTTGAATGCCGCCCGGGCGAGGCTGCTGGTGGTGGGTTACGGCGATCCGCAGATTGGCGCACGCATTCCGGAAGGCGAAAGTGGAACGAACGCGTTTATCATGTATGAAGGCCGGGAAGTCTGGACGCGGCTGGACGAAGCGGCTCTGCAAACGCTGGCCTCTGCGGCCGCGCCGGGAAAATATGTGCGCGGCGGCACGCCGAATTTCGACCTAGGTCGGGTATACCAGGAATGGAGCGCCAACTCGCCACGCCAGTTTTTACAAGGTCGCAGCGGTTTGAAATACGACGAATACTTCGCGTGGCTGATCGTGCCGGCGCTGGCCCTGCTGCTTTATCCGTTCCCCGTCCTGCGCCGGCAGCCGATGTTGTTTCTGATGGTTATTTTGATGGCGGAAAAATTACCCGCCGCGGAAGCAAACGACAACGTGGCTCGACTGCGCACGGCAGTATCAGCCGCCACGGATTCGCGGCAGCACGGCGAACGGGCCTTTGAACTCGGGGTGGCGTTGATGCACGAAAAAGCCTTTTCGGATGCCGCCAAGGCCTTCGCATCGGCCGCGAATGACGCGGCCACCGCGGGCGCCGCGGCGGGCTGCTATTTCAACGCCGCGCTGGCAGAGGGCGCACTGGCAGAGGCCACCGCAAACGATCCAAGCGCACAGTTTCACGCGCTGGACTCGGCCATCGTGGATCTGCGGCGGGTGCGCTTGCTGCGACCCGACTGGCCTACGGCGGCCCGGGGCCTGGAAGTTCTGTATGCCCGCCACGCAGATGCCGTGAGGGAGATGAAAGCGCAACAAGACGATCAGAACAAACTGAACCGGCAGTCCGCCGCATTGCAGAAGGAATTGGAACGGTTGATCGAGGAACAAAAAAAACTGCTCGCCACCAGCAACCAGCTGCAACGCGACCAGACGACACCGGCTGATGAAAAAACCGCACATTTGATAACTTTGAAAAGCCAGCAAGCCGAACTCGGCCAACAAACCGAATCGGCGCGTGAAAAAATGGCCATTTTACGCGACACCGCGCGCAGCCTCATTAGAAAACTGAACACGGACCAGAAACAGCCGCTTAACGATGAAGTCATACCCACCGGGTTTGACGAGCCGTTGCAGCATGTGACGCTGGCCCGCGCCGCGCAGGATCGCGCCGTGCGATTGCTCGGCCCGCTTGAGCAGTTGAGACCAGCGGTGGAGGCCAAGCAGGAGGCCGTCAAGGAATTGACTGCCGCCCTGGCGGCAGGCCAGCAGGGTCAGGATGACCAGAAGTCCGACGACGCCGAAGATTCGGACATGGCCGACTCATCGGACAGCGATAATACCTCCAACCAGTCCATGCCGACGAAAAGCGATTTTTTATCCGACCCGGTGAATCGCGCATTGCCCAAACCCAATTTTAGTCCGGAAGAAATTTTGCAGGAGGAACAGGCCAACGCGCAGGCGCGAACCAAAAACCAACCCGCCCGCGTGGGCAAAGGAGAAAAAGACTGGTGATGACTATACACAACAACCCCCTACTCTGCATTTGGCTGCTGCTGCTCACCCTTGCCGTGACTCCCCTGCGCCTACATGCAGCTCCGGAATTAAGCGCCAACGTGGACGCCCGCCAGTTTTTCGCGGGCGAAGGTTTTGTGTGGACGTTGACGGTTCGAGGCGCGAAGCAGGTCGAAGCCCCCGAAACGCCTGCGACGCAAGATTTTTTCGGCCGCGCCCTTGATCCGCAGATTCTGGAGCAAGGCGGCGACAAAACTTTTGTTTACCGTTTCCGGCTCATGCCGCGTCGCGCCGGCTTGCTTACTTTGCCGCCAGTGACGATCACCGCGGATGAGCAAGAGTTGGCCACCTCTCCTCAGGTTCTAAGCGTTGGCGAACAGCAAACCACCAGCGCACTGCGGCTTGAAGTGACCTTTGATCACCAGCAGGTGTATGCCGGCCAGCCAGTAATGTTGACATTCAAGCTACTGTCGTCGTTGCCGCTGGCGAGCCTCAAGGCGATGGACATCCAGTTGCCGCTTCTTTACCAGCGTGACTTTGACGTGATCGTGCCCGAGGCGGAACGCGTGGCGGGCGGGCAACCCGGGACCATCGGCCTGCCGGTGGAAGGCCAGAGGGGCATCGGCACCTTGGGTAAAATAAAAATCAACGACGAATCCTTTGATATCATCACCTTCCGCCGGATTTTCGTGCCGCATAAAGCGGGCAGCTATAAGTTTTCACCCGCGCATATGCTTTGTTCCTATCTGCCTCCGAGCGCCAACGGACGCTACGCGCAACCGCCTTATCCAAGTTATTTTGACAATGATTTCTTTGCGGGCATCGAGACGCAGGATGCTCATGTTCGCTACGGAGCCTCATCCGACGGTCTTTTGCTAACAGTAAAACCGCTGCCGGAGACCAACCGCCCGGCCAACTTCAGCGGTATAGTCGGCCACGGCGCGATGGTGGCAACGGCGGAACCGCAGACACTGACGATCGGCGATCCCGTTACGCTGACGGTGCGGCTACAAGGGTTTGAGTCTCCCGAGGCCATCACGCTCCCTCCGCTGGCGAAGCTGGCTGATTTTGATGGACAGTTTCTCGTGCCCGATCGGCAAGCACAACCGCGCGTCCTGGCCAATGAAGCGGTTTACGTGCAATCGCTACGACCTTTGAGCACGGCGGTGACGCAGGTGCCCGCACTCAAGGTTGTGGTTTTCAACCCGTCCACGAACCAATACGAAACACTGGCCTCCAAGCCCATTCCTCTGCGCATCCGCCCCGATGGCGACATCATCGCCCTTAATCTGAAACCGAACACACCCTCGAACCGCGCGGTGAATCCATCCGGTATTTGGAATAATATCCCCCCCGATGCCGTGGATCCGCTGACACGTGCGGGGCGATGGGTAAAGTTAAGCTGGCCGGCGTGGCTGCTGCTGCCGCCAGTGCTGTTGTTCGCACTTGCAGGACCTGCGCAAAAATACCGGCTCAAACGCACCGACCCGGAACAGTGGAGACGGCTAACGGCTTTTGCCAGACTGCGCCGTGCTCTCCGGCATGCCAAAAATGCCGCAGCGCAACACGCCGCAGTCGCTACGTATGTATCCACGCGACTCGACATTCGCGAAGAGGCATTGAGCGAACGGGAGGTGTTGCGGGCTTTGCAGCGGTTGCGCATTGATGCTGACGAGGAAACGCGCGCCTGCCTGCACGAACTGTTCTACACCGCCGACCACACCCGCTTTGGTGGAGAACAAATCGCGCCCACTACATCGGTCGACTCGCAGCAACTCCTGAGCAAACTGGCCGTCTTGGAAAGGAGTTTTAACCCATGAAATCGTGTCATCTGTTCACAGTATTTTTGCTGTTACTCACTGTTTCCGTCACGCAAGCAGCGGAATCCGCCGAAGCCATTTTTACCCGGGCCGCGCAACTGGCGGACGTCGATCTCGCCCAGTCGCGCGAGTTGTATCGCGTGGCAGCCTTGCAATTTCTGGCCGGAGCAAAGACACAGCCGGCGACGCGCGGGCCGCTGCTTTACAACGCGGGCAACGCCTTCTTCCTGGCCGGCGATCTCGGCCGCGCCATCGTCGCGTATCGCCGGGCGGAACAAATGATGCCCGGCTCGCCGCTCCTGCGAGACAATCTGGCCTTCGTCCGCAAGCAAAGCGGCAACCCCGACGAGCCCGTGCTGGCCAAGGGCTGGGATGCGCTGCGTTTCTGGGTTTTGCCGCCGCCCGTTCGATGGCTGTTGATCGCGGGTGGTCTGGTGATTTTTTGGGCGGAGCTTTTGCGTCGCCAATGGACCGGACGGAGATGGCCAGACGCCGTGCACCTGGGTGGGCTGGCGTTGGCCGTGGTCATGGGAATGACTCTGCTTGTATCGGAATTATACGAGAGCCGTCGCTGTCGCGGCGTCTTGATCGTATCATCTGTTAACGCGCTCAAAGGGCCGGGCTACGGTTACGCGCCCGCGTTTACCGCGCCACTAGACGGGGGACTCGAATGCGACGTGCTGCGACGTGAAGGCGAATGGCTTAATCTGCGGCTGTCTGACGGCCGCCTGGCATGGGTGCAGTCAGCCACCGTAGAAATCTGGAATGACGAGACTCGGTTACGTATCCTCTGACCTGCCAGCACACCGACGCATGCATCGGTCCATTTTACCGACGGCAGCTTGTTTAAAATTCACCCCGACTGATTTGTTCATCATACGGACTTGCCCGGCAGCATGAGGTCTCGCAGTTTTTGTTTTCGTCAAAAAGACATCATCCCTTACAGCACTCCGGCATGAAACTCTACATCTCAGGTCACAACGGCATGGTCGGTTCCGCATTGGTGCGGCGATATAAAAACGAGCCGGATACCACGCTCGTGCTCCGCTCCCGCAAGGAACTCGACCTTCTCTCGCAGGCCGACGTGGATAACTTTTTCGCGACCGAGAAGCCCGATGTCGCCATCATCGCAGCCGCCAAGGTCGGAGGTATCCACGCCAATAACACCTATCCAGCCGACTTCATTTACGAGAATCTTGCCGTCGCTTCCCATACAATTCACGCTGCCTGGAAACACGGCGTTAAAAAACTCCTTTTCTTGGGCAGTTCCTGCATATACCCGAAGCACGCACCGCAGCCCATGCCCGAGGACTGCCTGCTCACCAGCGAACTGGAACCCACGAACGAGGCCTACGCCATCGCCAAGATCGCCGGCCTCAAGCTCTGCCAATATTACCGTAAGCAATACGGCGTGCGCTTTCACTCCGCCATGCCGACCAACCTTTACGGCCCGGGGGATAATTATCATCCGCAAAACTCCCACGTCCTCCCCGCTCTCATCCGCCGTTTTCATGAGGCGCGCCTCGATGGAAAGACCGATGTCGTCGCCTGGGGCACGGGCGCGCCTCGACGTGAATTCCTGCACGTCGACGATCTCGCCGACGCGTGCGCCTTCCTGCTTAAGCAGGACAACCCTCCCGACTGGGTAAACGTCGGCACTGGCACCGACGCGACCATCAAGGAACTCACCGAAACGGTCGCCGCCGTGACCGGCTTCAAGGGAAAGATCGCCTGGGATGAGTCCAAACCCGACGGCACGCCGCGCAAATTGATGAATGTTTCCCGTCTCGCCGCGCTGGGCTGGCAGGCACGCATCCCGCTGCGCACCGGTCTGGAGAAAACCTACGCCTCGTTTCTGGCTGAACAGGCGGCGGGCACGCTCCGAGTGTGAGGTTTGAGCGCGGCAATCACGTCACCGATCACATCCGCGCCGCCGCCGCTTCGTCCACCAGCCAGACGACACGATCGGAACACGTTTGCAGGATTTGGGCGGGCGTCTTGGACGGATCAAAAGGATCGTGCAGCACGCGGCGCAACGCATCCGCCTTGCCGGCGCCGAGAGCCATCACGATAATGAGTCCGCAGGTGCGCAGACCCGCGGGAGTGATGGTCAGACGCCAGCCCTTTCCCGGCACATCGACGGCAGCGAATGGCAGGTTGCCGTCATTTTCCAGCAAAGGACTTCCCGGAAAAAACGAGGCGGTGTGCGCATCGTCGCCCATGCCGAGAAAGCACACGTCGTAGCCTTTGCCCGGTCCGGCTAGGATCATCATGGTGCGTCGATAGGCTTCGGCGGCAGCGAGCGGTTCGTAGGCGACCATCCAAGGGTGGCGATGCTCCACCGGCACGCCCAGCGGTTCAAGCAACAGTCGCTCTGCGTTGCCAAAATTGCTCTGGTCGCTGTCGAGCAGAACATGGCGTTCGTCGCTCACGGTGAAGTGAGTGTTCACACACATTGACGCAGGCAACGCCTTTGTTGCGGCCGTCCACCGATACCAATCCTGCGGCGTAGACCCGCCGGTAAAGGCGCACGTAAAGTTTTTGGCCTTTGTCGCGGCGTAAGCGGCGACCGCGAGCGCGGCGGCCTTTTCAAAGACCTGCTCGCGGGTGCCGACGATGATTCGGCCGTATTCGGTGGAATGTTCTGTCATGCGAAAAACATCGCCTCGCCCAACGCAGCCTCGGGCGTGAGCAGACTGACTGCGGCGGGGAGGAGCGTGCGACCGGTGCCGAAGTCGGAATCAAAGTGGGCGCTGCCGTAGGCAAGGTCTCCGTTCCAATGAAAACGGTGGGCGTTGCGGTAGCTGAATTTCAGGTCGAAGGACTGGCATTCCTCGCAGGCCTCGGTTGCCATCTGCACCTCTCCCGTTTTCGCGCCGCAAACCTCCAGCCTCATCTTGGTCCAAGCCAGCAAGACGGCGGCCTCGGCGGTGACGGCGGCATGATGGCGCAGGGTGACGCCGGAAAGTCCGTCCACCAGCCTGGCGGGTTCATACGCGCTGAGAAACTGGCCGAGCGCCTGGCGAACGGGCAGCAGGCGAGCGTAGGCGAGATCGCGCACCGCCTCGGGCCGGGGCCAGGAAAACGTAAGCGCATCGGCCGGCACCAGGGCGCTGTCTATGAGCACGCGCTTGGAACGGCTCAGGAGATACTTGAACTGGTTGATTCGTGCACTGGAGACAAACCGGTGCGCCCAGTAGTAAAGCGGCAGATCGCTGGAAAGGCAGATCGAGACCTGATCCTCGATGAAAGAACGTGCCCCGAATGAGTAATTGAGCATCACGAACTCGCAGCACCGGGTGTCGCCTTTGGATTTGCCGAGATGGCACTCGCCGTAAATCTTGGCGCGCACCTCGACGGCAGCGGTGTCGTCGGTCATGGGACAGAGCACCACCACGCGGCAGGGGTAGCGCCTGGAAAACGCGACCGCCGTCTGAAACTGCGCGACGGCATCCTTGGCAGTCGTGTTTAAGCCGAGGTGCATCACAAAGTTCACCTGCGTGGCCTTGGCATCGTCGGACGCGGGGGCGGCTCCGCCGTTGGCGGCGGTGTCGTCCCACATACTCGTGAGACTGTGCTTGATGGAGCCGACAGGAACCTCGATCCCGGGCAGGGCGTTGAAAATCGCGGGCATGTTCGGACGAATCAGGGCTGGCGCCAGAGGTGACCGCCTTTGGCGAGAAGCGCATTGGCGTTAGCCGGTCCCCATGAACCGGCGGGATAGCTGTCCATGCCCTCGCGGCCGGCGGCGGCCCAGGCCGCGAGAACCGGGGTGTAGATTTTCCAAGATGTCTCGGCCTCGTCACCGCGGATAAAGAGCGTGCCGTCGCCGATCATGGCGTCGAGCACCAGGCGCTCGTAGGCTTCGGGCGTGTTGGAACCGAAGGTCGTCGAGTAGCGAAAGTTCATCTTCACCGGCTGAGTGCGTGTTTCGAGGCCGGGCACCTTGCCGTTGAGCACGAGGCCGAGGCCCTCGTCGGGCTGGATCTGGAACGCGAGCGTGTTGGGCGCGAGGTTGAAGCGCTCGCTCTCGGCGAACAACGTGCCAGGCGGACGCTTGAACTGGATCGCGATCTCAGAGACGCGGCGGGCCATGCGCTTGCCAGACCGCAGGTAGAACGGCACGCCCTGCCATCGCCAGTTATTGATCGAAAGACGGATCGCCGCGTAGGTCTCGGTGGCGGACTCCGGATTGATGCCGGTCTCCTGAAGATAGCCGGCGACCTGCTTGCCGCCCATCATGCCGGCGGCGTATTGGGCGCGGGCCACGTCGCCGCCGTCGGCGAGGTTGAGCGGCTGAATGGCGCGGAGAAGTTTCACTTTTTCATCGCGAATCGCCTCGGCATCCAGCGATACGGGCGGTTCCATCGCGGTGAGCGCGACGAGTTGCATCGTGTGATTTTGAATCATGTCACGCAACGCGCCGCTTTGTTCATAGTAGCCGCCGCGCGTGCCTACGCCGACCTCCTCGGACACCGTTATCTGCACGGAGTCGATAAAGTTGCGGTTCCACAACGGCTCGAAAATCGAGTTAGCAAAACGCTGCACCAGCAGGTCCTGCACGGTCTCCTTGCCGAGATAGTGGTCGATGCGGTAAACCTGATGTTCCTCGAAAACCTGGCGGATCGTCTGGTTGAGAGCGAGGGCCGAGGTCAGGTCTTTGCCGAAGGGCTTTTCGATGATGACCTTCGCGTGGTGGGGTTTGCCGAGATATTTGGAAGCCAGCCCGCTAGCCCCGAGATTCAGCAGGATCGGCGCGAAAACGGAGGGGGGCGTGGAAATGTAGAACAGCGTCTGCACCTCACGGCCAAGATTTTTCTCGATGGCCTCGATGTGCGTGGCGAGCTTGTCGAACGCGGCTTTTTCATCGTAACCGCCGGACACATAGCTGGTGCGTTCGGCGACGCGGCTCCAGACATCGGCATTGAGCTCGCGGCGGGAAAACTCCTTGATGGCTGCGGCCGCATCGGAACGGAATTCCTCGTCGGGGATCGGTTTGCGTCCGTAGCCTACAAGATGAAAATCCGCCGGGAGAAGGTTGTCGTAGCTCAGGTTGTAGATAGCAGGAATCAATTTGCGGGCGGTCAGGTCGCCTGATGCGCCAAAAATGACGACGACTGTCGGGGGCGCACCGCGGTGCTTGCTGAGTCCTTGGAGAAAGGGATGACGTTGGGCTTCTGCCATAAGGGCTGGATTTCGGCAATGGGCAGGGGGCTAAGCAAGGCTAATGCTTTGAATCATCTGTATGAAAATCACCGGTTTTTTCATGGCCGGAAGTGCTTGGGGAACAACGGCACGTTTGAGAAATGCCTGACCTTCGGCTTGGCGTTGCCAAGGGTTGTCACCTCCATGACATCCAGCCGGAAAGTTTCCGGCGGCGGATGAAGTTGCCGCAAGTAGGCGGTCGCGGCGCGGCGCAGGACCTTTCTCTTGCGTGTATCGACCGTGAAGTAGCCGGGCACGAGCGCGGTGGCGGAGCGAGTCTTGACCTCCACAAACACCAGAACCTCGCCGTCGCGGCAAACGAGGTCGATTTCATCGCGACGGTCTCGCGGGCTGCGCCAGTTGCGGGCAATGATCTTGAATCCGGCGTCGGCCAGAAAATCCGCCGCCACCCGCTCGCCTAGGACTCCCGTTGAACGCGCAGATGCGGTGCGAATGCGCGCAAACCAAGCCTTCAGTCGTTTCCACATAGGTTGTTTTAACATCAAAGTTTGAAGGCCATGCCGGATTGTCATTGCGACATTGGTCTCCGGGTGGCAATTCCAGACACAACGCCGCCATCAAGGCGCCCTCCCCCCATGGCATCGGCATCCCTCTCCAACACCCTGCGGCGATCTCTGCTGATTAAGGTCATATCAAAGCCCGCTCCCAGCCGCGAGGACATGGCCTCGGTGATCGAGCTGACCGCCTCAAAAATCGTCGAGGCGCTCCACGCGCAGTCGATGACGCTCTATCTCGTAGAGGGCAACGACATCGTTTTCAAACACGTTTACTACTCCCCCTCCCTCTGGGGTGACGACAAGGTCAAAGAGGCCCACTTCAAGGAAACGGCCGCCAAGCTGCTCACCCTCAAGCTCCCCATGGGCAAAGGCATCGTCGGCAAAGTGATCGCCGAGGGCACCCCTCGGTTTTTCCGCAATACCGCGACGCAGGCACCCATGATGCTCTCGATGGCCCAGACAACCGGTTTCGACGTGCGCTCGATGCTCACCGTGCCCCTCAAGACCAATGTCGTGATCGGCGCCATCCAGCTCCTCAACAAAGAACCCGCCATCGACATCAACTGCGCCTTTTCGGACAGCGATCTCGTGCTTCTCCAAGAAGTCGCCGAATACTCCGCCAGCCTCCTGCAACGCATGCAGGACCCAAAGCACCAGCTCAGCGCCGAGGACACCGCCAAGTTCATCGCCCGCCTCACCAACCACCCCCTCGTCACCAAGGCCGAGGAACTCGCCATCGACGACAACCTCGTCGAGGCTATTGGCGACGCCATCATCCGCCGCGAAGGCATCTTCCCCTACAAGCGCCTGTCGCCCAATTCGGTCGCCGTGCTGATGGCCAACCCGCTCGACTACGCCAAACGCGAGGCGTTCCAGCAAGCCACCGAACTCATCATCGAGGATATTCACGTCGGATCGGCTCCGCTCATTGAGTCGCTTCTTAAAAAATATTTTAAAACCGACGCAAAGGCCGGCGACGGCGATATCGACATCTCAAAAGTCGCCGACGTTATAAGCAGCGCCTACAACACCGAAGGTTCAAGTGAGGTAAGCGCCGCCGATCTCGAAAGCGAGGACTCCGCGCCCATCATCCAGCTCACGAACCGTATCATCGAAGACGCCTACATCTGCGGCGCATCCGATATCCACATCGAGCCTCAGGAAAAGGAACTCATCGTCCGCTACCGCATCGACGGCCTCTGCCAGGAAAAGCTTCGCCTCCCCAAGCAGGTTTCCAACGGCCTCGTCACCCGCCTCAAGATCATGTGCAACCTCGACATCGCCGAACGCCGGCTGCCGCAGGACGGACGCATCGTCTTCAAAAAATACACCAAAAAGAACATCGACATCGACCTCCGCGTGGCCACCGGCCCGATGAACCACGGCGAGAAGGTCGTCATGCGCATTCTCGACAAGACCAAGAGCACCCTTCCCCTCCCAGCGCTCGGCTTTTCCGAAGAAAACCTCACCCGCTACCGGGAGTGCATTCGCCAGCCCTACGGAATGATCCTCCACTGCGGCCCCACCGGCTCTGGCAAGTCCATGACCCTTTACTCCGCCCTAGGCGAAGTGAACACCCCCGACGTCAACATCCAGACCGCCGAGGATCCCATCGAATACACCCTCGCCGGCATCAACCAGATGCAGATGAGCCGCGCCATCGGCCTCACCTTCGCCCGCGCTCTGCGTTGTTACCTGCGCATGGACCCCGACATTATCCTCGTCGGCGAAATCCGCGACGAGGAAACCGCCCAGATCGCCGTCGAAGCCGCGCTCACCGGTCACTTGCTCGTCTCCACGCTCCACACCAACGACGCGCCTTCGACCATCGCACGTATTGGCGAGATGGGAGTCGAACCCTTCAACATCTCCGCCTCGCTCGTCTGCGTATGCGCCCAGCGCCTGCTCCGCCGTGTCTGTAAAAACTGCAAACAGCCCTACGAACCCGCCGGTCGCGAAAAGGAAATCATGGAGAAAGCGCTCGGCTGGAGCGGCCAGATTTTTAAGGCCAACCCTCAGGGTTGCCCGATGTGCAACGGCACCGGCTACAAAGGCCGCGTCGGCATCCACGAGCTGATGATCAACAACGAGGAACTCACCGAAGGCATCAACAAGGAGGTCGAAGTCGCCGTGCTCAAGCGCATCGCCATGAAGAACGGCATGAAGACGCTCCACCAAGACTCAATGCTCAAGGTCAAGATGGGCCTCACCACCGTTGAAGAAGCCCTCTCCAACGTCCCTCCCGATCTGATTACCTAGATCTGCCTTTGACACGTTGTTTTCCGGTATGGATTGGAACGCCACCAGACTCCGCGTGGCTTAATCATCATCAATCCCAAGAGGGGCTCATATTTGGTGAAGAGCCGATGGATTAGCGGGGTGTCTCTTGCTGCGGGTGAATCTAAAACTGAAGTTGTCTCGTTTGCCGTCCCTGACGGCATGGTGGCTGCCGTCGTGCAAGGGATGTCATACACGACACAATAAAAAGCACAGAAACAGGGTCAAAACGGATCAAATTCAGTCCTGAGCAATCACCCTGAGTCACGAGCAAAAAATCTCGTAATTCCATAAATCTCCTCTGATATCTGGGAAGTTACGTCTTTTGACTACGTTGGACGTAACGGGGAAAATGGTCGGGCTGGTGAGATTCGAACTCACGACCTCTTGCACCCCATGCAAGCGCGCTACCAGGCTACGCTACAGCCCGAACTATCGGAAGAGGGTGCAGAAAGCAGGATGCCTTTGGCGGAAGCAAGCGGTTTTTTCGACGATCATCCGCTCTTCATCTCCTGACATCGCCCACAGCACGGGAAACGATCACGGCCTTCTTCATCTCAGCAGACCCCCTTCACGGAACCATCTCTCAAACTTCGGGCAGATCCTTCAGAAGTTTTTCGATGGAGGAACGATCCTCATGCTCACGCGTCAGTTGTCGGTTGACGCCGGGTTTCACTTCGATGCGGAAATGACGCACGAAGGCCGTGGCGTCTTCCAACGTCATGCCGGAAATATTTTCCTCAAGAGCCATGCTCGCATCCGTAAGAATCTGACGGATGAGCTTGGCCCGCATTTCCTGTTCGTTTCCCGATGGAAGAGGATCGGTGGAATGAGGTTTGAGACCCGGATACCAAGGGCGGAAATAGCGGCAAAGGCGCGTCAGGCGGGCGATTTCCGTATCGGCAATCTTTACGGAAAGGGGGGACCCATCGGTTTTGGTGTTCATGGTAACGAAAGCATTCGGCGTTTTCATAAGCTTAAAAGATGCCCAACGCGGGCAGATTTTAAGGAGATTCCGTTCAGGGCCGGACGATTCGTTAATTTTGAACGCTGGCGTGGGTTTGCTCAGCCGGTGTTTTTTAATCCGCCGGAGATGCCGTTGATGGTGAGTTCGACGACCGCGCGGGTGGCTTCATCCTCAGCTTTGCCAAGCTTGCCGTCGCGCAGTCGGCGAATCATCTCAACCTGGAGGTAGTTGAGCGGGTCGATGTAGGGATTGCGCAGCTGGACGGACTTGAGCAACACCGGCTCGCCGGCGAGGAGCTGCTTCTGTCCCGTGATGACGAGGATGGCCTGCTCGGTGCGCTCGAACTCGGCGGTGAGGATGCCGAAGATGCGCGCGCGGAGCTTCGTATCTTCCACGAGTCCGGCGTAGAGCGCGGCGATGCCCATGTCGGCCTTGCGCATGGTGAGCTGGGCGTTGTCAATGAGCGTCTGGAAAAACGGCCACTCGGCGTGCATCTGGCGGAGGAGCTTGCGGGCCTTGGGGCCTTTCTTGAGGACGGCGTGCAGCGCGGAGCCGAGGCCATACCAGCCGGGGAAGTTGAACCGGCTCTGCATCCAGGAGAACACCCACGGGATGGCGCGCAGGTCTTCCACGCTGGTGGTGTTGCGGCGAAAGGTGGGACGGGAGCCAAACTTCAGGTTACTGATCTCGTCGATGGGCGTGGCCTGTTTCCAGAACACGAGGAAATCGGGATCGTCGTGGACGAGCGCCTTGTAGGCGGCGAAACCGGCTTCGCTCATCGTCTCGATGGCCTGCAACCATTCGGCGGGCGGCGCGAAGGGTTGTTGCGCAGCGTGCGAGCCGAGCAAAACGCCGTAGGCCATTTGCTCGAGGATGCGGTGCGCGAGATCGGGATCGTGGTAGCGCGTGGAGAGCACCTCGCCCTGCTCGGTCACACGGATGCCGCCGTCGAGCAGGCCGATGGGTTGCGCAAGAATGGCTTTGGCCGCGGGGCCGCCGCCGCGGGCGATGCTGCCGCCGCGACCGTGGAAGAGCGTGACGCGCACGTCGTGCGCGCGGCAGACGGCGGCGATGGTTTCCTGGGCTTTGTAGAGCGCCCAGGTGGCGGTGAAGTAGCCGCAGTCTTTGTTGGAATCCGAGTAGCCCAGCATGATGTGCTGGTGGCGAGCACCGGCAGCGAGGAACGACGCGTAGGCAGGATGCGTGAACAACGCGGCAAGGATGTCGGGCGCGCGGTTGAGGTCGTCGAGCGTCTCGAAAAGCGGCGCGATGGGCAGGTTGGCGCCGGTGAGTTTGTGCAGGTAGGCAACCTCCAACACGTCGGAGACGGCGTCCGTCATGCTGATGATGTAGATGCCGAGGGCGCCGGGGCCGAACTTCTCGGCGGCGATCGCGGCGACATGGAGCGGATCGAGGACGTTGCGCGTCGAAGGGGAAAGTTTGGCGAGGGCGGTTTTGCCAAGGGGCTTGGCGGTGGCGAGCGCGGCGGCGAGAAGTTCACGCTTGGCGAGCTCGTCGAGCTTGGCGTAGTCGGAGCGGTCGAGCAGCTCGGCGATGGCGTTTTCGTGATGCGCGGAGTGCTGGCGCAGGTCGAGGCGGGCGGTGTGCAGGCCGAAGATGTCGAGCGTGTGCTGAACCTCGCGCAATTCGCCCTCGGCGAGCAGCGCGCCGCGACCGGCCTTGAGGCTGGCGCTGATGACGTCGAACGTCTCGCGGACGGTCTCGGCGGGCAACGGCGCCTCGTCGTCGGGCGCGGCATCGGTGAGCACCGCACCGCCCTTGATTTCGGCAACGGCGAGGCCGAGACGTTCGCCGAGGGCTCCAAGAAGGAGTCGGTAGGGCTCGTGCGGATAACGGCTAGCGAGCTGCTCGATGTGCTTCGACAGGTGGCGGCACTCCTTCAACTGGCGGCGCACGGCGGGCGAAACGGATTCGCGCAGGTCGGAAACCGTGAGGTTATGCGACAACTCGCGGACGGCGTGGCCCATTTTTTCCAAGGCGAGACGGCGGTGCAGGCCGAGAACTTGCGCGGTGACAGCGGCGGTGACGTTGGGATTGCCGTCGCGGTCGCCGCCGATCCAGGAGCCGAAGGTGAGCCAGCGGGCGGGTGCCTTGACGTCGGGATAGTGGAGGTTGAGAGCGCGCTCCATGTCGGCGTGGAGGCGGGGCAGCGTCTCGTAGAGCGTGCTTTGGAAATACCAGAGGCCGGTGCGGGCCTCGTCGGCCACCTCGGGCCGGGCCACGCGGCTGCGGTCGGTCAGCCAAAGCGAGGCGATCTCGCGCTCGACGCAGGCGGGGTCGGCGAAGGAAAGGTTTCCGGCCTCGGGATTGCCGCGATGGCGGAGGATTTCGGCCAGGCGCCGGAGCTTGGCGAGGAGGGTGCGGCGCTTCGATTCGGTGGGATGCGCGGTGAAGACGAGCTCGATGGCAATGTTGTCCACGAGCCGTTGCATGGCCACTCCATCGACGCCGCGCTGCTTCAGCTCGATAATGGCCGACTCGATGGACTCGCGCATCGGGCGGGCCTCGGCGGATTTCGGATCGGCATTGAGGCGCGCGGCGCGGCGGCGACGGAGAAGCAGGATGCGGAAGTTTTCCTCGGCGAGATTGACCAGCTCGAAATAGAGCGTGAAGGCCATCGCCTGGTTGAAACCCTCGGCGGGCGTGAGCGCGGACACGGTTTCGCCGAGCGCGGCGGCGGAGGCGACGTCACCCGCGCGGCTCGCCTTGGCCAGCGTGCGCAGACGCTCGACCGTGGCCAGCGTGCCGGGCCCTTCGATCTGCGTGATCACCCGTCCGAGCGAGGTGCCCAAAGTGCGGATTTCGGTCCGGAGCTGGGCAAGTTCTTTGAGTGCGGTGGATTTGCGGGAGACTGAGGAGCGGGCCATGTGGAAAGATTAGAACGCGGTCGACGACGATGTGAGGTTTGACAGGCACCTGAAAGCGAAAAGTGCGCCAGATTCCCGCTTTCGCCTTCATAAACAGATGCGCCAGTGGGAGCTTGCTTGCGGCGAGTCCGCCGCCTTAGCTGCGGGTCATCGTGATTAGACGTTTCCTGCCCGTCCTCCTCATCGCCAGCGCATCGCTTCTTCATGGAGCGATGGTTTTACCCAAAATCTCGGCCCCCCATACGAGCACAACCGAAACGGAGACCGTTTTCACAGGGGGTGCTCGCTTAACCTACGACAATCTGTTGCTTCTAGCCGACGAGATCCACTACAGCCCAAAGACCCAGATCGCTCGTGCCGTCGGCAACGTCTCCATGACCCGGGGTTCCGAGCGTATGCTGGCAGACGAGCTCACCTACAATCTCAACGACAAGACCTACACGGTCAAAAACGTGCGGGCCGGCTCCCCTCCCTACTTCATAACCGGCGCCTCAGTCGAAGGCGGCCCGCAGTCCGTCATCATTCATGACGCCATCCTGACGTTTTCCGATCCCAGCATTCTCACACCCACGCTCAAAGCGTCTTCGCTCACCTACATCCCCGGCCAAAGCGTCAAAACAAAGAACGCGCAGGTCGGTGTAGGACCGCTTCGTCCGATTTCAGTCCCGTCTTACAAGCAGGTGGTCAAAGATCCGATTTTTTCTTACATGACGGCCCGCGCCGGCTTCAGCTCGAAGATGGGTGCCTATGCCGAACTCGGCCTGCTCGCCCCGGTCAACCCCTCCATCAAGGCCGGCGGCGACCTTGGTCTCTACACCAACCGCGGCGTGCTAGTGGGGCCAGGCGTGGAATACAAATTCGCCGACGCCGACCAAACCGTTCGCGGCAAGCTGACCACCGGTTACATCAACGACCACGGCAAGCTGGGAACCGACATCCTCCTGCGCCCCATCCCCGAGGACCGCGACTTCGTGTCTTGGGAACATTACCAAACGATCGGCGAACACCTCTCCCTCCTCGGTGCCGTCAACTACTGGTCCGACTCGGCGGTCGTGCGCGACTTCCGCCCCGACACTTATCGCAACACCCAAGAACCCGACAATTTCCTCGAAGGCACCTACACGCAGCCGAGCTACGTGGTTTCCGCCTTCACGCGGTTTCAGCCGAACAACTACGAAGCGGTCCAGCAGCGCCTGCCCGAAGTGCGTTTTGACGGTCTGCCCCTCGAGGCTGGCTCCGGTATCTACCACCGCTTCAACGCCAGCTTCGCCGTCCTCCGCGACGCCGAGCCCACCAACGCCATCGTCGCCGGCCCCACGCTGACGGTTGACCGCCTCGACGCCTACTACTCGCTCACCCGCCCCTTCACACCCCGCGAATGGCTCTCCGTCAAACCTGTCGTCGGCACGCGTTTCACCTATTACGACCAGGCTCAGCTCGGTCGCAACGACTACGCGCGTATGCTCGGCGAAATCGGCTTCGACGCCGAGCTCCACGCCAACGCCACCTACGACTACAAAAACGAACGCTGGGGCATCGACGGCCTGCGCCACGAGGTCACCCCCTACGTTTCCTACCGCTACATTCCGCAGACCGACAAGGGCCAGCGTTACATTCCGCCCATCGACCGCGACACTTTCTCCAGCTACCTCCAGCCTCTCGGCCTCGGCGACCGCCGCGACATCGACACGCTGAAGAACACCAACACCCTCCGCCTCGGCTGGGACAACCTCCTCCAAACACGCGACAAACAATACGGCTCCCGCAACCTCGCCGATTTCAACCTCGCCACCGACTGGAGCTTCGACCCCCAGCACGCCGCCCGCTTCTCGGCGATCCAGGCCCAGCTCCTCGTCACGCCCGCCCGCTGGGTCCAGTTTGACCTCCATCAAAACGTCACCCCGAGCGACATGCGCCTTCGCGAGCTCAACATGGGCGTGACCTTCAAGGACGCCAACGTGTGGTCTCTGCGACTGGGTTCGGACTACCTGGAAAAAACAAACTTTACGCCTTACTCCGGAGCCTTGCCCCAATCCATCAATGGCATCCAGCAATACACCGCTGACCTTCACTACTTCCTCAACGAAGTCTACGAAGCCATCAGCATGGTCGCCTACGACTCCCAGAAAAACCGGTTCACCCGCCAGGAATACGGCCTGCGCCAAAACATCCGAAACATCTGGTTTATCAGCTATCTGCTCGCCTTCAGCGAGGGCGATACCCGTGAAAGCTCGGTCGGCTTTAGCGTGAAAATCGAACTCGCGAAGTTCTAAGGCGCGCCTGATGGACGACGTCCGCCGCTCCCCCGCCGCCAGTCAGGGCCGCGTCTTTCTTGCGCTGTTCGCCGCGCTGCGTCCCCACGTCTCCAATGATCGCAACCTCCCCTCGCGGCTCCAACAGATGCTCGCGCGCGAAAAACGCTTCGGCAGCCGCGACCGCCGCCTTTACCGCGAACTCCTCTACACCGCACTCCGCCACCTGCCGTGGATAGACGCCAAGCTTGCCGTCTCGAAAGACGATGCCATCCGCACCACCGCCTGGCTCGCCGCCGAAACCCCCGCCACCAACGCCTTCCGCAAAGAATGGACCGGAGACTGGCCCGCCACGCCCGCCACGGTTACCGCAAAAGCAAAATACCTTGGCTCCGACGCCGCCCTGCTCATCCCGTCATGGTTCGCAGAACACTGCCCGGCCGCCGTCGTCTCTCCGGATTTCGATGTGCTCAACACTCGCGCCCCGCTCTGGATTCGCGTGCAGACGGACGACCCCGCCCCGCTCCTCTCCGAGTTCGCCGAACAAGGCTGGAACATCCGCCCGTCCGCCGAGCTTCCCTCCGCGCTTGAAGTTTTAGCCGAGGCCGATCTCACACAAACCGAAGCCCACCGTCACGGCCTTTTCGAGGTGCAAGACCTCGGCTCCCAACTCCTGCTTCACCAAATCGGCGAACTGCCCGGCGGCCGCTGGCTCGACGCCTGCGCCGGCGCCGGCGGCAAAACCCTGCAACTCGCCCGCCTGCTCGGCCCGCGCGGACGCGTGGATGCGCACGACATCCGCCGCAACGCCCTCGACGAACTCGGCGAGCGCGCCCAACGCGCCCGCCTAGCCAACATCCGCATCCTCTCCGCCGCGCCCACCGCCGACGCGCTCTACGACGGCGTCCTGATTGACGCGCCGTGCAGCGGCACGGGCACCTGGCGGCGCGCTCCGCATCTCAAATGGTGCACTACACCCGAAACCATCGCGCAGGCCGCCGCCCTTCAGCGCGATCTGCTCGCCCGCTTCGCGCGCCACGTGCACCCCGGCGGACTCCTCGTTTACGCCACCTGCTCACTCAGCCATCACGAAAACGCCGATATCGTCACCGACTTCCTGCAGGCCAACCCCGACTTCGCACCCCGGCCGGAAGCCCCCGCACACACGCTTCTGCCGTCCGCCCGCAACACCGACGGCTATTACGTCGCGCCCCTGCGCCGGCGGTAGTTTTTCGTTGCCGCGCATCAACGACCGCCAAGCATCTCCAAACCGTGGTTCCCGACGCCGACTATCGTATCAAGCTTCCGGTCTTTGAAGGCCCCCTCGATCTCCTCCTTTTTCTGATCAAGAAAAACGAGATCG
>JANYJB010000104.1 GCA_025361935.1 Verrucomicrobiota bacterium
CCGCGAAGCCACACGCTCAACCGCCACCGCCGGCGCGCTCATCTGCGGACTTCTCCTAGACACCTCTCCCGAAGCTCGCGCGCGCCAGCAGTCCCTTATCGCTCAACACGGCGGCCCCGCCCTCGCCGCCGCCGTCGCCACTCTCGACTCCGCGCTGCGCGACCTCCGCCCCGAAGCCCGCCTGCCACTCGTCCTGCTTTCGCTTCCCGCCCTCCACGACCTGCCCGCCGCCGAACTCTCGCGGCTCCTCGACACGCTCGACGAACTCGTCCACTCGGACGGCCGCGTCACCACCTTCGAGTTCGCCCTCCAAAAAGTCCTCTCCCACCACCTCGCGCTCGGCAAGGCCCCCCACGCGCCCGGCGACGAAATCTACTCCTTCCAAGCTCTGGAACGCGAACTCGCCCTCGTGTTGTCCGCGCTCGCCCGCGCCGCTGCCGACGACGAGGCCGACGCCGTCCGAGCCTTCGCCGCCGGCGCCAACCAACTCCGGCTCCTCGAAGGCCGCCTTTCGCTCCTCTCGCCCGCCGAGTGTAGCTTCGAACGCCTCGACGCCGCGCTCGACCGCCTCGCCCAAGGCTCACTCCCCATCAAGCAGCGCCTCCTCACCGCCGGCGCCCACGTCATCACCTCGGACGGCGCGGTGCGCGTGGGCGAAGTCGAGCTGTTGCGCGCCTTCGCTTCCGCTCTCGACTGCCCCATGCCCGCGCTGGCATCCTGATTTTATTCGGCTTTTCACCCCTCCGCGCCGTCCCCGTTGAAACCGGCGGCAACTATTCTGCGTCATAGTTGGCAACCCCACCCACCATGTCTGACCAACACCATCACCACAACCACCCCTGTTGCGGCATTTCGACGAACCCCGAGGACTATTTCCTCACCCGCCGTCAGTTCCTGAGCCGTGTTGGCATGGGTCTCGGTGCCCTCAGCCTCGCCTCCGTCATCGACCCTCTTTCCGCCTTTGCCTCACCCGACTCCGCTCCCGCCACCGGCGGCGGCCTCCTGTTGCCCCACGCCCCCCACTTTCCCGCCAAAGCCAAGGCCGTCATCCACATCTTCGCCCAAGGTGCCCCTTCTCACGTCGACACCTGGGACCCCAAGCCCACTCTCACCGCCCTCAACAATAAATCGCTCCCCGGTGGCGGCATCGCGATGGGCTCGCCCTTCGCCTTCAAAAAATACGGCCGCGCCGGCATCGAGATCAGCGACGTCTTCGCGAAGACCGCCGAGCACGCGGACGACCTTGCCGTGATCCGCTCGATGTGGACCGACATCCCCGCCCACGACGTTGCCACTGTGTTCATGAACACGGGCTCGCTCCGCATTTCCAAACCCAGCCTCGGCTCGTGGATTATCTACGGCCTCGGCACCGAAAACCAAAACCTTCCCGGCTTCATCTCCCTGCGCAAAGGCGGCCTCCCCATCGGTGGCGCCGCCAACTACCAGGCCGCTTTTCTCCCGGGCGTCTTCCAAGGCTCCGCCATCAACACCCAGGCCACCACCGTGGACCAGATGATCCAAAACATCCGCAACTCCTACCTCCCCCAGTCGGAGCAGCGCCGCCAGCTCGATTTCGTCAACCAGCTCAACACCCTCCACTCCCACAACGTCCAGCGCGAAGCCGCCCTCGAGACCCGCCTCCAGTCCTACGAGACCGCCTTCCGCATGCAGACCGAGGCCACCGATGCCTTCGACATCCGCAAGGAAAAGGAAACCACCCGCGCCGCCTACGGCGACACCGACACCGGCCGCCAGCTCCTCATCGCCCGCCGCCTCGTCGAACGCGGCGTGCGCGTCGTCCAAGTCTGGCACGACGGCTGGGACCACCATCAGGACCTCGAAACCAAACTCTCAGCCAAGGCCGCCGAGATCGACCAACCCCTCGCTGCGCTCCTCGGCGACCTGAAACAACGCGGCCTCCTCGACAGCACGCTCGTCATCTGGGGCGGCGAATTCGGCCGCAAGCCCACCAAGGACCGCAACGGCTACGACAACCCCGGCCGCGACCACAACGCCAAGGCCTTCTCCACCGTCATGGCCGGCGGCGGCATCAAAGGCGGCGTGGTCCACGGCGCCACCGACGAGCTAGGTGCCGCCGCCATCACTGACAAGGTCCACGTCCACGACCTCCACGCGACCATTCTAAATCGCCTCGGCTTCGACCACACCAAGCTCACCTACCGTTTCAACGGCCGCGACTTCCGCCTCACCGACAACTTCGGCCAGGTCGTCCAACCCATCCTCGCCTGACCGCCCCGCCCATGCGCCTCTCAACCTTACTGGCGTTCCCGGCTTTTCTCCTCTCCGTCATCCCCGGACTGGCGGCCGACGTCGCGCCGCCCCCTTCCATCTCCCCCGAAGACCTCCAGTTCTTCGAAACCAAAATCCGCCCCGTCCTCTCCGACCAGTGTTACCGCTGCCACAGCGAACAGGCTGAGAAACTCAAAGCCGACCTCCGGCTCGACACCCGCGCCGGCGTCTTGGCAGGCGGCGAAAGCGGCACCGCGATCGTCCCCGGAGATCCCGAAAAAAGCCTCCTCATCGAGGCCATCCGCTACGGCAACCCCGACCTCCGCATGCCCCCCAAGGGCGGCAAACTCTCCGACGACATCATCGCCGACTTCGCCGAGTGGATCCGCCGCGGCGCCCCCGATCCCCGCACCACCGCCGTGGTCGCCGCCGCCCCCGACGCCCGTGGCACCGCCACCCCCGTCCACATCTACACCCCGAGCAAAGACCACTGGTCCTTCAAGCCCGTCGTTCAACCCGCCGTGCCCGCCACCCGGCATCCCGACTGGTGCCGCACCCCCGTTGACAACTTCATCCTCGCCGACCTCGAGGCCGCCGACATGCAGCCCAGTGCCGCCACCGACCGCCGCACGCTCCTCCGCCGCGTCACCTACGACCTCACCGGCCTCCCGCCGACTGAAGCGGAAATCCAAGCCTTCCTCTCCGACACCGCGCCAGACGCCTACGCCAAGGTAGTCGACCGCCTCCTCGCCTCTCCCCACTACGGCGAACACTCCGCCCGCGCCTGGCTCGACGTCGCCCGCTTCGCCGACACCAAAGGCCAGGTCAAAAGACGTGGCGACCCCCGCTCCGCCGGCGCGTGGACTTACCGCGACTACGTCATCGACGCCTTCAACACCGACAAACCCTACACCACCTTCATCACCGAACAACTCGCCGCCGATCAGCTCGTTCTCCAGTCCCTCCACCGCAAAACCCTCCCCGACGAAAAATCCCCCGGCGACCGCCGCATCCTCGCCGCCATGGGTTTCCTCACCCTCGGCAACCAGTTCGACGGCAACCCCAACGACATCATCAACGACCGCATCGACGTCACCTCCAAAGCCTTCTTAGGCCTCACCGTCTCCTGCGCCCGCTGCCACGACCACAAATTCGATCCCATCCCGACCAAGGATTATTACTCCCTCTACGGCATCTTTGCCAGTTGCACCCAGCCGCAGCGCAGCGCCGACCTTCCCACCCTCCTGCCCGTCGCCGATACTCCCGACTACCGTGACTACGTCGCGAAATCCGATGAGCTCGCCGCCAAGGAAGCCACCCTCCGCGAGGATTTTCAGGCGGCCCGCCGCGCCAACGAGATTGATGCCGAAAAACGAAAGGAATTGATCCGCCGGCAAGTCACGTTGCAGGCCCAGATTGGCGACCTCGAGGCCAACCATGTCGGCGCCCCACCCCGCGCCGAAGTCCTCATCGACAGCCGTAGCCCGCGCAACTTCCCCGTCCTCATCCGCGGCGAAGCCCAGAACAAAGGCGAAATCGTTCCCCGCCGCTTCCTCGAGATTCTCTCGCCCGATCCCGCCAACCGCCCCCTTTACGCGCAAGGCAGCGGTCGCCTCGAACTCGCCCGCGACATCGCCAGCCCGACCAACCCCCTCACCCCACGCGTCCTCGTCAACCGCGTCTGGCAGCAGCATTTCGGCGAAGGCTTCGTCCCCACGCCAGACGACCTCGGCAACCAGTCCGCCCCGCCCAGTCATCCCGCCTTGATCGACTACCTCGCCGCCCGCTTCGTGCAGGACGGCTGGTCCATCAAAAAACTCCACCGCCTCATCGTTCTCAGCGCCACCTACCAGCAGGCCAACACCGACAACCCCGCCTACGCCGCCAAAGATCCCTACAACCGTCTCAACTGGCGCTACAACCTCCGCCGCCTCGACCTGGAAGAGATGCACGACTCCATCCTCGCCATCGCCGGCCGCCTCGACCCCGCCGTCGGCGGCAAGTCCGTCCGCCTCAGCAGCGAAGGCTTCGCCACCCGCCGCGCGCTCTACACCTTCATCGACCGCCGCAACCCGCCCGAGCTCTTCACCCAGTTCGATTTCCCCAGCCCCGATGTCCCCAGCGGCCGCCGCTACGAAACCACCGTGCCCCAGCAGGCCCTGTTCTTCATGAACAACCCGCTCATCATCGAGACCGCCCGCAAGCTCACCCAGCGCCCCGAGTTCGTGAAGCTCACCCACACCGAAGACCGCGTCATCTCGCTCTACTACGCCGTCCTCCAACGCCCGCCCACCCTGCACGAGATCGCCCTTGCCACCAGCTACGTCAAGGCCACGCCGACAACCACCGACACCCCCCTTCGCATCGACAACACCCCCTCGCCCAACAACCGGCGCGGCCAGTTCAACCCCTTCAAACGCTTCGCCGACAACGGCCCCGTAGGCGGCGCCCGCAACGAAGGCCCCCTCGACGCCTGGGCCCGCCTCGCCCACGCCCTCTTCCAGACCAACGAGGCCGTTTTCTACGATTGAACCCAAAACCGTTCGAGGCGCAGTTGCAGTTTTAGCACGCTTCTGAATTTGATTACGAATGGATCTGCAACGCGATCGGCATCCCCCCATCCCCGACAACGAGACCGAACGCATCCAGACACTCGCCTCACTCCGAGTTTTGGACACCCCCGCAGAGTCAGATTACGACGACCTCACCCGGCTCGCCGCCGAGATTTGCGAAACCCCCATCGCCCTCATCTCCCTGGTCGATTCCGACCGCCAGTGGTTCAAGTCCCACATCGGCCTCGACGCCAGCGAGACCCCGCGCGAACTCTCCTTTTGCGCCCACGCCATCTGCGAACCCAAGCGCGATCTCTTCATCGTCCAGGACGCCACCCACGACGCCCGCTTCGCCACCAACGCGCTCGTCACCGGCTCACCGGACATCCGCTTCTACGCCGGCGCCCCCATCATCACCAAAGACGGCTTCGCCCTCGGCACGCTCTGCGTGATCGATCGCCGCCCGCGCGAACTCACCCCGTTTCAGGTCCGCGCCCTCTCGACCCTCCGCCATCACGTGATCAACGCCATGGAACTCCGCCGGATGGTCATGCAGCAAAGCCGCATCATCACCGAACTGGACGCCACCCGCACCCAGCTCGATAGCTCCCGCCTCCAGGCCGAGGCCGCCGTCGTCGCCAAAAGCCAGTTCCTCGCCGCCATGAGCCACGAGATCCGCACGCCCATGAACGCCGTGCTCGGCATGACCACGCTGCTCCACTCCACCTCGCTCGACCAGGAACAGGCCGACTACCTCGACACCATCCGCAACAGCAGCGAATTGTTGCTGACCATCATCAACGACATCCTCGACTTCTCCAAGATCGAGGCCGGCCGGATGGAATTTGAATTTATCCCCTTCACCGTCGCCGCCTGCGTGGCCGATGCCGTGGACCTGCTCGCCGCCCCCGCCCAGGCAAAAGACATCACCATCCACACCGAGTTGGCTCCGGGCACCCCCGCCTGCGTCCTCGGCGATGTCACCCGCGTCCGTCAGATCCTGGTCAACCTCCTCTCCAACGCCGTCAAATTCACCTCCGGCGGCGACATCCTCGTCCGCGTCTCCTCGCAACCGCTCCGGGAAGGCTCCGTCGAACTCACCCTCAGCGTCAGCGACACCGGCATCGGCATCCCCGCCGACCGCCTCGACTGTCTCTTCCGGCAATTCAGCCAAGTGGACGTCTCCACCACCCGCCGCTACGGCGGCACCGGCCTCGGGCTCGCCATCAGCAAACGCCTCGCCGAGATGCACGGCGGCCGCATGTGGGTGGAGAGCAAGCCGGGTGTCGGCTCGTGTTTTTATTTCACCATCACCGCGCCCGTCGCGACCACTCCGCCGCCCTCCTCCGCTTCGCGCAACCAGGACGTGTTTGATCCCACCTTCGCCGCCCGCCACCCCGCGACCATCCTCATCGCCGAGGACAACCAGATTAACCAAAAGGTCGCCAAGCTCACCCTGGAAAAACTCGGCTACGCGCCAGAGGTCGCCGCCGACGGCCTCGAAGCGCTCGGCGCGTTGCGCCGCCACCCGTTCGACCTCGTGCTCATGGACGTGGAAATGCCCGAGATGGACGGCCCCGCCGCCACCCGCGCCCTGCGCGCCGAGCTTCCCCTCGCACGCCAGCCCGTCGTCGCCGCCGTCACCGCGCACGCCCTCGTCGGCAACCGCGAGCAATACCTGGAGTCGGGCATGGACCACTACCTCACCAAACCGCTGCGCCTCGCCGATCTCACCGGTTTGCTCGCCCGCCTGCCCCCTCTCCTCGCCGCCCGCCGCAAGTAACCCGCCGGTCCTTTCAAAGCGTTTGCCTAGCAACCCTCCCGCGGGCAGCGTGCGCCGATGCTCAGCTCCTTGGTTTTCATTTTGGTTTACGGTGCCATTTTCCTCGCACTCGTTTTAGGCGGTGCCCTCTGGCGCCGCCGCAGCCGTAAAGACCGCGCACCCTTCCCCGACAACGCCAAGCTCCTGCGCGGCCCCGGCGAAAGCCTGCGCCGAAAAATCATCGCCCTCGACGAAAAGAGCACCTTCGAAATCCTGTTCGCCTTCGGCATTCCTCCCCTCGTGGGATCAGCCCTGGCTTGGGTAGCGGTGCACCTTGCAGGCTCCACCCAAATCATCGCCTTCGCCGCCGCCCTCATCGGACTGATCGCCAGTCTTATTTTCGTCACCCGTCGCCTCGTCGCCGGCATTGATACGTGGCGCAACGTCAACCTCGGCTATTTCGGCGAACGCATCGTCGGCGAAGCCCTCGAACCTCTGAAATCACAAGGCTTCCGCGTCTTCCACGACATCCCCGCCGGCGACGACAAGGCCCCCTTCAACATCGACCACGTCATCGTCGGCCCCTCCGGCGTCTTTGCCGTCGAAACAAAAACCCGCCGCAAAGGCCGCGCCCGCTCCGGCTTCGCCGAACACGAAATCATCTACGACGGCCAGGTCCTCGCCTACCCGTGGGGCGAAGACCGCCACGGCCTCGACCAAGCCCTCCGCCAGGCCCGCTGGCTCCAGACGTGGCTCGGCCAGCTCCTCGGCGCCGATCTCGCCGTCCAACCCATCCTCACGTTCCCCGGCTGGATGATTCTTCGCCGAGGCAAGGGAGCCGTCGCCGTGCTCAACCCCCGCGAAATCCCCGCCGCCGTCGCCCTGCGCGGCGCACCCGTGCTCGACGCCGCCCAGATCGACCTCGTCTCCCGCCAACTCGAAGCCCGCTGCCGCGACGTCGAATTCTAAAAACGCCCGCCATGACCGTCGCCGAAAAACAAACCCAACTCATCGCAGACTTCGCCATCATAGAAGACCGCCAGGAACGCCTCGCCGCCGTCGTCGCCCACGCCCGCCGCCGCCCAGCGCTCCCCGCCGACGAAAAAACCGACGCCCACCGCGTCCCCGGCTGCGTCTCCTCGGTCTGGCTTCTCGGCACCATCGCCGACGGACGCCTCCGCCTCCGCTACGACGCCGACTCCCCGCTCGTCAAAGGTCTCGTCGGCCTCCTCGTCGAACTCTACGACGGCGCCCCGCCCGCCGAAGTGCTCGCCACCGAGCCCGTGATTCTCTCCGCCCTCGGCCTCCTGCAAGACCTGACCCCCACCCGCCAAAACGGCCTCACCGCCGTCCGCGCCCGCATCAAGTCCCTCGCCCAATAGATCTTTCTCTTTCCTCTTAATCTTTCTCTTTCTCCCTCCGAACTCCCTGCGGCATCAGCCGCGCCTCCGCCCAACTGTGAAGGCCATTGGCCTAAACCGCTCCCAGAGAATCGCCCCATTGGGCGATTCCATTCGTGGTTAAAACTCTGCATTCCGACTCCGTCTCCGCCCCCTCCGCCCTCCGCCCTCCGCCCGTGCTCCACGACGCCCACAACCACCTCCAAGACGACACGCTCGCCCCGCACCTCGACCGCATCGCCGCGTCCTGGGACCACGCCCGCCACGGCTACATGGTCGTCAACGGCACCTGTGAAGCCGACTGGCCCCGCGTCACCGCCCTCGCCCAACGCTTCTCCTTCGTCCGCCCCAGCTATGGCCTCCACCCGTGGGACGCCGGCGACCGTTCCCCTGACTGGTTCGCCAACCTCCGCACCCACCTCGACGCCCACCCGCACGCCGCCGTCGGCGAGATCGGCATTGATCGCTGGATTCTCGACAGCGCCCGCCCCGACGATCCCCGCCTCGCCGGCCAGCGCCGCGCCCCGCTCCCCGAGCAAGGCGAAGTTTTCCTCAAACAACTCGCCCTCGCCTGCGCCGAAAACCGCCCCGTCACCATCCACTGCCTCCAGGCCTGGGGCGCACTTTCCGAGATTATCGCCCGCGTCAACGTCCCCGAGCGCGGCTTCCTCCTCCACGCCTACAGCGGCCCCGCCGAACTTGTCCCCGCCTTCGCCCAGCGCGGTGCCTGGTTCTCCTTCAACGGCGCCTTCCTCGACCCCAAGCACGCCAAACACCGGGAGACCTTCAAAACCGTCCCCCTTGACCGCCTGCTCGTCGAAACCGACGCCCCCGCGATGCTCCCCCCGCAGCTCTGGCACACCCACAAACTCCCGCCCGCCCCCGACGGTTCCACCGTGAACCACCCCGGCAACATCGAGTCCGCCTACGCCGGCCTCGCGTCCCTCCTCGGCCTCCCCGCCGCCGACCTCACCGCCCAAGTGGACGCCAACTTCCGCCGCTTCTTCGGCCAATAGACAAAAAAACGCCCCCGCAACGGCCCGACTGAGATGCTCCCCGAGCAATCCGCCAATTTCCTAGAGCAATTAAAAAACGGTAGCCATTTCCGGAGGGTGGAACGCGTTGACCTCAACGCGTTGCGGTGAAGCCGCCTCCCAAACGAGCGCGGTGAGGTCAACGCGCTCCACCCTTGGGATTTTTATCGGCTAGCGTATTATTTGAACCGCTCAAACGCCGCAAAGTATCTCGCGCAGTCCCTCCGCCTGGCGTTGAGTATGCCGAATTAGCCAACTTGGAATTAGGCGACATTTTGGTTGCCTATCCCAAACGTCCCATTGCGTTCAATTTTCATATAACCATTAGACTATCTTACGATTACCCTTGTCTCACTGATTGTCGTTAAACAAAACTAGCCAACGTGAGCCCCCTAATCTCAAGTTGGTTAAACACAGGTTAGGCGCTTCCTCGCACCACGTAGCACCGAACGATTTATGAACACAGACACACCAAACACCTCGACCAACTTTGAGCTTCACCCACGCTTCGCCGTTTCCGCGGAACGCGTCTTTTCCG
>JANYJB010000019.1 GCA_025361935.1 Verrucomicrobiota bacterium
GGGAGATCAGGCCGGTGACGGTGCGGTCGCCGATGGAGATGAGGAAGGTTTTGTCGGCGACGGTGGGGTGGGCGAGGACGCGGTGGACGGCGTCGGCGAGGGTGAGGCCGTCCAATCGCAGAGGAGAAAGGGAACGAGAAAGAGAAAGATCGGTGCGGTGCATTCTCGGCGGTTTGCCGAGGAGCACGTCGAGCGGGAGATCGATGGGCGTGTTGTTGAAATGGGAGTCGGTGAGGACGAGTTTTTTCTCCTCGGTGGCGGTGCCGGCGAGGGCGAAGGGGCAGCGTTCGCGTTCGCAGATGGCCTTGAACGTCTCGATGCGCGCGGCGGGGACGGCCATGACGTAGCGCTCCTGGGATTCGTTGCACCAGATTTCGAGCGGGGACATGCCGGGCTCGTCGTTGGGGAGCTTGCGGAGCTCAAACTTGCCGCCGCGTCCGCCGTCGTTGACGAGTTCGGGGAGGGCGTTGGAGACGCCGCCGGCGCCGACATCGTGAATGAAGGAAATGGGGTTTTCGTCGCCGAGGGCCCAGCAGCGGTCGATGACCTCCTGGCAGCGGCGTTCCATCTCGGCGTTGTCGCGCTGGACGGAGGCGAAATCGAGGTTTTCCTGGCCGGAGCCGCTGGTCATGGAGGAGGCCGCGCCGCCGCCTAGACCGATGAGCATGCAAGGTCCGCCGAGGACGACGAGGTGGTCGCCGGGATTGATGGCGCCCTTCTGGATGTGGCCTTCCTGGATGTTGCCGAGGCCACCGGCGAGCATGATGGGTTTGTGGTAACCGCGGAGTTCGGTGGTGTTGGGCGCGGTGGCGGACGGGACGGCCTGCTCGAAGGTGCGGAAGTAGCCGTTGATGTTGGGGCGGCCGAATTCGTTGTTGAAGGCGGCGGCGCCGAGGGGGCCGTCGATCATGATGTCGAGGGCGGAGACGATGCGGCCGGGTTTGCCGTGCTCTTGTTCCCAGGGCTGGACGGCGCCGGGAAGTTTTAAGTTGGATACGGTGAAGCCGGAGAGGCCGGCCTTGGGCTTGGAGCCGCGGCCGGTGGCGCCTTCGTCGCGGATCTCGCCGCCGGAGCCGGTGGCCGCGCCGGGGAAGGGAGAGATGGCGGTGGGGTGGTTGTGCGTCTCGACTTTGCAGAGGATGTGGATTGGCTCCTCGTGGGCGGCGTATTCGCCGGTCTTGGGGTTGACGTAGAAGCGTCCTCCGACGGTGCCTGAGATGACGGCGGCGTTGTCCTTGTAGGCGGAGAGGATGCCTTCGCTGTGAAGGTTGTAGGTATTCTTGATCATCTGGAACAGCGACTTGTCTTGCGGCTGTCCGTCGATGTCCCAAGTGGCGTTGAAAATCTTGTGGCGGCAGTGCTCGGAGTTGGCCTGGGCGAACATCATCAGCTCGATGTCGTTCGGGTCGCGGCCGAGGGTCGTGAAGGATTTGACGAGGTAATCGATCTCGTCGTCGGCGAGGGCTAGGCCGAGGGATTGGTTGGCGGAGACGAGGGCGGCGCGGCCCTGGGCGAGGACGGGCACGCTGGCCATCGGGCGCGGGGTCTCGTGGCTGAAGAGGGCGGCGCAGGCGTCGAGGTCGGCGAAGACGACCTGGGTCATGCGGTCGGAGAGCTTGGAGCTAAGAGCTGAGAGCTGAGAGCTGCTGAGGACGGAGTCGGAGCCGAGGTCCAGGGTGTAGGCGATGACGCGCTCGATGCGTTTGACGGCAGCGAGTCCGCAGATGTGGGCGATGTCGGTGGCCTTGGAGGACCACGGTGAAATGGTGCCGGGGCGGGGGGCGACGATCTGGACGAGGCCGGTGACGGTGGCGGAGGCGCGGCGGGGGCCGTAGGTGAGGAGTTTTCCGAGGACGTCACTTTGGGTGGCGGTGAGTTCGCTGGTGAGTTCCGCGATGTGGACGAACTGCGCGGAGACGGCGTGGACGGGCAGGCCGGCGGCGACGAGGTCGTGGAGGAGCTTGTTGAGGCGAAATTCGGAGAGGGCGGGGGAGCCGCGGAGGATCAACATGGTGGTCGGGAAAATGGCGGCAATCTGAACAGGGCGCGGGCGAGCTTGGCGATAGGAAATCAATACCGTGTTGAACCGATTGTAAGCGGGTGCATGTTTGGCAGGGATGACACCCTTAGATTTTAGAAATACCAACAGCTTGTGGTGCAGTGTGCTCGTGGAGACGCTTGTGCGCAGCGGGGTGACGCAGGCGGTGATCTCGCCGGGTTCGCGCTCGACGCCGCTGACGATGGCGTTTGCGCGGCATCCGCAGATCGAGGCGATTCCGGTGCTCGACGAGCGTTCGGCTGGTTTTTTCGCGCTGGGCTTGGCGAAACAGCAGGGGCGGCCGACGGTGCTCGTGTGCACGAGCGGGACGGCGGGGGCCAACTACTTTCCGGCGGTGATCGAGGCCCAGGAAAGCGGCGTGCCGCTGATCGTCATCACGGCGGACCGTCCGCCGGAGATGCGCGACTGTTCGTCGGGGCAGACCATCGACCAGCAGAAACTTTTTGGCGGACACGTGAACTGGCAGCACGAGTTTGCCGTGCCGGAGCCGCGCATGGAGTTGTTGCGCTATCTGCGACAGACGACGCTACAGGCGTTTGACCGCGCGCTTGGACCGACGGCGGGACCGGTTCACTTGAACGCGCCGTTTCGCGATCCGCTGCCACCGATCGAGGACAAGACGGCGGACGAATTAAAGGCGCAGGATTGGGAGGCGTTTTTTGCGATGCCGGTGGTGCCACCGGTCGTTACGCATCCGGTGGTTCTGATTCCGGTGGCGGCGCGCGGATTGATCATCGCGGGTCCGGCGCAGCCGACCGATCCGCGGCGTTGGAGCGAGGCGGTGTGGACTTTGGCCAAACACCACGGCTGGCCGGTGCTGGCCGACGCGCTCAATCCGCTGCGGACGCACGCTTCGGCGGAGGCGACACTGGTCACGACTTACGACGCGATCCTGCGGTCGTCCGCGCTGGCTAAAAAACTAAAGCCCGAGTTTGTTGTGTGCATTGAAAACTGGCCGACGAGCAAGGTGCTGCGCGAATGGCTGGCCGAGTTGAACGTGCCGACGATGCTGCTCACGGCGTCGGAGCAAAACCACGATCCGCTGCACGGGCGGACGTGGCATTTTCGCCACGGCATCGAGGAGGTGTCTATGAGCACGGCGCAGACCTTCCCCGGAAAGGGCGCGGAAGAGTATGAAGCCTCGTGGCGGCACGCAGACGCGGCGGCGCGCGGTCTGATCGACGTGGCGTTGGCGGACAACGCGGCTTTTGAAGGTAGCGTGGTCTGGAAACTGTCGCGGCATCTGCCTTCGGAGACGCCGCTCTTCATCGCGAACAGCATGCCGGTGCGCGACGCGGAGTATTTCTGGCCGGCGTCGGACCGGCGCGTGCGCGTGCTAGTAAATCGCGGGGCCAATGGCATCGACGGCACGCTTTCGACGGCGATGGGTGTCGCGCACGGCAACAAGCCCGCCGTGCTGCTCACCGGCGACCTTGCGTTGCTGCACGACACGAACGGGTTTCTGTCGGCGCAGCATCTGCGCGGGTCGTTGACCATCGTGCTTATCAACAACAATGGTGGCGGTATTTTCGATCACCTGCCGGTGGCGAAGTTTGATCCGCCGTTCGAGAAATTCTGGGCGACACCGCAGCAGGTGAATTTTGCCAGACTCTGTTCGGCCTATGGAGTTTCGCATACGACTGCGGAAGACGGAGAGACCCTGATCGAGTTGGTCTCGACTCTGCCGGAGTCGGGCGTGCGCGTGATCGAGGTCGTCACCGACCGGAAGCGCGACGCGGCGTTCCGGAAGAAGCTGTTCGCCGAGGTTGCGGCGGCGCTGAAATAAAAGGCCGACTCCGTCCGCGTTTACAACTGCACGGGCAGGCCGATCTCGATGATCTGCGTGGGAAGGATGTTGTAATAATCTTTCACCGGACGCGCGTTGCGGCTCAGCACGGCGTAGAGGGATTTCTGCCATTCGAACATCTTGGCGTTGCCGCCGGTGATGATCATCTCGCGGTTGAAATAGTAGGTGGTGCCGTGCGTGTTGACGGCAACTCCCTGCGCGCTGATTCGTTCAACGATGTGGCTGACGTTGGGCGACTCCATGTAGCCATAGCGGCCGATCGCGCGCCATACGCCTTCGCCAAGGGATTCGAGCGTCATGCGTTCCTCTTCGTCAATTGAAGGCACCTCCTCGGTGAGAATGGTGAGGAGCACGACGGTTTTTTGAAGGCACTTGTTGGCTTTGAGATGGTGCAGGAGGGCGAGGGGCGTGCCTTTGGGGGTGCCGACCATGAAGACGGCGCTGCCGGGCACGCGGACGATGGATTTACTCTTGGCGATGCTGGATAATTCCAGCTCGGCGACCGCGCCGTTGTAGATTTTTTCCTGAATCTCGTAACGGCCGCTCTTCCATGTGTGCATGATGGCGAGCACGGCCAGGGCCATGCTGAGCGGCAGCCAGCCGCCATCGGTAAACTTGTGGAGATTGGCCCCCAGCAGGATCACGTCGACCACGAGAAACAGCGCGCAGAGCGTGACGGCTTTGAACAAGGACCAGCGCCAGCGGTTCAAGACGACACGGTAAAACGCATAGGTCGTCACGGCCATCGTTCCGGTAACGGCGATGCCGTAGGCGGAGGCGAGCGCATCGGAAGATTTGAAGCTGACGACGATCCATATGCAGCCGATCGCGAGCACCCAGTTGACGAGGGGGATGTAGATCTGGCCCTCCTGGTCGGCGTTGGTGTGGAGAACCTTCAGGCGAGGGAAATAACCGAGTTGGATCGCCTGGCGCGTGAGCGAAAACGTGCCCGAGATGAGCGCCTGGCTGGCGATGATGGCGGCGAGGATCGATAGGATAACGAGCGCGAATTGCGCGGGGCCGGCGGGGGCGAGCGCGAAAAAGGGGTTGAAGCTGTCCACGGCGGCCTCGGCGGGGTGGCCGAGCGTGTAGCCGCCCTGCCCAAAGTAGTTCAGCAAAAGTCCGGGGCAGGCGAAGCCATACCAGGCGAGGGCGATGTGGCGGCGCCCGAAATGCCCCATGTCGGCATAGAGCGCCTCGGCGCCCGTGACCGTAAGCACTATGGCGCCCAGTATTCCGGTGATGTAAGCGGGATGTTGGGCAAGCAGGTTGTAGCCGTAGAGGGGATTGATCGCCAGCAACACGGAGGGATGGCTACAGATGTGCCACGCTCCGAGCAGTCCGAGCGTCGTGAACCAGAGCAGCATCACCGGGCCGAAGACCTGGCCGATGAGTTGCGTGCCTCGTTTTTGAATCATGAAAAGACCGCCTAGAATTACGACAGCCATCATAACAACGGTGTGTTGCTGGATGTCGGGATTGAAGGTCTTGAAACCCTCGGCCGCGCCCAGCACGGAAATGGCGGGGGTGATCACGCCGTCGCCGTAAAGCAGGGCGGCCCCGAACAAAATGAGAACCGCGCTGAAGCCCAGTCCGCGCCGGTCGGTCTTGCGGTCGTGGCCGAGGGCCAGAAGGGCGAAGATGCCACCTTCGCCGCGATTGTCCGCCCGGGTTATGTAGTAGAGGTATTTGAAGCTTACGATAAACGTAAGCGACCAGAACATCAGGGAAAGGATACCGAGCACTCCTTCCTCCTGGTTGACGGCAGGAAGGTGGGCCAGGCACTCGCGCATCGTGTAGAGCGGGCTGGTGCCGATGTCGCCAAACACCACGCCAAGGGCGCCCAGGCAAAGCCCGGCTTTTACGGTATTCTTCGAAACACAGGCGGGCGTGGATTGCATGCGTGGCCAGCAGTCTCCCGAACACGGGCGAGCATCCAAGCAGTTTTTCACCCATTGGTAGAAATGGGTTGCAAATGAAGCCCGCGTTGACCTCGGGCGCGAAGATCACACTTTGAGCGTCAACCATGAGCCTACCCGCTTGGAAAGTCGCCAAGACCTACACCGACATCCTTTATCACAAGACCGACGGCATCGCGAAGGTCACCATCAACCGCCCGGAGAAGCGCAACGCGTTCCGCCCCGAGACGATCATGGAGATGTATGACGCCTTCATTGACGCCCGCGAAGACCCGTCCATCGGCGTCGTGCTGCTCACCGGCGCCGGTCCTCACACCGATGGCAAATATGCCTTTTGCGCAGGCGGCGACCAGAGTGTGCGCGGCCATGCGGGCTACGTCGGAGGCGACGGCGTGCCGCGACTCAACGTGCTCGACCTCCAAAAACTTATCCGCTCGATGCCCAAGGTCGTCATCGCGCTTGTCGCAGGCTACGCCATCGGAGGTGGGCACGTGCTCCATCTCGTGTGCGACCTCACCATCGCAGCCGACAACGGCATTTTCGGACAAGTCGGCCCGAAAATGGGCAGCTTCGACGGCGGCTTCGGTTCCAGTTATCTGGCCCGCATCGTCGGCCAGAAAAAAGCCCGCGAAATCTGGTATCTCTGCCGCCAGTATGACGCGAAGCAGGCGCTCGACATGGGCCTCGTCAACATGGTCGTGCCCGTCGCTGAACTCGAAGCCGAGGGTCTCAAGTGGGGTCGCGAGATCATGGGCCACAGCCCGCTCGCCATCCGCTGCCTGAAGAGCGCGTTCAACGCCGACGTGGACGGCCAGTCGGGCATCCAGGAACTCGCGGGCAACGCAACGCTGCTCTACTACATGAGCGACGAGGCCAAGGAGTTTCACGGCGCCCAGCGCGAAAAGCGCAAGCCCGACGCACGCAAGTTCCCTTGGTTGCCTTAGCCAAGCTGCCGCCCCGTGATTTCCGGCGGCGCGGTCAACGCTTCCCGCACGGCCTCGCGACGGTTGCGATAGTAAAGCGCGAGGCCGCCTTGGTAAATCAACGTGACGAGCAGCACGGTCGCATACATGCCGTAAAACGTGACGCGCAGCAGCCTGACGATGTCCGCCGTGCTCAGGCCTACCTGGTCGATCATGGCCTTCATGTCCGGCGTCATGCTGTTCATGGCGGTTTCGGTGTCGAAGCCGGCCAGCTTTCCGAGCGCGTAACACCAGATCGAGCCGAGCACGATGAGCTGCGCTCGGATGAGCAGGGTCATGCCTCCATCGGCATCATGTTGGGTGAGTTTTTTGAGACCGCGTATTTCCACCACGCCGCCAGCCGCCACGATGAGACCGACGATTGCGCCGACCAGATCGCCGAGAACGAGCGAAACCAGCGCGCAGAACCCCGCGAAGACGGCGATGCTCCAGCCGTCGAGGCGGGCGATACGCATCACGCGGTGGAGGGTTTCCTTGGGAGTGAGTTTGGCCATGATGGTAGGAATCGCGCGGGCTTAAAAAACGAATCGTGCGTAAAGGTAGCCGATGAATTCGTCTGTTACGCAACGAAATCCCTGGCTTGAACGCCACCAGTGTTGCGCGTCGTAGCCGCGGTCGGGCAGGGCGATGATGCCGATCGCCACGTCGCGGCCGAAGACCTTGTTGAACAGCAGCCGCGATCGGCGAGAGTGTGCGCCGAGAGATACGAGGTTGATCTTGTCCGGTATCGTGCCGCGCGCCTTTAACCAATCGCGCAGGGCGAGCGCCGAGGTGAACGTGCGGTCCCGGTAGACGTCCGCCGCAGGCACGGCTTGCGGCGGCGGGTTGTTGGCCCCGAATTTCGCCAGAACGGCGGCCCCCAGATCGGCATAAGTCCCGTAAGTCGAGAGTGGAGCCCCTCGTTCGAGTGGCCCGCCGGTCACGCACAGGGTGGTGCAATGATTGAGCCGGGCGTAGGAAACCACTTCTTCCATGCCATAGTCCGGCATCCACCCTTCGACCACGAGCACGCCGCCCGACACGGGGGCGTTTACCGCGAGAAAAGGCTGTAATCGGCGCACGCCGGTGGCGATCAGCGGCAGCACGATGAGCGCGGCCAGAACCCATCCCCGCCATGTGGGCAACAGACATTCGTGTCGCTTCAGAAGACCAAAAAACGGGGGGCGATTGTTTGGCATCGTTGTTAACTTGAGACACATCGCACCGCCGGCGTCGAGGCCGACTTGCCTTCTCGACACCGCGAGGGGAGCGCGCACTCTGTTCAAACCATGTCAACGATCTACGAAACCCTGCGCGCCGACATCATCACCGCCGTGAAGGCGCGCGACTCCGGCCTCGCGACCATCCTGCGCACCAACGACGGCGCCATCCAGCGCGCCTCGATGGACCTCAACAAGCCTATCGACGACGAGCTCGTGACCGCGACCCTCCGGAAGGCCGTCAAGAATCTCAGCGCGGCCAACCTCGAGTTTGAAAAGGGCGGACGCACCGACCTCATCGAGGCTAACCTCAAGGAAATCGCCATTCTGGAGAAATACCTCCCCAAGGGCCTCGACGCCTCGAAGCTCGAAGCCCTCGTGGTCGAGACCATAGCGGCGACCGGTGCCTTGTCGAAAAAGGAAATGGGCAAGGTCATCGGCGCGCTCAAGCAGCACCCGCAGGCTTCGCTCATCGATTTCGGTGCGGTCAGCAAACTCATCCAGGCCAAGTTGCCCTGAGCGGCGACGCGGTCTGGTTACTTTGCAGATTTGAGCAGTTCGCCAACGAGCTGGCTGACCACGGCGTCCACCTCCGTGCTCAGGGCAATGTTTTTTTGGTAAACCGCCGTGGCAAAAGGTTGGACCGACTGAATATCCCGTGCGGCGATTTGCAAGCGGACCAAGTGGAGCGAAAAATCCCATGTCCAGCGGTCATCGTAAGTGATGACCACCTGCGCCGAGTCGGGCAGCATGGTGAGCGGGCCGTTTTCCGCCTGAAAGCCGCGCGCCTGCAACGTGCGCACAATGCTCTCGTCGATGGCGTGGTTGTCGTTGAGGTTGCTCAACACGAAAAAATGCCTGGCGCCAGCGAGGTGTCGTCCCTTGTCCACCTTGGTGCCGACGGACGTGCAGCCGGCGAACAGGAGGGCCATGAGCAACGGGAGCGAAGCGATGAATTTCATCAAAACACCTACACACGGAGGAAACCGGCGGGGGCGCAACCCTTCGCTGCCATTTTCAAAAACCAACGCGAGGATGCACGGATTCCCTTCCCAAGTCGCCCGGATGCGCCCACTCTTTCCGAATCATGGCCCAGATCGGCAAACGCAACCAACTCACCGTCCTGAAAGAAGCGCCTCCCGGCTTTTACCTCGACGCCGGGGAACACGGCGAGCTGCTGCTGCCCGGCCAATACATCCCGGACGGCGCCAAGGTCGGCGACACGCTGGATGTTTTTGTCTATCGAGATTCCGAAGACCGGCTCGTGGCCACGACCGAGACGCCTCACGTGATGGTCGGCGAGTTTGCCTACCTGCGCGTCGTGAGCATCAACCCCAAGGTCGGCGTATTTCTCGACTGGGGGCTCGCCAAGGACCTGTTGCTGCCTATCCGCGAACAGAAGGAGCGCCTCGCCCACGGCGACTGGGTGGTCGTCTTCGTTTACATCGACGCCAAGACAGACCGCATCGTGGCGAGCACGCGCATCAATCGTCACCTTAACCTCGTGCCGCCGCCCTACACCGAGGGCCAGCCGGTCAGTCTTCTCATCACGGGCCCGACGCCTCTCGGCTACAATGCCATCATCGAAAACGCCCACTGCGGCCTGCTTTATGGCAGCGATCTTTCCGCCCCGCTCGCGACTGGCGAGCGACTCGACGGCTTCATCCGCGAGGTTCGCGAGGACGGAAAAATCGATCTGAGTCTCGACCGTGCCGGCTACCAACGCGTCGCCCCGCTCACCGGCGAGATTCTCGCGGCCCTGAAAGCCGCCGGCGGACGCCTGCCGTTCCATGACGACAGCACGCCGGAGGAAATTCGCGCGGCGTTTGGTATGAGCAAAAAAGCATTTAAGCAGGCGATTGGTTCACTTTTTAAGCAGAGGGGAATCGTTATAACCGCTCACGGCATTCGTCTGGCGAGCACACCGCCGAAATCCTGAGCATACGTTGCCGTCGCCAACCCTTTTTTATGAGTTCTCCCTCCTCGCGTGTAATTATCATCAAAGCCGAACCCATCGAGCTGTGCCAGTTGCTCAAGTTCAGCGGACTGGCCGCAACCGGAGGCGAGGCCAAGAGCGTGATTGGCGCCGGTCAGGTGTTGCTCAATAGCGTCGTCGAGACGCAGAAACGCAAAAAAATCATGGGTGGCGACAAGGTGACCTACGGCGAAGAGACGCTCGTTGTTCAGGTCGGCGGCTGATCGCCTGCTGTCCGGAAAAAGCGGCTGCGTCGGTCGCCGCTGCGACCGCGTGGAGCGGCGCGTTCGGCTGGCGTGCTGTAGGCGTGTCGGCGGTAACCTGGGCGGTTCGGATCGCTCGCGCATTTGATCTGGAAGTCTTGCATGCGCGCGAAGAGTCCGAGCAACTGTTCCGGCAGTTCATAGCGGTCGAGACCGCTGCGTTCCATCGCGAGCAGCAGTTCGTGTATCGCCTCCAGCGTGGAGAGGCAGCCGTCCTGCGGCTGTTGCTTGATTACGTAGCGGCTCGGGGCCGAGGGCGTGAACATGATGCGTGGCAGGCGTTGCAGGCTTGGGCTGAGCCGGAGCATCTTGCGGGCGCAGGCCCAGGTGGCGTCGAGGAGGAAGACGACCAGCGTGCGTCCAGCGAGTTCGTCTGCGCGCAGCTCGCCGTTGGAAAGGTTGCGGGCCTGCTCGCCGGGGTAGAGGAGGACGGAGAAGTTGCGCGGATCGCGGATGAGCGCCTGCACCTCCTCGTGTTCGTCGAAGCCCACGCCCATGTGGATTTCGCTTTGCTTGAGGCAGAGGTGGGTGAGGCGTCCGGTGCCGGCCTTCTCCTGCTTGAACTCCTTCGGGTGCATGAGAAACACGAAGCGCGTGTGTGTCTCCATCGGCGTGATGGACGGGCACCAGCACAGCGGCTTGGGCCAGAAACAATGGTAGCAAGTCTCGCGGCTCATGGGCGGAAATCGCCGAAGCGCGACGGCTTACTTGGCGGAGAGCGCGGCTTCAATTGCCGCGATCAGTTCGGGGGATTCGGGGGTGATCTTGGAATCGAAACGGTGAAGGATCCTGCCGTCGCGCCCGATAAGAAACTTGCCGAAATTCCAGCCGATCTTGCCGGGAAACGGAGAGTCTTTGCCGGTGAGCGCGGCGTAGAGAGGATGCTGGTTGGCGCCGTTGACATCGATCTTGTCGAACATCGGGAACGTCACGTGAAACTTCGAAGAGCAAAAGGTTTTGATCTCCTCGTTGGTGCCGGATTCCTGATGGCCGAACTGGTTGCAGGGAAAACCAAGCACGACCAGACCTTGGTTCTGGTATTTTTCAAAAACAGCCTGGAGTCCCTTGTATTGTTTGGTGAAGCCGCAGGCGGAGGCGACGTTTACGATGAGCAGGACCTTGCCGTGATAGGGCGCAAGCGTGGTGTTTTTGCCATCGATGTCTTTGAGGGGGATTGCGAGAAGATCGCCGGCCTTGGCAGCGGGTTGAAAGACGCCTGCAAGCAATACGGCCAACAAGGGGAAAATTTTCATGTCATCAGTGAATTCGCGGACGTTGGGGGATGTCAAACGGACGGACGGCTGCCTCTATTTTCGGGGGCGCCATCGGGACCCACACCGGTCGCAAGGAAGGTTGCCTTTACCAGGCTGCGCAGACGGGTGGTCGAGATGCGCATGCGAAGCTTCCACCGCAACACCCCGCGGTTGTAGGGATGTTCGTGAAACCTTTCGGCTTCGATGGCGAAGTTGCGAATCCCCGCCAAGTGAGCGACGGCTTTGATGAAATCGTGATCTGCCGTAAAATGGTTTCGGTTCATCATCAGCAACAAACCCGTGAAGGGAACGGCTCTGCGGTAGAGGGAAAGCTTGAAAACCGTTCTCTCATACTGATCGCGCGGAATATTGTTCTGCGTGCAGAAATAGTCGGCGAAAGTGAGGGTGGGCATGGGATAAGATGAAGGAATCGTGGGCTAGTCCGGTTTTCATTAGGTAAAAGTTGCATCCATTTCCACCGTTGATTTCAGGAAATGCAAAACAGGATATTGGCCCAAGAGCTAAACGGGGGATTTTTGTGGCAGTAAAATCGACCGGGCCTGGGATAAACTGGGCGCTCATGGAGACGCATCTTGTGCGAATGCGGCCAACGCGCTCTGCTGTGCAACTTGGCATGGTTCAAATGCTCCCATCACCCGTAACGTGCGAGACGCTGGCGCAGATTCTTCCCCGCTTTGGCGGTTCGTTGGCGAGCATTCCTGTCGATTCTCCGTTGGCCTATGCATTGCCCGAGCACGCCGGCGAAGAGGTCCGTGATTTTCTAAAGGACCATGGCGTGGTCGAGGTTGCGCCGGGATTTACGGCGAGACTTCCCGGCGGGCGGGTTTTGGGATCGGGCAACGTGCTCGCGCCGGACGGCCTGTCGATCGCCCGCGATGTGTCGCCGGATTTTGGGAAACCATTTTCGGACCATTGGCTGCTGTGCTTTAAGAAAATTCGTCCGCCCGTCCCTCTGGAGGGGACGGTTGCCGTGATCGCGACGACGCTGGGTAAAGGTTACGGCCATTGGTTGCTGGAGGAATTGCCGCGCCTGCTGCTGCTCGACCGGCAGGAAGTGGCGACGATCATCACGCACGGCGCATCGGCGTTCAGCCGCGAGGCGCTGCGCTTGCATGGTTTTCGCGGACGGTTGATCGAGCCGGGCAGGGATACGCACTTCGCCTGCGAGCAACTCATCATCCCCGGTTTGCCGGGTGAGGCGGGTCGTCCGGTGCCGGCAGTGTTGGGTCTGCTGGAGGCATTCACCGCGCCCTTGCATGAGGCTTCATCGGCTTTTGGGGAACGTCTTTACATCTCGCGGGCGAAAGCCCGCCGCAGGCTGGTTTCCAATGAGGACGCCCTGTGGTCGCAACTCGAAGCCCAGGGGTTTGCCAGGATATATCTGGAAGACCTCGCGTGGAGCGAACAGGTTAATGTTTTCCGGCATGCGAAGGTGATTGTGGCGTCGCATGGAGCCGGGCTGGCCAATCTGGTTTTTTGCCGACCGGAGACGCGTGTAGTCGAATTTTTTAACCGGACTTACGTTAACCCCTGTTTTTGGCGGTTGGCGGCGCTTCGGGGGCTGGATTACAGACCCGTGGTGGACTCGTCCCCGCAACCCTTGCGCTATGATGCGGGATGCGGACGCTTGGATATCGAAGCAGATGTTAAAACTATTTTGGATGCAGTCATTTATTGAACAATGGGTTATATCATATAATTGGAATTTTTTGATAAAAATGACGTGGTCTGTTGACGTTGGCCTGACCGATGCTATTGTTTTGGTGTTCCCGCTTAGCGGGGACATTTTGGGGTAACCTAGAAAGCAAATGGCCGGTCGCTTAGGGGTAGGCGACCGGCCAACTTATTTTACGAGTCCGCCGGTTGCGCGGACCTTGCCAGCGGACCTTCCGCCACCATCGTCGGGCCGCACCGCGATGAAACCGCACTACAACCTGGCCGAGACCAAGACTCCCGACGGCGCCCGTCTTTCGTTGCACGAACATGACGGCAGTTACTGCGTGCGCCTCAACGGCCAGGATCTCATGCACTCCTCCACGAGCGCCTCTGAGGTGCTGCTGGGCGAGCTGGCCCACGCGCTCGTCGATACCAAGGCGCCGACTCGCACGCTCATCGGCGGCATGGGGCTCGGCTACACGCTCAAGGCGGTGCTGGCCAAAGCTGGTCCGAAGGCGGTGGTCGAGGTCGGTGAACTTATGCCCGAGGTGATCGAGTGGAACCGCACGTTCATGGCCAAGCTCAACGGGCATCTCCTCGCCGATCCGCGTGTGCAGATGAAGTTGGGCGACGTGGTCGTGACGATTCAGGCGGCGCGTGCTAACTCCTACGACGCCATCCTGCTCGATGTGGACAACGGTCCCGTGCCGATGGTGCACACCGGCAATGTCCGCCTCTATGGTCCGCGCGGACTGGAGACGCTGAAATCCAAGCTGCGTCCAGGCGGTCGGCTCGCGATCTGGTCGGCGAGTCCCGATCATACCTTTGAAAAACGTCTGCGCGCCGCGGGTTTTGTCGCGCAGGCGATTCCCGCCAGATTGTTTCCGACGGCCAAACGCAGCGCCTACGTGATCTATGTCGGCGACAAGCCGACAGCGGATGAGGCGGCTCGCTCCGCCGGGCGCAAGCCGGGCAAGCGCTAGGCGACTCCCGTCGCGCGGTTACTTTGCGTCCTCGATCAAGGAGCGCACGGCTTCCTCGCTGACGGCGGCGATTTTTTTGGTGCCGAGGTTCGTCTGCACTTCGTAAAGGTTGGTTTTCCCGACGGTGCGGAGGAAGGTGATCGTCTTGATGATCTCCACGATGGTTTTTTCGGGAGCTTCTCCTTTCGGGGACATGCTTTGCTCGATGACGAGCGCACCGCCCTTGGCGGCTTCGGTTTGCAGGTCGAACTCGGGCAGTTCCTGCCAGGAGTTGATGATGTGAAAGGTTCCGGTTTGGGTTTCCTTGTTCCAAGTGAAGCCATTGACGACGATCTGGTGCCCCACGCTGCCTCCGCCCCAGGGGTGGGCGGCAATGAATCCCGGCGGGAGAGCCTGCCAGATTTCGCGGGGAAACGCCGCCAGAATGGGGCGGCCTTTGCGCAATTCGCCGCGAGCCCATTCAAAGGGATTGTTCTCTTGGGCGGGAACGTTGTGCACGACGGGTGCCGGAGTGAAACTCGCGAGCAGGCCGGCGATTCCTTGATGGTAGCGTGGGTCTTTCCACGGGCTTTCCTGATTGGCCACGTTGGAGATTTTGTAGATGGTGGGCGCATCAACGTAGTAGCCGGCGATATCCAGCCAGTGGACGCGGCCGTAAAGCATGCAAGTGCCGCCGATCTGGTCGCGAGAGACGTTGGGCGGGCAAAGCCGCACGGTTTCCAAGGGACCGGTAATCGTTGAGGTCACGATGGTTTTCTTGGCCGTGACGGGAGCGCTTACGACCGTCACGACGGAATTGCCGTGGGCCACCGGTTTTTCGTTGCTCAGGTTGGCAAGCCATGTCCGGTCTTCCTCGGTCAACGACGCCATCGGCACCATGGCGCGGGTTCCGTTGGGGAAAAATACCACCGCGTAGTTCTTGTCGATGCGGGCGCGCACCACGCCTTCCAGTCTGGAAGAAACGGCTTGCGCGTTGATGGCGAGAAGGGTGAGGAGCGCAGGCAAGCCAAGGAACCGTTTCATGTTGAACTGCACTAATCCGAAAAGACACGGACAGGTCAAAAACATAGGTCAGCGGCTATTTTTATGACGATTGGGTAAACAAACAGAATGGCGGTGAGTTGGTCCCTTATTTGCTATTGAAGCGAAAAGCCGATGGCCAACAGTGCTCCGCAGCTTAACCGCCAGTTAAAATTATTTAGCCATGAAAAAGAAAACGATCAAAGCCGCCAAAACATCCGCATCTGCTCCCAAGCCTCCGGTCAAAACCGTCAAGAAAACTGCCGCTCCGCGCAAAAAAGTTGTTGCCGCGCCCGCCGTTAAAGCCGGCCCGTCCAAATCAGCCGGCACGGCCATCACGGCGACCATTGATATCGGTTTTGGCAACGCGCTCTACATCCGTGGAGAGGGTGCCAGCCTGAGTTGGGATGTCGGCACACTCATGAATTGCGTGAAGGACGACACTTGGAGCATCACCCTGCCGGAAACTTCCAAGCCGATCATCTACAAGTTTCTGATCAACGACCTTACGTGGTCCGCCGGTCCTGACTACATCGCCGAATCCGGCAGGAAGATCGCCGTCAATCCGGCGTTCTAAGGACATCAAATGACCGACGGCCTCGGTGCCAAAACCGGGCCGTCGGGGTTTAGTGAGCTCAGTTTTTGGCCGAGTTGTTCTGGAATGAACTTTTCGGAGGCGATCTCCTCGCTCGTCACCACATCGTAGGCCACGCGTATGCGGGAGAAGGGGTGTGGCAGGTAAAATCGATCCCAGCTCGGGATCTGCCAGGCCGCCTCGTAGGCGGTTCCTATCAGCACAATGGGCGAGCCCGTGCGTCGTGCAATCACCAGACCGCCGGGTTTGAATTGATACATGGGTCCCCGCGGGCCGTCGGGAGTGATGCCGACATCGTAGCCGCCGCGTAATACTTCAACCAATCCGAGGGCGGCTTCGCGCCCGCGTTTGTGACTGGAGCCGCGCACGGAGTTGATGCCCACGATTGAGAAAAACGCTTCCAGCCAGGCTCCGTCACGGCTGGCGCTGACCAATCCATAGACATCGCGTTTACGATGGTGGCGCCTGAACATTTCCGCGGCGGTGAAAAGCCGGTTGTGCCAGAGCACAAAAATCACGGCCTGAGGAATGTCACCCAAACGATGACGGCTGAGCGGTGAAAATTCGACTTTCAGGGACAGCGTCCATGCCCTGAGAAGCATTCCGACGGGCCAGAGCGCAAGAAAGCGCCAGCCACTGACGGCGTGAACCACGGGTTTGCGTGAAACGGAGGACATCGGGTGATGTTGGCGTGAAAAAAGAGGGTTCGCCAAGCAAAAGCCCATTTGAGGCGATGATGTAGGCCCTTGTGCCGGGCCGTGCGATGACGTTTGCTGCGCTTCCCATGTGCGCCGCCTTTTCGCCCGAAGAAGACATGATGTTCGAGAAGACCGGCGCAGCCGTGTTCAAGCGTCTGCGCAAAACCCGCAATCCCGCCGACCTGCTCGGCGTCGTGCGTAGCGCTCACAAGGAGTTTGACCGTGCTTACGAATCCGCCCCGGTCGCAGCGCGTGCATCCGTGGCGTGCCAGTCCGGTTGCGACGCGTGCTGCCATGTGCCCGTGGGTGTGCAGGCGCATGAGGTGCTGATCGTCGCCCAGTATGTGCAGACGCATTTTTCGCCGGAGGAACTCGACGCCCTGATCGAGCGCGCCGCAGTCCATCGCGAGGCCTTTGCGGGCGTGGATAGCAATGGGCGCGCCGCGCTGCGTTCGCCCTGTGTGCTGCTGCGCAAAGGCGCGTGTTCGGTTTATGCGGTGCGTCCCGAGGCCTGTCGATCGCACCACAGTCACAACGCAGATGCCTGCCGCACCAACCTCGCGAGGGGCAACGAAGATATGGATGTAAATGTTGCCGGTGTGCGCGGCCGCATGTTTGCGGTGATGCTGGGCATCGATCAGGCCGTGGCGGAGGCGGGGTTTGACGGGCGGGCGTATGATTTTGGCTCCGCGTTGCACGAGGCGCTGACCGACGTCCTGTGCACTGCGCGCTGGGTGCGGCGAGAGGCGGCGTTTTCAGAGTCATGCCGCGAGGCAGCGGATGGCGATGATGGCGAGTCCGGCGTGATGCACGCGGAGGGCTATTTTCAGTAAGCCACGCATCGGGAGAATGCCCAGGAGAGTCCGCCAAGGAGTATATTGGCACCCGTGGTTGAGGTAGAGGAGGCGGCAATTTCCTTCCGAGCGGCTTCGGGCAGATAATAACAAACCTGCTTGGGCGCGTTTCCTTTTTTTGCGTTTTAAGGGGCTGATTTTATTAAATCGGCGTGCGTCAGTGGGTCGTTTCGCTCCGCTTGCTTTGTCCATCGCCTGCTGGCAAACCAGTCGTTCGTTCCCCTCGGGTTCCCACTTATGAAACTCATCCGTATTCTCCTCATTGGTGTCGTCGGCATTGCGCTTCTTGCGGCGGTGGTGATCGCACTGGCTTTTAACTCCGGGGTGCAAACCTGGGCTGCACGCCGCGCCATCGCCTCACAAGCCGGTCTCAATCTGACGATCAGTGAAGTGAACGCCGGTCTTAACGTCACTCGTTTGGAGAACGTTCATCTCATCAAGCCGGGTGTTGATCTCCTGCTGCCTTCGGTCGAGGTGGCCGTGTCGCTTGCTGATGCGGCGATCAGCCGGGTCGCCGTGAAACGCGTGGTCGCCAAGGGATGGACGCTCGATCTGGGCCAGCCCGTGACGACCAAAGTCGGCGGTCAGTCCGCGGTATCGCCCGAGCCTGCGGTGCCTCCGGCACAGGCGGTGAGCCAGGCGTTTGCGGGCATTTTCCAGCAGCTTAAACTTCCGGTCGATTTCTCGTTGGACGGCCTGGATGTCGAGGGGGACGTCGTCCTGCCGGCTGGCCAGGGCACGGTGCATGTGATCGCCACCGGCGGAAACATCGGCTCGGGACAGGACGGGGCGATTGTGTTCAAGGCGGTCCTTGCCTCCGCCAAAAAGGACGCGCCCGTCGCGGCGTTGTCCCTTCAGAGCGATGTCATCGTGCGCATGGACACGCCGCGTTCGTTTGAACACGTGGCGGCGACCATGAAGGCCACGGCCAAGGGCGGGCAGTTTCCCAACGGCGCCGACGTGCAGATCGCAGTGGATGCCGTGCGCGGGGCCAAAGGCGGCGAAGCGTATTCCGTCGTTTTGCGCGCGGGGCAGAAGGAACTGGTGAACTTCTCCGCCAAGCTGCCGGAGGGCGCGGCGCCGCTCGCCGGAACCTGGACCCTCGACGTGCACGATACGGACATCGCGCCGTTCACCCTCGGCATGAAGCTGCCGGAGTTTGCGGCGGCGGGGCGGGGGACCGTCGCGGCGGACCGTGCGCTTTCGGAGATTCACGCGAGCGGAGAGCTCAAGACTGCGGTGGACCAGCTGACGGCGTTTTCGCCGGAGTTTTCCGCCATCGGCCGGGTCGAGTTCACGACCGAGTTTGATGTGACCCGCCTAGGCGACGTCATCCGCATCGACAGGTTTTCTTCGCATCTCTCGGCCGCAAATCCGGTCGCCAGCGTCGCGTCGCGGCAGGTTCTTAAGTTTAACTCGGCGACCCGTGTGCTGGATGCCGTCAGTCCGGCGGACGATCTTTTTCAAATCAGCGTGCAGGGTCTGCCGCTTGCGTGGGCGCGGCATTTCCTGCCGGGCTTCGACATCACGGGGGACGACCTGCGCGGCGAATTTGCCGCCAGCGCGCGCGACGGCGGTTTCACGCTCCGGCCGACCGCGCCTCTTACGGTCAACAAGCTGAACGTCGCGCAGGGCGGCAAGCCGTTGGTGTCCGCGCTCGACGTGAGCCTGAGCGTTGGTGGCGACTACACTCCGAAAGGTTGGCAGGCGGAGGTTTCCAATTTTTCCGTGGTTAGCGGCGCCTCGACCGTGCTCAAACTGAACGCGCGCGCCGGGCAGCTCGCCGGTGCCAACCAGCCGATCAAGGCGACCGTCGCCTTCGAGGCGGATTTGGGCACCGCGATGGCCCAACCGGCGGCACCCGCCGGACTGGCGTTGGCGCAGGGCGTGGTGCGCGGCGATGTCACCGCGAGTCTGGCCGACAAGCAGGAGTTTGCTGTGACGCTACAGCTCGCGAACCTGGAGTCGAAGGCACATCAGGCGCTTCCGAGTGTGGCGTTTTACCTGCGGGCTGATCGCGCCGCCAACGGCCAGATTGATGCGCAGGCTCCCATCGTTATCACCAACGCCGGCCGCAAATCCGATCTCACCGTGGGCGCTTCCGTGCAGATGGGAAAACCCGGTCCGAAAATCGCCGCGCAGTTGAAGAGCGAGGCGCTTTACGTCGAAGACCTGAAACTTTTCTCCGGGCTGTTCGCCTCGACGGGGACCGGCGCGCCGGATTCGCAACCTGCTCCTGCGACGTCACCCGCCCAGTCGTTGCCGCCGCCTGCCGTAACCTCCGGTCCGCTCTGGGCGAATGTTTCCGGTGAGCTCAAGCTGGAGCTCAAGAAGGTCGTTTATTCGCCGACCTTTGCGGTCACCGACATCGGTGGCGCGGTCAAGATCACGCCCGGGGCGGTTTCGCTCGACGCCTTGCGTGCCGTGCTCGGCGGCGAGGGAACGCTGAAGGCGGGTGGCAGCCTGAGTTACGACGCCAAACAGGCCGCCGCGCCCTACGCGCTCAAGGCCGACGTGGTGGTTGCGAACTTTGATCCCGCGCCGCTCCTGCGCGGGCTTGACCCGACGAAGCCCGTGGCGGTCGAAGGCAAGTTCGACCTTACCACGCATCTCGCCGGGCGCACGCTCGCGCTGGAGGGCTTCAAGGAGTCGGCCTTGGGCGATGTCAGCCTCATCAGTCGCGGCGGCACGTTGCGGGCGTTGGGCGTCAAGGCGGGTAACACGGCCAGCAACGTGTCCAAGGCCGCCGCCGTCGTGGGCCTGTTCGGTGCGCTCACCGGCAGCAACGCGGCGACCAAGCTCGCCGAGAAGGGCCAGGCCGCAGCCGATACCATCAAGCAGCTTGGGCGCATCCAGTTCGACCAGCTCAACGTCGTGGTGGCACGTGGCGACAAACGCGACGTGGTCATCAAGGAGATCACCTTGATCTCGCCCTCCGTGCGACTGGCGGGCTCCGGCAAGATCGCCTACGCGCCGGGTGTTCCTCTGGTGCAGCGCGCGTTGGTGGTGGATTTGCAACTGGGCGCCCGCGATCAGCTGGCGGGCAACCTGCGCACGTTGCGGCTCCTCGGCGAAGGCGCGGGCGACGATCTCGGCTACCTGCCGCTGGTCGAGCCCATCAGGCTCGACGGGACGCTGCAGTCGGTCGGCACGGCGCAGTTGCAGCGCCTGATCGACCGCGCGATCGCTGACTAAGGCGCGGCGAGCTTTGCGTTGAATCTCCCGTGCGTCGCGTCAGGATGGCGGCGTGATCGCTTCCGTTGCTTTCCGGAACTTCAAGGCGCTGCGCGAAACCAGCCTCGTGCTGGCGCCGTTCAACCTGCTGATCGGGCCGAATGGTTCGGGCAAGACCAGCCTCATCCAGTCCATGCTTCAACTGCGCACGCTGGCCCGCCTGCCGCTCCGCGAGCCTGTGCCCGACGGCGAACGCCGGCCCGAGGCCGCTGAAATCACCTTTCGTTTTCATCCGCCGTTCGACGGACTGGAGGTTTCCTTGAGCTGCGTGCTGGAGGCGGTGTGCGATTTTTTGCAAGTCACGCCTTTGCCGAAAGGCGACGGGGTTGACGATTGGGTCGGCCTGCGGGCGCGGCTGTTGAGCACGCGCAGCTACCGTTTCGACCACGAGGCCATCGCCTCCGCGTCGGCGTTGAAGGACGGTGCGGAACTTTCGGAAAATGGAGGCAACCTTGCCGCCGTCCTGGCCGTGCGCCGCAAGGATAACCCCCAGTCCTTCGCGCGATTCAAGGCGGAGTTGCTTCGCATCCAACCCGAGTATGACGAACTCATCCTGGTCGAACGCGCCGCCCGCACGGCGGCGTTCGAGCTGCGGCTGGCCGACGGCGGCGAGCTTGTCCCGGCCGACAGTCTCGCGCAGGGCACGCTTTATCTGATGGCCATACTCGCGCTCGCGTTCGATCCGGCGCCGCCCGCCATCGTGTGCATCGAGGAGATCGACCGCGGTATCCATCCGCGGCTGCTCCGGGAAGTCCGCGACACGCTTTACCGTCTCAGCTACCCGGCATCCACGGGCGAAACGCACGCCCCGTCGCAAGTGGTGGCGACCACGCATTCACCCTACTTGTTGGATCTTTTTCGTGATCATCCCGAGGAGGTTGTCATCTCCGAAAAAAACGGCCGGGCCGCGCGTTTCACGCGTCTGAGCGACCGGGCCGATCTCGCTTCGTTGCTGGAAGACGGTTCACTGGGTGACCTGTGGTTTTCAGGAATCTTGGGAGGAGTCCCCGACGAATGATGAAGCTCGCCGTCCTGAGCGAATCACCCGCCGACGAGACCGCCATCGCGATCTTGATCGAGGCGGTGCTGGGGGGGCATTTCAAGCATGTCCACCCCGGTCTGCGGGCGCGCGGCTGGCCCTCGGTCGCACAGGTCCTGCCGTCGATCATCCGGCATCTCCATTTCAACACCGATGCCGACGGCTTGGTCGTGGTGGTGGACAGCGACGACTCTGTCCTGCACACCGGCGAGCATGAGTCCCCCGGCTATTTTCATCCGCAGTGCCGGATGTGCCGCCTGCGGGCGGTTTTCCGGCAGACTGCGAAAAAATTCCCCGCCGCGCACGGGCGCAGCCGGGTGCTGCGTGGGGTGGGGATTGCCGTGCCCGCCGTCGAGGCGTGGTATCTGTGCGGGCTCGACGAGCAGGTGACGGAAAACGCCTGGGGCGAGGGGCAGCGCTTGGGGCAGCTTCCCTACACGCGGGCGCAGCTGAAGTTCCGCGTCTATGGCACCGACCGCCCGAACCTCCAGCTGGAGACGCAGCGCGCCGTGGAGGAGGTGCGCCGCCAGCGCCATGACCTGCGCCGCCTGGAAAACGATTTCCCCAGCTTCGCCGCTCTCGCCCGTGACTTGAGGTTGTGGCCAAAAAATAGTTGACATATAAACAATCGCTACCACAACGGAAGCCCATGCAGACGACGCCGGGCTACGAACTGACCAGGGAGGTGATGGCGACGGCGGACACGTTTCTCCGCGAAAGCCAGCGGCTTTTCCGCCCGTATGGGCTGACGGCGGCGCAATACAACGTGCTCAACGTCCTCGCCGCGTCCGCCGACGGGCTGAGCCAGCGCGAGCTGGGCGACATCCTTGTGGTGGACCGCTCCAACGTGACCGGCCTGCTCGACCGCCTCGAAAAAGCCGGGTTGGTGAAACGCACCGACCATCCCTCCGACCGGCGCGTTTACCGCGTTTCGCTGACTGCTTCCGGGCGGAAACTGTGGGCCAAGGTCCAGCCGCTCTACCTCAAGGTGGCCGCGCAGGTCACGGCGGGCCTCGGCGAGAAACAGATCGGCGGCGCGATTGCGGTTTTGAAATCATTGCAGGCCGGGGCGGTTTCCTGGCGTTTGCCGGAGTAAACGGCGTTCATCCCCTTTCACCCGTGGCTTCCTCTTCCTGTTTTCGTCGCACGCACACCCCTTGGATTTTGGCCTTTCCGGTCATTTGTCTCGCGCGGCTTTTCTACCGCGTGCGTTCGCGTGGGGCGGAGCGGCTTCCCGAGGGCGGCGCGCTGCTGGTGGCAAACCACCTCTCCTACATGGATGCGGTCGTGCTTCAGTTGGCGTGTCCGCGTCCGATCCGGTTCGTGGGCTCGGAGGCGTTCATGAGGCAGAACTGGCTCTACCGGCTGGCTTTCAAACTCACTGGAACCATCCCCGTGGCGCCGACCAACGCGCTTGAGACCACGCGGCACGTTGCGAAGTCGCTGCAAGCCGGCGAACTCGTGCTCATTTTCCCGGAGGGATCCATCTCGCGCACCGGGCAGCTGATGAAGCTGGAGCGCGGCTTCGAACTCATGGCGCGCAAGGCCGACGTGCCGGTTGTGCCCGTGGTGCACGACGGACTGTGGGGCTCGGTGTTTTCGTTTTCGGAAAACAAATACCTCTTCAAATCCCCCCGCGTGATGCGCACCGCCGTGTTTGTCGCGTGGGGCGCGCCGATTCCGGCGAAAGAAGCCGACCGCGTGGCCGTCCGCCGGGCGTTGCTCGATCTTGGATGCGAGGCGTTTGAGGAACGCCCGCAGCTCAAGCGCCATCTCGGCCGCGAGATCGTGCGCGGGCTGGTGCGCCGTCCCGGTCATGTGCCGCTGGTGGACCGCACCGGCGAGCGGCGTCCGCTCACGGGTGCGCGGCTGCTGGCCGCCGCCGCCGCGCTGTCGCGGCACCTCAAGTGCACCGTGGCCGAGACGCGCGTGGGTATCGTGCTGCCGCCCGGCGCGGGCGCGACCATCGCCAATCTCGCGGTGATCTGCGCGGGCAAGGTGCCGGTCAACCTGAACTTCACGGCTGGCCGCGCCGCCGTCGAATCCAGCCTGCGCATAGCGGGCGTGAAGACGGTGATCTCGGCGGACGCTTTGCGGGCCAAGATCCCCGATTTCCCGTGGCCGGAGCGCACGCTCGATCTCGGGAAAACCCTCACGGAAACCGTGGGCAAAGGGGCGATGCTGCCGTGGTTTGTCGCCGCGTGGGTGCTGCCCAACCAGATGGTCGCCCGCCTGCTTGGCCTGCCCAAGCATGGCGACCGCGCCGAGGCCGGCCTGCTTTTCACGAGCGGCAGCTCGGGCGAGCCGAAGGGCGTGGCGCTTTCGCACCGCAACATTCTGGCCAACTGCTGGCAGTTTTCATCGCTCTCTATCCTGCCGCAGTCGGCGGTGATGCTCAGCTGCCTGCCGATGTTTCACAGCTTCGGCTTCACCGTGAACCTGTGGTATCCGCTCATCCGCGGCTGCCGCTCGGTCACGGTGCCGAGCCCGCTGGAGACTCGCAAAATCATCGACGCCATCCGCGACGAGAAGATCACCGTGATGGTCGGCGCGCCCACGTTCATGCGGCCGATCCTGAAGAAGGCGGAGCCGCATGAACTGAAGACGCTGAAGATTCTCGTTTCCGGCGCGGAAAAGATGCCGATGGATCTCTACCGGGGCGTGCTGGAAAAGTTCGAGTTAGAGATCATGGAAGGCTACGGCATGACCGAGGCCTCGCCCGCGACCAACGTCAACCAGCCCGATCCGCTTATCGTGACCGACACGGCGGAACACCAGACGGGCAAACGTCTGGGCACGGTCGGCCGCATGATGGTCGGCATGACCGCCCGCGTGCTTGATCCGGAGACCAAGTCGCCGGTGGCGGGCGACCAGACGGGCATGATCGCCTTTCGCGGGGCCAATATTTTTTCGGGTTACCTCGGTGACGACGAGAAAACGCGTTCGGTCTTTCACGACGGCTGGTATCTCACCGGCGACCTCGGGCGCTTCGACGAAGACGGGTTTCTCACCATCGAGGGGCGGCTCTCGCGGTTTTCCAAGATCGGCGGCGAGATGGTTCCGCATGGCACCGTCGAGCAAACGATCATCGACGCCTTTGCCCTCGACCAAGCCGACGGCTATGCTCTGGTCGTCGTGGGCGTGCCCGACCCCGGCAAGGGCGAGCAGCTCGTGCTGCTGAGCGCGCGCGATGAAATCACCGCCGATACCGTGCGCACCAAGCTAACGGAGGCCGGCATGCCCAACCTTTGGGTGCCGCGCACCGTGATCCGCGTGGAGACGATTCCCGTGCTGGGGACGGGCAAACTCGACCTCAAGGCGTGCCGGGAACTGGCGGGAAAGGCGGTCGCGTGACGGGCGTTCACACGATTCGGGGCGTGATGGGGAACTGCCACCTGCTCGTTGGCGAGCATCGGGAGGTTGTGCTGCTCGACACCGGTCTGATCGGGGAGCCGTGGCTTATCCGCCGCCGCCTGCGGCACCTGGGGCTGACTCCGGACGATGTGAAGGCCATCCTGCTCACGCACGGGCACCTCGACCATGCGGGCAATCTGGCGTGGGCCAGGGAGTGGAGCGGGGCGCCGATTTACGCGCATCGGGCGGAGCAGGCGCATATCGACGGCACGTTTCCCTATGCGGGAGTGAACCGGTGGTGCGGCCGGTTGGAACGAGCGGGCCGCGCGGTTTTGCGGGCGGGGCGCGCGGTGAAGATCGACCGGTTCATCGCCGACGGGGACGAACTGCCGTTTTGGGGCGGATTGCGCGTGGTGCATCTGCCGGGGCATACGCTCGGGCACTGCGGTTTTTACAGCGCGAGGCGCGGTGTGCTTTTCAGCGGGGATTTGTTCGCGAGCTACTTTTTCAACGTCCACCTGCCGCCGCCGATTCTGAATAGTGCGCCCGAACTGATTCCGGCCAGCTTGGAAAAGGCGTTGCGGCTGAACCCGCGCCTGATCGTGCCCCAGCACTACGACGTGCTGGACGGCGAGCTGCACCGGCGCCGCTTTGACCGGCTCTGCGATAAGATACGCCGCCGCCAATCAAGAGCGTCGGGCGTGCGCCCTGTTTAAAGTATCACCTGCCGCCCAAATCCGGCGGTTGAGAAGCTCGTTGGAATTAACTAACCCCACCCTCAGCTCTTTGGCTTGGCATCTTTAATGACGCAGGCGGGTCATTTAACCCAACGGGTGCGCGGTGATGAATCGTGGACGCTCGTCGTCGGGCCGGACTTCCCAAACCGTGCGAATGCAGGGATTGCTTTTGTCGGGAGTCGGTAGGTGGCAATCGAGCGTGTATTTTATTCCGAACGGAAAGGTTACCTTTCGCACAACCAGATTGCTCCGGGCGTGATGGCGCAGCGCGTCGGCCATGCCCTCCCAGTCGGACGTGTTAAATCCCCGCCCAATGAAGAATTTCGCCTTTGGGCCTCCCACCGGGTGTTCGCGACTCAGCAAATAACGAAGGATTTTGGCCTCTTCGACTCGGGCTTCGACGGCGTTGGGTAAAACTTCGCTCATTTGCCGACTCGCTCCAGTTGGGCGGCATATACCGTGATAACGGCGGGTATTTTCCGACCATCGATAAACTCGACCGCGTAGGCTTCGCCGCCGTTGTAAACGCTGACGATGGCGCCTTCCGAGCCTGCTTTCACTGTCTCGCCGTCTTCGCTGACGGGCACCAGCAGCCGCACGCAGTCGTGCTCGGCCAATCGCGGTCCGGCCGGCGCCGGTTTTCCGATGGCCGCTGTGATCGCTGCAAAATCCGGCCCCTTGGGCATCACGAAGATGCCCCGCCCGCCGCTGCGCTCCGCCCACAATTCGCCGAGGATGCGTTTTTCCTTGGAGTCGTCGCCCGACCAGAGGTGCTCGCCCTTGTATTCGACCACGAGGATGCGGCCATCAGTGAGCTGGCAGACGAAGTCCGGGTAAAAACGATCCGTGCCCGTGGGCAACCAGAACGACTTCTCCGGTTGGCGTTCCAGATTGCGCACCCACACGGCCACCTGCGGCAACTGGTCGAGGAAGAGCGCGCAGTTGAACTCCTCGCCCTTGTCGCCGAGTTCGCCGACCTGCCGGTGATAGTGCTTTTTGAAATCCTCCGACCGCACGCAGGGCCAGCGCGCGGGATAACGGTCGGGATCAAACGTGAACACCTGCCCGGCGGACACCGTGACCGGCCCGCTGACTCCGGCGAAGAGCACGTCCTGAAACGCCTTGGCCCGCGCCTCCCGGCGGCAGGCGTCGATGCGCTTCTCCACTACGTCGCGCAACGGGAAGCGTTCGCGCACCAAGCGGCCCAGCGGCCAGCCTTTGGTCTGCCATTCGGCCACCAAGCGGCTGATGTAGATGCCCGATTCTTCCGCGCCGATGTCGGGATGCGGGATGTTGCGGTCAAGCCAGTCCACGAGCCGCGCCTCGGTCCAGTTTTCGGTCACGTCGATGAGCTTCAGTTCGGCGGCCAGTTCCTCGCCGTATTTCCACTTCACCTTGCCGTGTTCGTTGAGGCCGACTTCGCCGTAGGTCGCCGCCGCTTCCTGCAACTGGCCGGGCTCCTCGACGGGCTTTTGCAGGTAGTCACGCAGGCTCCACGGGCGCTCTAGGAAGTGCGTCTCGTCGAGCAGTTCCAGCACGCCCTGCCGCTCCAGGCAGAAGAGGGGCACGGCAATGTGCACGCCGCGTTCGGCGGGACTGGTGAAAATCTGCTCGGTCGCCTTCGCAAAGGTCTTGGCCGCCGCGACAAATTGCTCGCGGTGCGTCTCCATCAGGAAACCGGCGGCCACTTGCGTGACTTCGGCCTCGCTGAGCGGCGAGGTCAACGTGACGGTGCCGCTCTTGGCATCGACGGTCACCTTGGCGCTCAGTTCGGGCGACCACGTTTTGGTATCGGGCGTCGCGCCGAGCGAAACGGTCTTCGGCGGCACCGTGCGTGTGGCGGGCAACTCCAGTTTTCCCTGCTCGCCGGCGGGGGTGACGATGAGGTCTTTGACTTCGAGCGGATTGAAGCCGTTGCCTTCGACCAGCGCGTCTTCGAGGGCGCGGGCGGTCTGGGCAAAGTTGGTCGAGGTTGCGAAGGCGTAGGCGCGGTTGAGCGCGGGCGTCTGCTTGCGGCGGGCGTTGGGCAACCGCAACACGCGGCCGATGATCTGCTCGATGGCGGTGTCGGACCGCATCTCGGCGACCGAGCAGAGCACGTAGGCCCACGAGCAATCCCAGCCTTCCTTGAGCGCGTCCACGGTGATGACGAAGCGCACGGGGCAGTCCGCCGCGAAGAGGTCCACGCCATCGAGTCCGCGGTCGTCGCCGGTGGCGCGCACGATCCAGTCGGCGGGCACCTTGCACTGCTCGATCAACGCCTTTTCAACCACCTCGACGGTGAGCGTCTCGCGGTCTTTGTCGCGGCGCTCGGCCTTGATGAGCATGATGGGGCGCAGGTGTTCGCCGGTCGCCTGTTCCTCGGCGCGGGCGTCCTTCTCCAAGCCTTCGCGCAGGGCGGTGGCGTCGGCCAGCAGGCGCAGCCAGTCGGTGCGGGTTTCGAGACGGATGGGGAGCTTCACCATGTCCTCGGCGGCGAGTTGCTTGGCGGAGACGTGGGTGAGCACGTTGCTGGGCGACTCGTCCTTGGCCGGGGTCGCGGTGAGTTCGAGGATGCACGACGGGCGGAAACGCGCGAGGGTGTCGAAGGAGAGCGAGGTGCGGGCGTTGTGGGCCTCGTCCACGATGACGACGGGGCGGCGCAGGCGGAGGACGTTGGCGAGCGAGTAGGGGACGAGGCCCGCCTCGTTCTTCTCCAGCGTGGCGAAGGCGGCGGGGTCGAGCTGCGTGAAGTGGTGGTGGAGCGCGCCGGAGCTTTCGTAAACCTTGCGGCCCTCCTTGTCGCCCACACGGAAGGCCTGGAGCGTGGCGACGATCACCACGGTCTGCGCGTCGTAGGTGGACTGGGTGGCGTAGAGCGCCTCGGCGATGTCCATCACGGTGACGGCGCCGAGTTCGTTTTCGAGCGCCTGCCGGTAGGGGTGGTTGCGGTTGCGCAGCGCGCCAAGCGTCTGGTCCTGGATGGCGCGGGAGGGGACGAGCCAGAGGACGACGGAGCGGTCGTGCCGGAGGAGTTCGCGCTGGACGACGGGGATGGTGAGGCAGGCGAGGAGCGTCTTGCCGCCGCCGGTGGGCAGGCGCAGGCACACGTAGGGCATGCCGACGAATTCGGCGGCGTTGAAACCGGGGGCGTTGAAGTAGGGCAGGCCGACGCCGCTGCGCTCGCTAGTGAGCTGGGTGAAGGCCGCCGCCGGGCCGCCGAGCGCACGCGTGCGGCGGAGGAACTCGGTCAACGTCTCGACGGCCTGGAGCTGGTAGAGTTTCGGAGTGAGCATGGCGGGTGGTCGTCGGGAAAAAGATCAGCGGACTTTGATCGCGTAGGGCGTCTGCTTGAAGGTGATGCCGAGGGCTTTCAGCCGGAGAGGACTCACGCGGGAGGCGACGGCGTAGATGACCTTGGGGCCGTCGTGCGGGGGCAATCCGTCAAGGATGGGGGCGGTGAGGACGTTGCCGCCGTCCACGGACTTGTCCTTGAGGATGCCGTTGTAGAGCAGGTAAACGCCGGTGCCGTGGGCGACGCCGAGGAGCGGCTTGTCGCAGGGGGCGTCGTGCGGGAGCGGGGTGCCGGTCTCGGTGAAGAAGACATGGCGGGCGAGATCGCGAAAACGGACGGTGTTGCGAATCTTGCCGGTGGACTCGAAGAGCGGTTCGCCAAGCTGGACGTAGCGGAAACCGCCGCCGATGTCTTCGATCTTCTTGCCCTTGCCGTTGGTGTAGCCTTCGGCGACGCGCTTCACGCGTTCGGCGGTGACGGTGGAGGCGAGCTTGGCATCGATTTCGGCGAGGAGGAATCGACGGGGGGAGGCGTTGGATTCGCTGTTGAGCTTGAGCACGGCGTGGCCGGTGGTGCCGGAGCCGGCGAACGAATCCATGACGAGGTCGCCGGGGTTTGAGGCGATCTGGAGAATGCGCTCGATGAGGCGCACAGGCTTGGGCGTGTCGAAGGCAGTTTGGGTGCCGAAGATGCTTTGGATTTCCTTGCGGGCTTCGTCGGTGTGACCGACTTCTTCGTGCGTCCACCAGGTCCAAGGGACGAGACCTTCGACTTCGCTTAGGTAACGGATAGTCGAGGGCTGAGCCTTACCGTTTTTCCCAAACCAGATACGTCCTGCTGCTCTTAGTTTCTGAAACTCCGGTTCAATCGTTGACCAGCATCGTCCCTCGGGTGGCACATGTTTAACGCCAGCATCAGAGACGATCTCATACATTTGATTAGCCCGAAAGCCTTGCGCTGTCATTGGAATACCGCGCCAACGGCCCTTCGGGTCGTTGTTGGGATTTTTATAGATAGCAGCCTGATCTTCGGTGAGCGGCACCCGGTTTCGCGTCGCTTTGAATCGTTCCGGATTCATCGCGTAAACGAGCAGGTATTCATGCACGTCGCCGATGGCTTCGCGATTTTCGCGGGAGTAACGTTTTTGCCAAACATTGCAGGCGATAAAACGCTGGCGGCCAAAAATCTCGTCCATGAGTGGACGGAGCAGACCGATTTCCGAATCATCCATGCTGACCCAGATCGATCCATCGGCATTCAGAAACTCGCGGAGCAGCTTGAGCCGGGGATACATCATGCAGAGCCATTTGTCGTGGCGGGAGAGGTCTTCGGCCTCCTTGCCGACGACCTTGCCGAGCCAGGCGTTGATCTCGGGGGAGTTGACGTTGTCGTTGTAAACCCAGCCCTCGTTACCGGTGTTGTAGGGAGGGTCGATGTAGATACACTTCACCTGGCCGGCGTAGTAGGGGAGGAGGGCCTTGAGGGCGGTGAGGTTGTCGCCCTCGACGATGAGGTTGCCGGAATCGGCGGGGCCGCAACCGAGGGTCGGCACGTCGCGCAGGAGGTGGTAGGGGACGTCCTGGTGGTGGTTTACGACGGCTTTCTTGCCGATCCAATCAAGCGTGGGCATGCGGCTAATTAAAGAGTCTGAAAAAATACGTTTTGATCTTCGCGGCCATGCGGCGCGATTGGTTCTGAGGCCCGCAAACGCCTAGCGCAATGACGGTTTCGGGAAAAACGAGCGGCGAGCTGGAAGCTAAGAGATGGGAGAGGACGAGGGGAAAAGCTGAAAAGCGGAGATTAGGAAATGGGGGAAGCGGGAAGGGTTTTAAGCGGTCGCATACATCTCGCCCAGGAGATCGCGGAGGCGGGCGGCTTCGGGCGGGGAGAGCGTATCGATTTTCACCAATCGCTGGGTGCTGAGGGTGCGGATATGATCGACGGCGATCTCGGCCGGCTTGCCAGCACAGGTGACCTGCAGCCGGGTGCGCCAAGCGGGGTGCAGACTGGTGGTGAGGCGGGCAAACGACCACGGTTTCGAGGTGGCGGTTCAGGGCATCAAGACTAACGACGACCACCGGGCGAGTCTTGGCAATCTCGCGTCCGATCGTAGGATCGAGCGCGGTGAGATAAATGCCGTAACGTAACGGGGTGCCTTTGATCATCGGTCGAGGGAATCGAGGCCATCCGTCGCGATCCCATCCATATCGGCGAATTCATCGCCGCGGGCGCGGGCCTCGGCCGCCATCGCCTGGGCGGTCGCTTCCCAAGACAAGGCGCCGCCGTCGGACGCGGGGCGGAGCCACAGTCCTTCGGGGTGGGCCTCGGCGATGACATGCTCGCCGAGATGGTAACGGGCAATCCAGGTGGCCGGCAGGCGCACGCCCCGCGAATTGCCAATCTGCACGATTTTAAGCGTCTGGGTTTTCATGTAATTACGGCAATTACTCGTTCGGCAGTGGGTCAAGTCGAACCATGCGGAGGACGGCGAGCAGCGAGCTTGGAGCTGAGAGCTAGGAGAGCTGGTTACAGCAGCACGAGGTTGTCGCGGTGGACGACTTCGAGGTGTTTGCGGGCGGGGTAGAGGGGCTTCAATTCGCCGCTGGACTTGCCGGCGATGGCTTTGACCTCGTGGCTGTCGAAGGTGGCCTGGCCGCGCGCGAGGATTTTGCCGTCGGGGGCGAGGATGTTAACGATGTCGCCTTCCGCGAACGCGCCGGTGACGCCGGTGATGCCGATGGCGAGGAGGCTGCCGCCTTTGTCGCGGAGGATGGGGACGGCGTCGGCCTTGATGGTGATGCCGCCGGTGGGGCGTTGGAAATAGGCGAGCCAGCGTTTCTTGGCGTCGAGGGGGATGCCACTGGGGACGAAGAAGGTGCCGGGGCCGGTGCCGTTGAGCAGGCGGGCGATGATGTCGGGCTCGGCGCCGCTGGCGATGAAGACGCCGCAGCCGGCGCGCAGGGCGATCTTGGCGGCGGAGATCTTGGAGATCATGCCGCCGGTGGCGGTGACATCGGTGGTGCCGCCGGCCATGGCTTCGATCTCGGGGGTGATTTTCTCGACGACGGGGACGATCCGGCCGGTGCCTTTCAGGTCGATGAGGCCGGGGGCGGTGGAGAGGATGAGCAGGTGCTGGGCGCCGACGAGGCTGGCGACCATCGCGGAGAGCGTGTCGTTGTCGCCGAACTTGATTTCGGCGGCGCTGACGGTGTCGTTTTCGTTGATGATGGGGACGGTGCCGTAGGTGATGAGTTCTTCGAGGCAGGCTTTGACGCCGAGGTGGCGGTCGCGGCCGCGCATGTCCTCGTGGGTGAGGAGCACTTGGGCGGCGGTGAGGCCGTGGGGGTCGAAGCCGCGCTGCCACGTTTGCATGAGGAGCGACTGGCCGATGGCGGCGCAGGCCTGTTTTTTGGAAACGTGGGAGGGTTTTTTCTTAAGACCGAGGCGGCCCATGCCGAGGCCGACGGCGCCCGAGGAAACGACGATGACCTCGGTGCCGGACGAGCGCAGGCTGGCGACTCCGGCGGCGAGGGCTGCGATGCGCTCGGTGTTGAGCTGGCCGATGCCGGAGGTGAGCACGCCGGTGCCGAGCTTGATGACGACTCGGCGGGGGGCGGTGGTTTTCATGGGGCCGGGATGTAGGGAGGAGCCTGCTTGCAGGCGATGCAGGTTTGAAATCGCCTGCAAGCAGGCTCCTACATCAAGGCTTCAAACGGTGAGCAGGTCTTTTTCTTTGGCGGCGAGGTGCTTGTTGATGTCCTCGATGGACTTGTCGGTCATGGTCTGAATGTCCTTCTCGGTGCGCTTCGCTTCATCCTCGGGGAGCTTGGCTTTTTTGACGGATTCGAGGGCGTCGCGGCGGACGTTGCGGACGTGGACGCGGCCTTCTTCGGCGAGGCGGTTAGCGACCTTGACGAATTCCTGGCGGCGTTCGCGGCTCATGTCGGCGAGGGGGATGCGGACGAGGGCGGAGTCAACGGAAGGGTTGAAGCCGAGGTTGGCGATCTGGATGCCCTTGGCGATGGCCTGGGTAAGGCCTTTGTCCCAAGGTTGGATCATGATCTGGCGGGCGTCGGGCGTGGAGATGGCGGCGCAGTCTTTGATGCGCATCATGGAGCCGTAGGCCTCGACCATGATGTTTTCGACCATGGAGGGACTGGCCTTGCCGGTGTGAATGTTGGAAAACTCGTGGAGGGTGTGATCCACGGCTTTCTTCATCTTGGTCTGGGCTTCGTTGATGATGGGTTGGGACATGGGAGAATTCGGAGGAGAACGAGAACGATGCCGAGTGGTTAACCGTGGACGAGGGTGCCGACTTTTTCGCCGGAGACGGCTTTGCGGATGGCGTGGGGGTCGTTGAGGTCGAACACGAGGATGGGGACGTTGTTGTCGAGACAGAGGGAGAACGCGGTCGAATCCATGACGTTGAGGCGTTGGCGGAGGGCGTCGATGAAGGTGAGCTGGTCGTATTTGACGGCGTCGGGGAATTTGTTCGGATCTTTGTCGTAGATGCCGTCAACCTTAGTGGCCTTCATGAGGATGTCGGCGTGCATCTCGGAGGCGCGGAGGGCGGCGGTGGTGTCGGTCGAGAAATAGGGGTTGCCGGTGCCGGCGGCGAAGATGACGACGCGGTTTTTTTCGAGGTGGCGGATGGCACGGCGCATGATGAATGGCTCGGCGACCTGGTTCATGGGAATGGCGCTCTGGACGCGGGTGGAGACGCCCATTTTTTCGAGGCAGTCCATGAGGGCGAGCGAGTTGATCACGGTGGCGAGCATGCCCATGTAGTCGCCGGTGGTGCGGTCAACGCCGCGCTTCTCGCCCTGGAGGCCGCGGAAGATGTTGCCGCCGCCGATGACGACGCACACCTGGACGCCGAGTTCGTGGATTTCCTTAACCTGCGAACAGACGCGTTCCAACACGCCCGCGTCGATGGGGTTGCTGGACTTGCCGCTTAAAACCTCGCCGCTCAGCTTGAGGACGATGCGTTTGTATTTGGTGGCGGGAGAGGCTGCCGGGTGGTCGCTCATGCCACGTAGAAAACGGGGCGGTAAAGGTGGCGTCAATCCGCGAGATTTTCACGGGGCCCGGGCGTGGTCAGACGCCGGGTGATTCGCGGGTGAAATCCGCCTCGCGCGTTTCCCGGCTGAAAGCCAGCGCAAGCAAGGTGAGCAGGGCGGCGCCGACGAGGTAATAGCCCACGGCGGGCAGGCCGTAGTGGGTCGCCAGCCAAGTGGCGATGTAGGGGGCCAGGGAGGCTCCGAAGATGCCCGCCATGTTAAAACTGATCGATGCGCCGGTGTAGCG
>JANYJB010000008.1 GCA_025361935.1 Verrucomicrobiota bacterium
GCGGCACTCGTTTGCGACGCACTTGCTGGAGGCGGGCACGGACATCCGCACGGTGCAGGATTTGCTGGGGCATGAGAGCGTGGAGACGACGCAGATCTACACGCATGTGATGCAAAAGCCGGGGCTGGGGGTGCGGTCGCCGCTGGATGCGGGGTGAGGGCGTCGGGCGGAGCGGGCAGGGGGGGGCGGAGCGGAGCGAGAAAGATTACGAGAAAGAGAACGAGAACGATGGGGCAGAGGGTTGACCTCATGCGTTGCTTTTCAAACCGAGCGTGTTGGGGTCAACACGCTCCACCTTCGGATCAGTCGCACGCGTCACCTTTGGAGTGGCGCAGAATCGGGGCGAACAGGGATGATTTTTTACCGGGTCTGCGCGGGGTAGCGGCGGAGGTCGAGGGTGTGGCGGCCTTCGGGCGGGAAATCGATCTTCGGGACCCAGCGGTGCTGGCCGAGGGTGTGCGGCCACGGCTCCCAGCGTTCGCTGAAGCGTTGAGTGGCGGCGGCGGGGGTGGCGGGGCGGCGGGTGTAGGGCGTGCCGGCGGGGTTCCACACGTGCCAGCGGGCGGCGGCGACCACGGTGAGGGTTTCTTTGTCCACCCATTCGATGAGCAATGGGGCGTGGACGGGGACGTGGGGGTGGAGCGCGATGTTGAGGAAGAAGGCGCGGTAGCGGATGCCGGTGGCGGCGGCGGGTGTGGAGGGGGCGGTGGATTTTTCGAGGGGGCGGAATTCGCAGGGGTAGCCGTTGACGACGAGGATGCCTTTTTCGAGGGCGACGGGGTCGCTGACGATGGCTTCGAGGCGGTCCATGCTGGCGTCCACGCTGCGGGAGGTGCCGGCACCGTTGGGTTGTTCGCCGAGGAGGGGCCAGGCTTCCAGGGCCTGTCGGAAGGAGACGGTGTAGGCGACGGGCTTGGCTTTTTTGGTCTTGGCGGGCGCGGGGATCGTGAAGGCGAACTCGCCGCAGCGGGGGAAGCGGAATTCCCAGAGGGGGCGGAGCCACTCGGTCTCAAACGGGATGCCGTGGGCGCGGAGGTCGGCGCAGATGGCGGCGAGGTCTTCCCAGACGAAGGAGGGGAGGAAGAACTTGTCGTGGAGTTCGCCGGCCCAGCGGATGAAAGGCGTCTTGAACGGGTCGAGGGCGAGGCGGGCGAAGATGGCGCGGATGAAGAGGGCGACGACGGACATGGCTTCGCGGTCGGGGTGGGTTTCGAAGGCGCGGAGTTCGACGAGGCCGAGGCGGCCGTTGCCGGCAAAGGGATTCCAGAGCTTGTCCACGCTGATCTCGGCGCGGTGGGTGTTGCCCGAGCGGTCCATGAGCAAGTCGCGGAAGAGGAGATCGAAGAGGGCGAAGTTTTGCGGGGAGCCGAATTGCTCGGCACCGGCGCAGGCGATTTCGAGTTCGTAGAGGGCTTCGAAGGTGGATTCGTCGATGCGCGGGGCCTGGGAGCTGGGGCCCATGTATTGGCCGGTGAAGGCGTAGCTGAGGGCGGGGTGGTGCTGGAAATAGCGGATCGCGGACGGCAGGAGCGCGGGAAAGACGAAGAAGGGCGAGGCGAGCCCGAGGGGGCCGCCGAAGACGAGGTGGGCGCCGCCGCCGGTGCCGGTGGCGCGGCCGTTGAAGTGGAGCTTGCGGGCGGTGAGGCCGATCTTGGCGGCGGCGGTGTAGAGGCGGTCGAGCTGGCGGTCGTAGGTGGCCCAGTCGTCGCAGATGGAGAGGTTGACCTCGACGACGCCGGGGTCGGAGGCGAAGCCGATGGTGGGGAGGCGCGGGTCGGTGGGCGGGGCGTAGCCGGCGAGGACGGCGTCGGAGAGCTTGAGGGAGGCGAAGACGCTTTCGAGGGCGGCGATGAGCGCGAGGTAGGCGTCAACGGCGAGCGGCGGGATGAAGACGGTGACGGCACCGTTGAGAACCTCGACGGTGAGGGCGCGGCGGAGGTTTTTCTCGCCGAGGCTGGCAAGCGGGAGGCGGAGGCCGATGAGGCTGTCGCCGGGGAAGAGAGCGGCGGAAATTTCGGATTTTTGATTTTTGATTTTGGATTTTAGACGGAGGGCAGGACGCCAGTCATCGCTGATCCAGGAGGAGTCGTCGTGGTCGAGGGGGAGGACGAAGCCGGCGCAGGCGTCGGGTGAGGCGGCGTCGTGGGCGGGCATGATGCCGACGACGGGAACGGAGAGTTTTTTCGCGAGGGCGGTGATGACGGCCTGCGCGTGCTTGAGGGTGTGGCGGCCTTTTTTGGTGTCGGTGCGGAGGCGCTTGATGTCGTTCCAGAGCGGGACGCCGTCGGCACGCCACTGGACGAGCAAGGCCCAGCGCGGGAGAGGTTCGCCGGGGTAGTGTTTGCCGGTGGTTTCGAGGATGACGGCGCCGGGGTAGGCGTCGGCGATGAGCTGGCGGGCGAAGCGGCGGGCGTAGTCGAGCTTGGTGGGGCCGAGGGCGGCGGTGTTCCACTCGGGGCCGGAGGGGTCGAGGGGGATGAAGGTGGGCTCGCCGCCCATGGTCATGAGGACGCCGCTTTTGGCGAAGATGGCTTCGACGGCGGCGCCGCAGGCGCGGATGGATGGCCAGGTGGCAGAACTGTAGGGAGCGGCTGACATGGGGAGGATCAGGTGATTTTTTCGACGAGGACGCTGGCGGAGAGTTCGTGGGCGACCGGCGTGGGGTTGAAGTAGGAACCCTGGATGGGGTTGATGCTTTCGGCGATGGCGGCGTGCGAGACGGGGATAAAAGCGTCGTCGCACCAGATGCCGTGGGTGGGGTCCATGCCTTTCCAGCCGCCGCCGGGGAGGTAAACCTCGGTCCAGGCGTGCATGGCACCAGAGGAAGGAGAGTTGGCCTCGGGATCGTAGAGGTAGCCGCTCACGAAGCGGGCGGCGATGCCGAGCGTGCGGCAGACCTCGATGAACAACACGGCGTAGTCGCGGCAGGAGCCGCTGCCGAGGGCGAGGGTCGTGAGGGAAGGCTGGATGCCGTGTTCCTCGCGGCGGCGGTAGCGGAGCGTTTGGTGAAGGAGGGTGTTGAGCGCGACGAGGAAGGGGACGGTTTCCTTGGGGCGGTCCACGAAGTGTTCGTCGAGCCAGTTGAGCAGGCCGACGCGCGTCTCGGGAAAAGGCGGGGCGAGGTAGGGCGCGAGGTTGAAGGCGTCGTTCTCCTCGTATTCGAAGGGAAAGGAGAAGGCGTAGGGCTTGAGGATGAAGTCGAACGGGTTGGTGTCCAGCGTCTCGACCTCGAAGTCGGTGCGGATGGTGAGGGTGGGGGCGCGGTCCCAAAAATGGGCCCAGGCGAGGGAATTGTCGTAGGAATCTCTCGTCCAGATGACCTTGGCGTCGGGCGAGATGTTAAAAGAAAAAGTGCGGACGCGGAGGAGGGCGTTTTCCCGGGGACGCAAGTAGAGCAGGTGCGGCGAGAAGCCGACTTCGCGGTCATAGGCGTAGCTCGTGCGGTGGGAAACGTGGATCTTCATTCGGTTGGCGGATTAGCAGTTGTCGGGCCGCAAGGGGCGGTTGCCGGTGTAAACATGAAAACAGGTAATGGCCGCAAAGCTAGGGCGCGTTTTTCATGTTTGGCAACGGCCCTTGCGGCGCATTGCCTGAGCGCACGCATGCAATCGAGCGGTGTTAATCTCTATCTCGTCGGCTTCATGGGCACGGGCAAGACCACGGTGGGTCGCGCCGTCGCCCATCAGCTCGGCTATGCGCTGCTCGACAGCGACCACGAGATCGAGCGACAGCAGAAACGAACGATCCCGGAGATCTTCGCGACCGACGGCGAGGCGGCCTTCCGCGCGCTGGAGCGGGCATTCGTCGAGGGCGGACATGCGGCGACGCGCACGGTGGTGGCCTGCGGCGGCGGGCTGGTGGTGCAGCCGGGGATGTTGGAACTGGTTAAAACCAAAGGCGTGGTCATCTGCCTGCACGCCTCGCTGGAGGCGATTTTGCGGCGCACGCAGGGCAACAAAAACCGTCCGCTGCTCGACGTGGAAAACCCGATGGACCGCATCCGCGCGCTCTACGCCGCGCGCGAGCCCATCTACAACAAAGCCGGCTCGATTATCCTGACCGACGGGCGCACGCTGTCGGACATCGTGCAGCATGTGTTGCGCACTTACCGGCGTGAAGCGGCGGATTTCGCGCGCGCCGCCAAGGCGTCCGGCCAATGACCGTGGATCGCGAGACGGTGAGGGCGCGCTTGCGGGCGCTCGGGTTTGACGAAGTGCGTTTTGCGCGGGTGGAGGCCGGCTTCGGCCCGGGACTGCGCGCGTGGCTGGAGGCCGGTTATCACGCCGACATGGCGTGGATGGAACGCACGGTGGAGAAACGCTCCGATCCGGCGCTTGTGCTGCCGGGGGCGAAGTCGGTGATCATGCTCGGGGTGAATTATCTGCCGCCGGCGGAGGAAGCGAAGCGCGACGGCAAGCCGGTGTGGGCGCGGTATGCGCTCCATGCGGATTACCACGATACCATCAAAGAGGCGCTCGTGCAGGCGGGACTCGTGCTTGAGGAATTGGGCGCGGTGACGCCGAAGGACTATTGTTACTACGTTGACACGGGGCCGGTGATCGAGCGCGGTTGGGCGGCGAAATCGGGGCTAGGGTTCATTGGGAAAAACTCGATGCTGATCTCGCGCACGCACGGCAACTGGCTGTTTCTTTCGGCGGTGTTGACCACGCTGGAGTTCGCGCCGGACGAGCCGGTGAGCCTGCGCGCGGCGGGGCGCGAGACGGAGCCGGGGCTGTTGTGTGGAAAGTGCTCGCGCTGCATGGACGCTTGTCCGACGCAGGCGTTGCCCAAGCCGGGGGTGGTGGATGCGCGGCGGTGTATTTCCTACCAGACGATCGAGAACAAGGGCATCATCCCGCGCGAACTGCGCGAGGGCATCGGCAATCACCTCTACGGTTGCGACGTGTGCCTTGAGGTGTGTCCGTGGAATCGCTTCGCGCAGGCGGGAAGGCGGATGCTGTTGTCTGCGCGCTATGATCTGGCGGAGCTGACGCTTCGCGAGGTCTTGGAGCTGACGCCGGAGCGGTTTGCGGAGGTTTTCCGGAAGACGGCGATCAAGCGTGTGAAGCTCACCGGGCTGTTGCGCAACGCCTGTGTGGTCGCGGGTAACACCGACGCACGCGACTGCTTGGACGTGCTGGTGCGGCTGGCGGGACACGCTTCGCCCGTGGTGCGAGCGCACGCGGTGTGGGCGGTGCGAAAGCTGGGCGCGGGCGAGCGGCTTGTTGCTCTGCGCGCGGCGGAGACAGATGCGGCGGTGTTGGCCGAATACGAAGGCTGACCGTTCAGGCGAAAATCCGCGCCATCACTTCTGCGAAGGCCGCCGGCGGTCTCACGGGACGGCCGGCGCGGTCGATGAAGGCGTGCAATGTCGAGCCGGTGGCGATGAGTTCGTCGTCGCGGTGCAACTCATACTCCATGCGAATGCGGAGGGCGGGTTTTTCGCGCAGGATGGTGGTGATGCGCACGATGTCGTCGTAGTGGGCGGGTTTCAGGTAGCGTAGGCTGACTTCGAGGACGGGAAGAAAAAATCCCTGAGTCTCCAGTTGGCGGTAGGGTAGGCCGTGCTCTTTAAGAAGAGCGGTGCGGCCGATTTCGAGCCAAGGCAGGTAGCTGCCGTGGTAAACGACACCCATCATGTCGGTTTCGGCATAGCGGACGCTGACTTCGGCGCGGGAGGTGATCATCGGTTCAGGCCAGCGACCAGAACGCAGAAGTGACCGGCAAACAAGGCTCTTTGCGCCAGACCGGCGGCGATTTGCATTTTCCAGCGGGGTGGCGGCGGGATTAGCGTGACGAACGGCCACCGATGCTTGCGCTAATTTTTGTCATCAAAGCCATCGGCGAAGAATTTTTGTTTTACATTGGAATTAGCCAACTCTTCTTTCACGAGCTGACTTTCCACTCTTACAACGATCACCTGTGAGCACTCAAACATCGAGAAAAGCATTCCTTGCCAAGCTGACGGGCTTTTTAGCCTTGGCCGGACTGGCACCCAAGATGTTCGCCCAATCCGCTTCGTCCGCCGTGGCGCCGCGTTCGCCCAAGGTGCCGCTCACGGTTCGTCCTGACTCCCGTTCCGTCGCCCGTTCGGCCGACAGCGTCTGATTCCAGTCTCTTTTACCCAGAGGAAACCTTTTAGGACATGTCCAAGCTCTTCCCGAAATCGGTCAATCTACTACCGTTTAAACTCCTCGCTTATGCGGCGGTGATGGGCGGCGTCGTCACGGCGGGGATCACCTACTACGCAACGCCCAGCTACGCCAACGTCGGCTACGCTCCCGTGCAGCCTGTGCCGTTCAGCCACGCGTTGCACGCCGGCCAGCTCGGTCTGGATTGCCGCTACTGCCACTCGAACGTCGAGAAATCGGGCTTTGCCAACGTCCCCACTTCCCAGACGTGCATGAACTGTCACAACCAGATCAAGACCGACAGCCCGCTGCTCGCCCCGGTGCGCGACAGCTATGCGTCCGGTGATCCGGTGCCCTGGGTGAAGATCCACATCGCGCCCGACTACGTTTACTTCAACCACTCCGTCCACATCGCCCGCGGCGTCTCGTGCGTCTCCTGCCACGGCAAGATCAACGAGATGGACGTCGTCCACCAGGACAAGTCCCTCACGATGAGCTTCTGTCTGGATTGCCACCGCGCCCCCGAGAAGTTCATCCGTGACCCGAAACTCGTCACCAACCTCGACTGGAAGAACCCCGAGGGTGAAAAGGCTCAGGTCGAACAGGGCAAAAAATTCGTCCACAACTGGAACGTCAAACCTCCGCAAAGCTGCTCCGGCTGTCATCGCTGATGAAACGCAAATTTGAACATCCCGCTCCTTCGGAACGCGAACTGACGGGCCCCCGTTACTGGCGCAGTCTCGACGAACTGTCCGCCACCGAAGGCTTCAAGGCCCAGGTCGCCCGCGAATTTCCCGAGGGCGCGTCCTCCATCGAGGGCGTTGACCGTCGCCAGTTCTTCAAGCTCATGGCCGCCTCCTTCGCGCTCGGCGGCGTGGGTCTCGCCGCCGGCTGCCGCCGTCCCGAGGAGCACATCCTTCCCTACGGTAAGTCGGTCGAGATGACCATCCCTGGTCTGCCGCTTTACTTCGCCTCGGCCATGCCCCTGCGCAAGGGTGCCATTCCGATTCTCGCCGAGACGCATCAGGGCCGTCCGACCAAGATCGAAGGCAACCCGACCTACAAACCCTACGGCGGCGCGACCAACGCCATCGTGCAGGCTTCGGTGCTCGAACTTTACGATCCGAATCGCGCCACCGTTTCGACAATCAAGGGTGCGGCGGTCACCACTGCCGCCGTGCAAGACTTGCTGGCCCGCATCGGCACCGATGCCGCCGCCAGCAAGGGTGCCGGACTCGCGTTCCTCGCCGACCAGTCGAGTTCGCCGACGCGCGCCGCGCTCGTCGCCAAGCTCAAGAAAAAATTCCCCGAGGCCGTCTGGGCCGAATACGAGCCCGTGCAGGACGAGCCGCCGGTAGCCGCCGCCGAGGCCGCGTTCGGCAAGAGCGTCAAGCCGGTTTACCAGTTCGCCAAGGCCAAGCGCATCCTCTCGGTTGACGCCGATTTCTTCCACTCGGAATCCGGTTCGCTCCAGTTCGCGCGAGACTTCGCCAAGGGCCGTCGCGTCACAAAGCCGACCGACCCGATGAACCGCCTCTACGCGGTCGAAAGCACCTTCACGCTCGTCGGCTCGATGGCCGACCACCGTCTGCGCCTCGCCAGCAGTCATATGCTCGCGTTCGTCGCGGCGATGGCCGCGCGCATCGTCGGTGGCGATTACGCTTCGCTCGCCGCCGGTCTGGATGTTGACGCCAAGTGGCTCGACGCCTGCGCCGCCGATCTGGTCGCCAGCGCCGGCAAGGGCGAGTCGCTCGTCGTCGTCGGTTCGCATCAGCCTGCCGCCGTCCACGAGATCGCCTACCGCATCAACGTCGCGCTCGGCGCCGTCGGCAACACGGTTGATTTCGTCGCGATTCCCGAGAACAAGGCCGCCGACATCGCCGTGCTGGCCAAAGCCATCGAAGGCGGGGCGGTCAAGACACTCGTCGTCCTCGGCGGCAATCCCGCCTACAACTTCCCCGGCCAATTCGATTTCGCCGCGCTCGCCAAGCGCGTGCCCGAGGTCGTCCGCTATGGCTACTACGTTGACGAGACCGCGCTGGTTTCGAGCGCGCACATCGTCGCGGCGCACTATCTTGAGTCGTGGGGTGACGCCCGCACGGCCGACGGCACCATCGTGCCGGTGCAGCCGATGATCATGCCGTTGTTCGACGGCATCACCGAACTCGAAGTCCTCGCCCACATCCTCGGCGAAGGCCCGACCGATCCGCACACGTTGGTTTACGACACGATTACCGCCCTCGCCGGCGGCGACGCGCAGAAGAGTTTCAACCAGTTCCTCCACGACGGTCTGTTCGCCGGCTCGGCCTACGAAAAGGTCGATGTCTCGCCCCGCGCGGCATCCGCCCTCACGGCCGCCGCCCCGGTCAAGCTTTCGAAGGACAACCTCGAAGTCCGCTTCACCGTGGACGCCAAGGTGGACGACGGTCGCTTCGCCAACAACGGCTGGCTCCAGGAGTGCCCCGATCCGATCACCAAGCTCGCTTGGGACAACGCCATCCTCGTCAGCCCGCGTCTCGGCAAGGAACTCGGCATTTCGCCCAAGGGTTGGGCCAAGCAGGTCACCCGCGTCGAGACCGCCGACTTCGTGCAGGGCAGGGAACAGGCCTACCTATGTGAGGTGACCGTCAACGGTCGCACCATCAAGGCTCCCGTCCACATCCAGCCGGGCCTCGCCAACTACACCATCGTCCTCCCCCTCGGCTACGGCCGCACGGCGGCGGGTCACGTCGGCAACGGCGTTGGCCACAACTACTATCCGCTGCGCACCAGCGACACGCCCGCATTTGCGACCGGCGCCAAGCTCACCGTCACCACGGAGCGCTACGCCCTCGCCAACGTCCAGGAGCACTGGTCCATGGAAGGCCGCGATATCGTGCGCGAGGCCAACCTCGACGAATACCAGAAGGACCCCGGCTTCGTGGCCTCCTTCGGCATCGAGACCGAGACGCCCTCGATCTACAGCAACCTCACCGCCGAGGAGTTCGCCAAGCTTTCCCCTGAGAAGCGCGCCCAGATCACCGCCGCCCGCTCGACGCAGACGGACCGCGGCGGCTCGCTCTTCAAGACGCCCGAGTTTGATGGCGTTCACCAGTGGGGCATGTCCATCGACCTCAACACCTGCATCGGCTGCAACGCCTGTGTCATTGCGTGTCAGGCCGAGAACAACATCCCCATCGTCGGCAAACAGCAGGTGCTCGCTGGTCGTGAGATGCACTGGATCCGCCTCGATCGCTATTACTCCGACGGCAAGATGGCCGGCGGTGTGTGGGGTGGCGACGCCAACCGCGAGATCCCCGAGGATCCGCAGGTTTCCCTCCAGCCCGTCGCCTGTCAGCACTGCGAAATGGCTCCGTGCGAAGTCGTGTGCCCCGTCAACGCCACCGTGCACGACGAGGAAGGTCTCAACACGATGGCCTACAACCGCTGCATCGGCACGCGTTACTGCGCCAACAACTGTCCCTACAAGGTTCGCCGCTTCAATTTCTTCGACTGGAACAAGCACGCGCCCGACCAGGTTTACCTCGGACCGCTGGGTTCCCAGCAGCAGATGCCCGAGCTGGTCAAGATGGTCAAAAATCCCGACGTCACCATTCGTATGCGCGGCGTGATGGAAAAGTGCACCTACTGCGTGCAACGCATCCAGCAGGCCAAGATCCAGCAGAAGGTAAAGGCCGGCGCGTCCTCGGACGTCACGGTCCCCGACGGCACGATCAAGACCGCCTGCCAGCAGGTGTGTCCGGTCGAGGCCATCGTCTTCGGCAACATCAAGGACGAGCAGAGCGCCGTCTCGCAGGCCAAGGCCCGCGAGCAGGATTACGCGTTGCTCGGTTACCTGAACATCCGCCCCCGCACGACCTACCTCGGCAAGCTGCGCAACCCGAACCCGGCCATGCCGGACTACGCGGACCTGCCGCTGAGCCGCCAGGAATACAATTCCAAGAACCACCACCCCGCCTCCGGCAACGAAGGCGGCAAAAAAGAGCACGGCGCCGCTTCGCTCTCGAACGCCAAACTCTTCGGAGGACTTAGCTGATGTCGTCAAACGCTGAAATCACCGCCTCCACGCAGGCCATCCTCGCCGAGGTCAACCCGACTTCGAGTCCGCGCCCCGTCCTAGTCCTCAATGATCGCAGCCACGCCTGGATCACCGAGAAGGTCTGCGGCGTCATCGAAGGCAAGACCCCCACGTGGTGGTGGGTTTGCTTCGCGGTCGCCTGCGGCATCGCCAGCTGCTCCGTGATCGGCTTCGCCTACCTCGTTTCCACGGGCGTCGGCGTGTGGGGCCATGCGAGTCCGGCCAACTGGGCCTGGGACATCATCAACTTCGTGTTCTGGGTCGGCATCGCGCACGCCGGCACTTTGATCTCCGCGATCTTGTGTCTCACCCGCCAGAACTGGCGCACGTCCATCAACCGCACCGCCGAGGCCATGACGATCTTCTCGATCGCCTGCGCCGGTCTGTTCCCTGCGCTGCACGTCGGCCGCGTCTGGCTCGCGATGCTTCCCGGTTATCTCTTCCCGGTGCCCAACGCCAACGGCATCTGGCCCAACTTCCGCTCGGCGCTCGAGTGGGACGTGTTTGCCGTCAACACCTACGGCTCCGTTTCGCTGGTCTTCTGGTATGTCGGCATGATCCCCGACCTCGGCGTCCTGCGCGACCGCTTCTTCAAGCGCGGCGACAAGATCCGCTCCGGCATCTACGGCTTCCTCGCGATGGGCTGGCGCGGTTCGGCCCGCCACTGGGTTCACCACGAGATGGCCTACCTGCTCCTCGCCGGCATCGGCACGCTGATGGTCGTGTCCGTCTGCTCGATCGTCTCGTTCGACTTCGCCACCTCGCTCATCCCCGGCTGGCACACCACGATCTTCCCGCCTTACTTCGTGAGCGGCGCTATCTTCTCCGGTTTCGCGATGGTGCTCACGATCCTCCTGCCCATGCGGGCGATCTTCAAGTTTGAGGACTTCATCACGCCCTACCACATCGACTGTCTCTGCAAGATCACCTTGGTGATGGGCACGCTCGTCGGTTACGCCTACCTCATGGAGTTCATCATCGCCTGGTATGGCGCGAACCCCAACGAAGGCTTCACCTTCGTCAACCGCACCTTCGGCCTCTACGACTGGGCCTACTGGATCATGTTCTCGTGTAATGTGATCACGCCCCAGTTCTTCTGGTTTAAGAAAGTCCG
>JANYJB010000083.1 GCA_025361935.1 Verrucomicrobiota bacterium
TGCACAAGAACCGCAACCTGCACCTCAGTCGCGCGCAGATCGAGCAGACGCTGCGCGACTGGCTCGGCGCGAAGGAAATTCTCTGGGTGGGCGAGGGCATCATCGGCGACGACACCGACGGCCACATCGACGACATCACGCGCTTCTACAAGCCCGACGGTTTCATCACCGTGGTGGAGTCGAACAAGCGCGATCCGAACCACGCGATTCTCAAGGAAAACTCGGCGCGGCTGGCTGCTTTTCGCACGCCCAAGGGCAAGAAGTTAGATATCGTCGAGCTGCCCATGCCGAAGCCGTTCGCGTTCCAAGGGCAGACGGTGCCGGCGAGCTACGCGAATTTTCTCATCATCAACGGCGCGGTGCTTGTGCCGAACTTCCGCCAGAAGAAGCGCGACGCCGAGGCCAACGCCATCATCGCGTCGTGTTTTTCCGGTCGCGAAATCATTCCGATTGACTGCTACCATCTTATCTGGGGCTTGGGCACGTTGCATTGCATTTCCCAGCAGCAGCCAGTGTGATTCTTTTATGAAAACTTTCTTTGCCATTGTCTTTGCGAGTTTGGCCTTGGCGGGCTGCGACTCCGTCGGCACCGATTTCAAGACGAGCGTCAGCGAGAAATTTCCAGGTCCGATCTACCGCACTAAAGTCGTTACGGTCGACGGTCGCGCTTCCTACGGTGCCGCCAAGCAGGCGGTGGAGAAGCTTGGTTTTCGCATCGTTGGCGGTGGGGCCGCTCAGGGGCGCATCGAGGCTTTAAGTAGCTTATCGGCTAACGATTCGCTTCAGGGCGCGCGCCAACTTTCGATGAAGGTCAAACTCAGCCCGGTGGCTGCTGGCGGCACGGAGGTCGCCGTGCTTCTGACCGAGCAGGTTCAGGACGACTTCAGCAAGGGCGCCGGACAGGTCATCGAAACGCCTTTGCGGGAAAGCGCGCTTTACGAAGTCTTTTTCCGTTCGGTTGAGCAGGCGTTGGCGGCAAAGTAGGGAAGGGCCGTCGCCTGGGGAAACGCCCGATTTTGCGCTTGCGGCTGGGTGCGGTCGTGGGCGATTCTGACCGTTCGCGGCATTCAGTCGGTTCCGGTCGGTGTCGCCGCGACGCTTCCATCGACCCTCAACGTCAGTCTAACCATCAACCCACGATCCCGTTCACGCGGGGTCATCACGGAAGATCGGCGCTTTGAAGCAAGCGGCGGTATTTCGTCTGTTCACATGAGTTCTGTAATGCAAGAGCTGCTCGCTCAATCGTCCTTCGATAAGCTTAAAGAAGGCGCCATCGTCCCCGCCGTCATCACCGAAATCCGCCAGAACGACGTCGTCGTTGACATCGGTGGCAAGTCGGAAGGCGTTATCCCCGCCAACGAGTTTGTCGATATCGGCGAACTCCAGATCGGTTCCACCATCGACGTTTACGTCGAGAAGCTCGAAGACAAAGGCGGCGCTCCCGTCCTCTCTTACGACAAGGCCGAACAAAAGAAGAACTGGGATAATATTCTCACCAAGTTCCCCGAAGGCTCCATCGCCGCGGGTCGCGTCAAGGCCAAGGTCAAGGGCGGCCTGATCGTTTCGATCGGCGTCGATTCCTTCCTCCCCGCCTCGCACATCGACATCCAGCCCCCGAAGAACCTCGATCAATACGTCGGCCAGACCTACGATTTCAAGGTTCTCAAAATCAATCTCGACCGGAAGAACATCGTTCTCTCCCGCCGCGAGCTCATCGAAGAACAGCGCACCAACAAGCGCAAGAGCCTCCTCGACTCCATCCAGCCCGGTCAGGTCCGCAAGGGCGTGGTTAAGAACATCACTGACTTCGGTGCGTTCATCGATCTCGACGGCATGGACGGCCTCCTCCACATCACCGACATGTCCTGGGGCCGCATCACGCACCCCTCCGAAATGCTCAAGCAGGGCGAGGAGATCCAGGTCATGATCATCGAAGTGAACCGCGAGAAAGAGCGCGTTTCCCTCGGTCTCAAGCAGACCACCAAGAATCCTTGGGACGAGATCGAGCACAAGTTCCCCATCGGCGCGAAGGTTCACGGCAAGGTCGTCAATCTCGTTCCCTACGGCGCGTTCATCGAGATCGAGCCCGGCGTCGAAGGCCTCGTGCACATCACCGAGATGTCCTGGACCAAGCGCATCTCCAAGCCCTCCGAGCTTCTCAAGGTCGGTCAGGAACTGGACGCTGTTGTTCTCGGCATCCAGAAAGATGACCAGAAGATTTCGCTCGGCCTCCGCCAGCTCGAGCCCAATCCGTGGGACATGGTCCGCCACAACTACCCGCAGGGCGCCCGCGTCCGCGGCAAGGTGCGCAACATGACCACCTACGGCGCCTTTATCGAACTCGAAGAAGGCATCGACGGTATGGTTCACGTCTCTGACATGAGCTGGACCCGCAAGGTCAACCACCCGTCCGAAGTCCTCAAGAAGGGCGACGAAGTGGACGCCATCGTTCTCGATGTCGATGCTTCCCAGCAGCGCATCAGCCTCGGCATGAAGCAGCTTGCCGTCGATCCTTGGACCGACATCGACTCCTTCTTCAAGATTGGCGACGTCGTCACCGGCACCATCTCGAAGATCACCTCCTTTGGTGCCTTCGTGGAGCTCAAAGACGGCATCGACGGTCTCGTGCACATCTCGCAGATCAGCGAGGAGCGCATCGAGAAGGTGAAGGACGTGCTCAAGCCCGGCCAGGAAGTGACCGCCCGCGTCATCAAGATCGACCGCGAAGAGCGCCGTCTTGGTCTCTCGGTGAAGGCCGCCAACTACTCCAGCGAGCAGCTCGCCGCCGAGACCGCCTCCTTCGAGGCCCTCAACCGCGACAGCTCCGGCGACATGATGAACCTTGGCGACATCCTCGATGCCGCCTCGGACAAGAAGGACTAATCCCTTCGCATCAACGTCGTCGTCGTTTCGACGATCGGTGTAATCTCAAAGCGCCCGGCCAAAAGCCGGGCGCTTTTTCGTGCCCGAAAAAGCATAGAGTTTAGCAGGGCATGCGAACACAAAAAGCCGGCCGTTGCGGGCCGGCTTTTTGTGTTAAGAGATAACAAATTCGAAGCTTAGTTGGTTCCAGCCTTGGCTGACTTCGCTTGAATGAATTCGCGGATGACCTCGTGGCGGGCGCGGATTTGCTCTTCGACCTCGATCTCCTCGATGCTGCGCTGGTGTTCGTGGCTGGCCATGGCCTTGCGCATCTTAGATAGGGCGATGTTCTGGAGCTGGCGGACGCGTTCGCGGGTGACGCGGAACTTCGCCCCGACTTCCTCAAGCGTGAGTTCGTCGTGGCCGTCGAGACCGAAGCGCAGCTTGATGATTTCGGCTTCACGAGGCTCCAGCGTGGAGATCATGGAGTAGAGATCGGAGTTACGGGTTTTCTCACGTAGCGTTTCGAACGGGCTGGTCGCGTTTTCGTCGCCCACCATCTCGCCGAAGGTCGATGAGTCTCCGTCCTGACCTACGGGGGCGTCGAGCGAGGCGGGCCGGACGCTCACCGATTTAAGGTGGGCGACCTTGGCGGTGGGAATCTGGAGCTCGATGGCGATTTCTTCGTCGGTGGGCTCGCGGCCAAGTTCCTCGGTGAGGGCCATGGCGGTGCGGCGCAGCTTGGAGATTTTGTCGACCAAGTGAACGGGCAGGCGGATCGTCTTGGACTGGTTGGCCAAGGCGCGCTTCATGGACTGCTTGATCCACCAGGCGGCGTAGGTGGAGAGCTTGCCGCCCTTGCGGGGATCGAAGCGTTCCACGGCCTTCACGAGGCCGATGTTGCCCTCGGAAATGAGATCGAGCAGGGGAAGGCCGAAGTCCTTGTAATCCATCGCGATTTTTACGACGAGACGGAGGTTGGCCGAGATCATGTGGTCGCGTGCGGCCTTGTCTCCCTTGCGGATGCGGCGGGCGAGTTTAACCTCTTCGGCAACGGTCAAGAGCGGGGTCTTGCCGATCTCCTGTAAGTAGAGCTGAAGGTTGCTGCGTTCGAGCGGGCCGGTGTCCTTTTCTCGGGCGGCAGGCTCGTTTCGCTCCAAGAAGGAGGGGGGCGCATCGAGTTCGACGGCCACCATGGGAGCCGGAGCTTCGGGCTTTTCGTTGTCGTCGGCTTCAGAAAACTTGCGGGAGGATTTCGTGTAGGCGGCCATGACAGGTAGGAGTTGGGCGGTTGGTCTTATATTCCGGGTTGGCTGGGTAGGATGTTTCCTATTTTACGAGACACAGCGGAGCTGGAATCGTTCCGACTAGATAAACGGTCAACTACTCTGGCTGGATGCCAAGGAATAAATAACAGAAGGGTCAATATGTCTCACATTGACCGTATCAGGACCATTTTAAGTCCCATTTTCGGAATAAGAGGATGATCAGAGCACTAAAACTGCTCTGCCATCGCGACGGCTTTGAACAGGGCCGAAGCTTTGTTGACCGTTTCCTGATACTCGGAGGTAGGCACGGAATCGGCCACCACGCCGGCACCGGCTTGGATGTGGATTTGGCCGTTTTTGATCAGAGACGTGCGCAGCATGATGCAAGTATCCATGTTGCCGTCGTAACCGAAGTAGCCGAGGGCACCGGCGTAGAAACCGCGCTGGGAGGGTTCGTTGGCGGCGATGATCTGCATGGCGCGTATCTTGGGGGCGCCGCTCACGGTGCCGGCGGGGAAGGTGGCGCGCATGAGGTCGTAGGCGGTCTTGTCGGGAGCGATTTTTCCTTCGACCTGAGAGACGATGTGCATGACGTGCGAATAGCGCTCGATCACGAAACTTTCTGGAACAGTGACGGTGCCGTATTGGCAGACCCGGCCGATGTCGTTGCGGGCGAGGTCTACTAGCATGAGGTGCTCGGCGCGCTCTTTCTGATCAGCTAGGAGGTCTTTTTCGAGGGCGAGGTCGTCGGCGTGCGTGGCGCCGCGTTTGCGGGTGCCGGCAATGGGGCGGATTTCCACGAGACCGTCGGTCAGGCGGACGTGGACTTCGGGAGAAGCGCCGACAATGGAGAAGTCGCCCGTCTCCAAGATAAACATGTAGGGCGACGGATTGACGGTGCGGAGGGCGCGATAAAGATCGAGCGGCGTCTTGGTGAACGGCTTGGTGAAACGTTGCGACGGGACGAATTGGATGATGTCACCGGCCCGGATAAATTCCTTGGAGTCCTCGACGACCTGCTCAAACGCGGCCTGCGTGAAGTTGCCTGGAGGCACGGTGATCTTGGGCGGCTCGACGAGCGGGGCGGGGGCGAGGGCGCGGGGTTCGCGGAGGAGAGCGTAGAGCGAGTTGAGCTCGGCAAGAGCAGCGTCGTAAGCGGCGGCAGGCGTGGTGTCGCGCAGGTGGGCGTTGACGCAGAGCCGGAGGGTTTGTTTCGCGCGGTCGAAGATCAGCAGCGAATCCGACAACATGAAATAGAGCAGGGGCATGCCGAGTTCGTCGATCTTGGCGGCTGGCACGGTGGACTCGATTCGCGTGACATATTCGTAGCCGATGAAACCGACGGCACCGCCAGTGAAGCGCGGCAGGCCCGGAAGGTTGACGGGATGATAGCCGCTCATTTCGGCTTCGATGAGTTTGAGCGGATCCTGCGGGGTGGGGACGGTTTGCGCGGGTTGTCCGGGAATGCGAATTTCGGTCGTCTTGGGTCCGCAGATAAAGACTTTGCGCGGGCGGCAGCCGATGAAGCTGTAGCGGGAGAGGGTTTCGCCGCCTTCGACGGATTCGAGCAGGTAGGACGGGCCGGCGACTTTCAGTTTCGCGTAGGCGGAAACGGGTGTCTCGAAGTCCGCCATGAGGTCGGCGTAAACAGGGATGACGTTGCCTTGGGCGGGGAGCTTTAGGAAGTCTTCGCGACGGGGAAAAATGTTCATGGCGGTGGCTGGCAGCGGCCAAAGATTTATTCGACGGTGACGGATTTCGCGAGGTTGCGGGGCTTGTCAACGTCGCAACCGCGTTCGCAGGCGATGTAGTAGCTGAGAAGCTGCACAGGGATGGTCGCCACGATGGGAAGGACGGCCTCGTGGCAGTCGGGGATCGTGATGATCTCGTCGGCGAGACCGGCGGGGAGTTCGCTGCCTTCGGTGACGATGGCGATGACGGGGCCTTTGCGGGCTTTCACTTCCTGCATGGAGGAGACGACCTTGTTGAAAATTTCTCCCTTGGGCGCGAAGAACACGCTCGGGCATTTTTCGCTGATGAGGGCAATGGGGCCGTGCTTCATTTCTGCGGCGGGATAACCCTCCGCGTGAATGTAAGAGATTTCTTTCAGTTTCAACGCGCCTTCGAGCGCGATAGGGAAGAGTGAAAGGCGTCCGAGGAAAAGCATGTCGTCATATTTCGCAAAACGTTTCGCGATGGTTTTGATATGAGCTGCTTGTTTGAGCGCGTTACGCACGAGGTCCGGGGCTTTTTTCAAGGCGGCAACAAACTCCACGCCATCGGCAAAACTCATGTCGCGCATGCGGGCGACATGGAGGGCAAGCATCGCGCCGATGAGGAGCTGCGAGGTGAATGCCTTGGTCGAAGCGACGCCGATCTCGGGGCCGACGTGCTGGTAGATGCCTCCGTCGGCCTCGCGGGCGATGGTGGAGCCGACGGTATTGTTGATCGCGAGAACCTTGTAGCCTTTGCGTTGCGCTTCGCGGAGCGCGCCGAGGGTGTCGATCGTCTCGCCGGATTGGCTCATGACGAAAAACAGCGGGTTGCCCGAGAGGGGCGCATTGCGGTAGCGGAACTCGGAAGCGTAATCCACTTCTACGGGCACGCGGGCAAAGCGTTCGATGAGGTGCTCGGCCACGAGGCACGAGTGCCAAGCTGTGCCGCAGCCCAGAAAACCGAAGCGGTCGATCTGGCGGAAGTCCACGGGGCCGAGGTTAAGGCCACCGAATTTGGACGTGCTGCCGTCCTCGGAAAAACGGCCGCGCATGGAGTTCTCGAGCGCGGCGGGTTGCTCGAAGATTTCCTTCTCCATGAAGTGCTCGTAGCCGTTGAGCTCGGCGGCATCGATGGTCCAGGTGACTTTATCGACTACAGGGGAGACGTCTTCTTGATCGAGGGTTGAAATTGAAAACTGTTTGGCGGTTACGTGCACGACCTCGCCGTCCTTAAGATAGACGACGTTCTGGGTGCGGCTGACGAGAGCGGACACATCGGATGCGAGGATGTATTCGTTGTCGCCCACGCCGAGGATGAGCGGGGAGCCTTTGCGGGCGGCCACAATCTCGCTGGTGCAGTCTAGGCAAAGAACGGCGATGCCGTAGGTGCCTTCGACGTGGCGCAGAGCCTTGCGCACGCTCTCAAGAAAACGGCTCTGGTCGGCGGCGGCAGGCTCCTTGGCGTAGTGGTATGAGATGAGGTTGCTCAGCACCTCGGTGTCGGTTTCCGATTGGAAGGTGTAGCCTTTGCCCGCCAGAAATTTTTTGACGGCGGAGTAGTTTTCGATGACGCCGTTGTGGACGAGGGCAATCTTGCCGTCGCTGCTGAGGTGGGGGTGGGCATTTGCCTCGGTCACGCCGCCGTGTGTGGCCCAGCGGGTGTGGCAGATGCCAGTCGTGCCGGTGAAGCGATGTTTTACCGCTTCCTTCACAAGATTCTCCACGCGACCGACTTTCCGCGCGAGTTCAAGGCGGCCGTTTTGCTGCACGGCAAGGCCGGCAGAGTCGTATCCACGATACTCCAGGCGCTTCAATCCTTCGAGTAGAATGGTTGATGCTTTTTGACTGCCGACGTAGCCTACAATTCCACACATAATTTTTTACCTCTTTTGGCTCGCGAATTTACGGGGTGCTTTAAGCCTTGGGCAAGGTAATAGGTCTTAAATTCAAAATCAATAACCCCCTGTTTATGAACATGCAGAAAAGTGTCCTCGCGGTGATCATGGGAGGCGGTCGTGGCAGCCGTCTCTATCCCCTTACGGCTGAAAGATGCAAACCGGCCGTCCCACTCGCCGGCAAATATCGCTTGGTCGATATTCCGATCAGCAATTGCATCAACTCGGAGATCAACCGCATTTTCCTGCTCACACAGTTCCATACGGCTTCGCTGCATCGTCATATTCAAAACACTTACCACTTCGATCCATTTGGCGGTGGTTTTGTTGATATTCTTTCTGCTGAACAGACCGAGAAGAGCGCCGATTGGTATCAGGGCACGGCCGATGCGGTGCGTCGTAATCTCCAGCATTTCAAAAGTTTTCCGCATGATCTCGTGTTGATCCTTTCAGGCGACCAGCTTTACCGGATGGATTTCCGGAAAATCTGCGAACAGCACATCGCGAGCAAGTCGGATGTCACCATCGCAGCGATTCCGTTCCCCGTGTCGAAGGTCGAAGGTCTCGGGCTGATGAAGGTAGCCAATGATCTTACGATCACGCAATTCGCTGAGAAGCCAAAGGATCCGGCGGTGATTCAAAGCCTCACGCTCAGTCCCGAGGTCGAGGCCAAGTTGCAATCCAACGACGGCGAGAAGCACTGCCTTGCTTCGATGGGTATCTATGTTTTCAACCGCCAAGTGCTGGCCGACGCGCTCGAAAATAGCATGACGGATTTCGGTAAGGAAATTATCCCCGGACTGCTTGGTAAAAAGAAACTCAGCGCCTATGTTTTCGAGGGTTACTGGGAGGACATCGGCACGGTGCATGCGTTCTTTGAGACTAATCTCGCGCTCGCGGACCCGCTTCCTCCGTTCAATTTCTTCGATCAAGGCGCCCCCATTTATACTCAGGACCGCTACCTGCCTGCGTCGAAACTGAATAAGGTGGACATTGACCACGCGGTGATCGGTGACGGTTCCATCATCACTGATTCCAAGCTCAAACGCTGTGTGCTGGGCATCCGTTCATATGTCGGCGAAGGCTCCTACTTGGACAACGTTGTCATGATGGGCGCCGATTATTATGAGCCTGCTGAGAAGCAGGCTGAAAATGCCAGTCGTGGCGTTCCCAGTATGGGTGTGGGTAGCAATTGTCATATTTTCCACACGATCATCGACAAAAACGCCCGCATCGGTGACGGCGTAAAGCTGTCGCCGGCGGGCAAGGTGGATGGCAATTACTCACATGGCGTGATCATCCGCGACGGAGTCCTCGTAGTTCCGAAGGGCGTGGTCGTTCCTAGCGGCACAGTAATCTGACGCTCGGATTTAATTCGATGTTCCTGAAAATAAAAAAGGCGCGACCTTTGCGGGTCGCGCCTTTTTACGCGCATACCAGAACAGGATGCGGCGGCCGGTCGCTCAGTTGTTAAACCGAAACAACGCGACGTCGCCGTCCTGAAAAATGTATTCCTTGCCTTCGATGCGGTATTTGCCCGCGTCACGCGCGGCCGCCGTGCTTCCGAGGCGGGTGAGATCGTCGTAGGCGACGACTTCGGCCTTGATGAAGCCCTTCTCGAAATCGGTGTGGATCACGCCGGCGGCCTGGGGAGCCTTCCAGCCTTTCTTGATCGTCCAACAGCGCACTTCCTTTTCACCCGCGGTGAAGTAGGTCTGTAGGCCGAGAAGATTGTAGGTGCCCTTGATGAGCTGGGAGACGCCCGAGTCGGTCACGCCGAGATCCTTCAAGAACTCTTTGGCTTCTTCCGGCGAAAGATCGATGAGCTCGGCCTCGATGCGCGCGCTGATCGGAACATACGCGGCGTCATGATGGGCTTTTACGAACTCGGCCACTTTTTTGACGAATGGATTCTCTTCGGCGGTGGCGAGATCTCCCTCGGCGACGTTGCACGCGTAGAGCACGGGCTTGGCGCTGAGGAGTTGGAAAAGCTGGAGCAGTTTTTTCTCGTCGTCCGACGCGGGGAGAATGTTGGCCGGCTTGCCGGCGTTGAGGTGGGGGACGAGGCGTTCGAGCAGGGCGAACTCAGCCACGGCGTCCTTGTCTCCGGCTTTGGCGAGTTTTTGGGTCTTGTTGAGCCGTTTTTCCACCGCGTCGAGATCGGCGAGGACGAGTTCGGTCGTGATGACCTCGATGTCGCGCACGGGATCGACCGTGCCCATCGTGTGGATGATGTCGTCGTCCACGAAGCAGCGGACGACATGCACGATGGCGTCGGTTTCGCGGATGTTGGCCAGAAACTGGTTGCCCAGACCCTCGCCCTTGCTGGCGCCGGCGACGAGACCGGCGATGTCCACGAATTCGATGGCGGCCGGGACGACGACGTTGGTCTTCGCGATACCCTTGAGCACATAGGCGCGCTCATCGGGCACGATCACGACGCCCACGTTGGGGTCGATCGTGCAAAACGGGTAGTTGGCCGCCTCCGCCTTGCGGGAGCGGGTGAGGGCGTTGAAAAGGGTGGATTTGCCTACGTTGGGCAGACCGACGATGCCAGCTTTGAGCATAAGAGGGCGGACGTTCGCAGCCGAGTGGGGGAGCGGTCAAGGTCCGTCTTCCCTGTAAACCGAGAAATGGCAGCTTGACAACGCTTGCGCCGTTCGGTGGATTCCACGGCTTTTCAACTAAAGCAACTCGTCCGAACACTCTTCCCATGGCTCTCAAAATCCGCCTCTCTCGCATCGGTTCCACGCACAATCCGATCTACCACGTGGTCGTCGCCGAAGCCCGTTCGCGTCGTGATGGTGCCCCGACCGAAGTCCTCGGCACTTATAACCCCCGCACCAAGAACGATTTGTCCCTGAAGCTCGATGTCGTTCGCGCTGACTATTGGGTCAGCAAAGGCGCCATCCCGACCGATACCGCCCTCTCTCTCATCAAGAAGGCGAAGAAGGCCGTCGTCGTCGCCTAAAACGTCCTTAGCTTTATTTTTTCAATCGCCCCGGCCCTCGTGCTTGGGCGATTTTTTATTTTAACGTCTCCGACTCATGGCTCTCCACATCGACGTCCTCACGCTTTTTCCGGGCATGCTCGACGGCTTTTTGACCGAGAGCATGTTGGGCAAGGCTTTGGAAAATCGTCTTCTGTCGGTTAGGGTTCATGATACCCGCGACTGGTCCACCGACAAGCACCGTGCAGCCGATGACCGTCCTTTTGGCGGTGGGGCAGGGATGGTGATGACGCCTGAGCCGGTTTTTGCCGCGATCGAACAACTGCAAACACCCGGCTGCCGTCGCATTTATCTCACGCCCGATGGCGTTCCCTATTCGCAGAAATTGGCCGAGGAGCTCGCGCGTGAGAAGCACCTCATCCTGTTGAGCGGACATTACGAGGGCATTGACCAGCGGATTCGTGACACCGTGATAGATCAAGAGATCAGCATCGGCGATTATGTGCTCACCAACGGCACGCTTCCGGCCGCCGTGGTGATTGATGCGCTGGCGCGTTTTATTCCCGGTGTTTTAGGGGAAGAAAAGTCATTGACGCACGAATCCTTCACCGGCAAGTTGCTCGACTTTCCTCAATACACGCGTCCAGCCGAATTCCGAGGCATGTCCGTTCCGAAAGTGCTCCTTTCTGGTAACCATGCCGAAATCGAAAAATGGCGAAACGCGCAACGTATCGAGAAAACCCGTCAGGTCCGACCCGATTTACTCAAATAACCACACTGTCATGAGCACCCATCCCATCCTCCAAGAAATCACCGCCTTCCAGGTGAAAAAAGACACCCCGGCTTTCAAAGTCGGCGACGGCGTCCGCGTCCACACGAAGGTTCGCGAAGGTGACAAAGAGCGCACCCAGATTTTTGCCGGCATCGTGATCGCGCTCAAGGGCAGCGGCATCCACGAGACGTTCACCGTCCGCCGCATCAGCTACGGCGAGGGCGTCGAGCGCGTGTTTCCCGTCAACTCACCTAACATCGAGAAGATCGAGATCGAGCGCACCTCCGAGCCCGTCCGCGCTCGCCTCTACTACCTCCGCACCCGCCTCGGCAAAGCCGCTATGGCGATCAAGGAAAAGCGCACCGAAAAGGCTGTCGCCACCAAGTAATTCGCCCCGCGAATCCCTTAATGAAAAAAGCGAGTCTTCCCGACTCGCTTTTTTCATGTCCGTTTGGGCTTCCCCGCCGCGCGCTCACCGATTAATTCGTTATCTTTCTTTCAGATAAAACCCATTTCAACGCATGAAACTCCAAACCGATATCCTTGCTCTCGCTGCCAACCAGGCCCGCGGCCTCGCCATGGACGCCGTCCATAAGTGCAATTCCGGCCATCTCGGCCTTCCTCTTGGCTGCGCCGAGATCGGCGCCGTTCTATATGGCAACGCCCTTGTCCACAACCCCGACGCCACCCGCTGGCTGAATCGCGACCGCTTCGTCCTATCCGCCGGCCACGGCAGCATGTTCATCTACAGCTGGCTCCATTTGAGCGGCTACGATCTGTCGCTTGATGAGCTCACCAAGTTCCGTGTGCTCCATAGCAAGACTCCCGGCCACCCCGAGTTCCACGAAACTCCCGGTGTTGAAGCCACCACCGGCCCGCTCGGCCAGGGTATCGCCAACGCCGTCGGTCTCGCCGTTTCCGGCCAGATGGCCGCCGCCCGTTTCAACACCGCGGAGCACGCGATTTTCGACGGACACGTCATCGCCCTCGCGGGTGACGGTTGCATGCAGGAGGGCGTCGCCCTTGAGGCCGTTTCCTTCGCCGGCCACCAGAAGTTGGACAACCTCATCCTCATCTACGACTCCAACGACGTCACCCTCGACGCGATGGCCAACAAGTCGCAGAGCGAGAACACCGCCCAGCGCTTCAAGGCTCTTGAGTGGGACGTGCAGACCATCGACGGCCACGATCTCGCCGCCATCCTCAAGGCCGTTAACAAGGCCAAGAAAGCCAAGAGCGGAAAGCCCCAGCTCATCATCGCCAAGACCACCATCGCAAAGGGTATCCCCGAGGTAGCCGGCACGGCGAAGGGCCACGGCGAAGGCGGCGCCAAGTTCATCGACGCCGCGCGCGCCGGTCTCGGTTTGCCTGCCGACCAGCATTTCTTCGTGAGCGAAGACGTCCGCGCCTACTTCGCCAAGCACAAGAAATCCCTCGTCCGCACTTACAAGAAATGGGGCAAGACCTTCGAAGCTTGGAAGGCCGCGAATCCCGAAAAGGCCGTCCTCCTTAACAGCCGCAACAGCAAGCCGAGCGAAGCTCACCTCCTCGAAAAGATTCCTCTGTTCCCCGCCGATGCCAAGTTGGCCACCCGCGCCGCCGGCCAGCAGGTCCTTCAGCCCGTCGCCGCCGAGCTTCCGCTCGTCATCGGTGGCAGCGCCGACCTCTACGGTTCGACGCTCAACTACATCGCGTCCGACAAGGACTTCGATGCCGCCAACCGCACCGGTCGCAACTTCCGCTTTGGCATCCGCGAGCACGCCCAGGCCGCCATCGCCAACGGCATCGCCTACGACGGTATTTTCCATCCGTCCATCGCCACGTTCCTGGTGTTCGCCGACTATTCGCGTCCCTCAATGCGTCTCGCCGCGCTGGCCAAGCTTCCCGTCGTTTACATCTACACGCACGATTCCGTCGGCGTGGGTGAAGACGGCCCGACCCACCAGCCGGTCGAGACGGTTTCGGGTCTCCGCGTGATCCCTGGCTTCGACGTCATCCGTCCCGGCGATCCCGAAGAAACGGCCGGCGCCTACGCCGCCGCGTTCGGGCGCACCGATGGCCCCACGCTCCTCGCGCTTTCGCGTCAGGCGCTGCCGCTGCTCAACGACATTCCTCCGCACATCCGCCGCGCCGGTGTCCTCAAGGGGGCCTACGTCGCCGTGCAGGAAACCGCCCCGCTCACGCACATCCTTATGGCGAGCGGCAGCGAACTCCAATACGTCGTCAACGCCGCCAAGATCCTCGGTGCCGGTGCCCGTGTCGTGTCAGTGCCTTGCTTCGAGCGATTCAACCGCCAGTCGGCCGAATACCGCGAAGCCATTCTTCCTTCGTCCGTGCGCAAGCGCGTCGCGATCGAGGCGGGCGTGACCGGCCTCTGGTATCAATATGTCGGCCTCGACGGCAAGGTGATCGGCATCGATCGCTTCGGCATGAGCGCCCCGGGCGCGACCGTGTTCAAGGAGCTCGGCATCACGACCGAGGCGGTTGTTGCCGCCGCGCAGTCGCTCTGAGGCGGATTCCGTCAACCAGTCCGAAACACAAGCGCGTCTTCACCGGCGCGCTTTTTTGTCGGTTTGTGGGGTGGGAAAGTGAGTTTTTTGAAAAGTTTGGGGTGGCGCTTGCTTTTTTAGTTAGGCTCCTAATCATAAGCATCCTTACAATCACTTTTGCTTTTATCGCCGTGCCCTTATTGATGCTCAAAGATCTGCCGCGCTACGAATGCCTCTTGGAGGCAGCGAAGCAGTTTCCTGATCTCGACCCTTCGGCGACGGAAGTTTATCTGCATCTGCTGCGCACCAGTGACGACGCTTTCGGCGCGCTTACCGCGCACCTGCATCGCGCCGGACTTTCGCAAGGGCGTTTTACCGTGTTGATGCTGCTGATCGACAAGGGCACTGGTTGTGCCCGCGCCTCCACGCCTGCCGAATTGGCTGACCGCTCGGGAGTGACCCGCGCGACCATGACCGGTTTGATCGACACCTTGGAGCGCGACGGCTTGGTGAGCCGAGAACCCGATCTGGCCGACCGCCGCATGATGTCGGTCAAGCTCACGGCCAAGGGAGAGGCGTTGATCCACGATTATCTCCCCGGCCACTTCAGGCGCACGGCCGCCTTGGTGGAGCCGTTGACTGAAAACGAGCGCAAGACGCTCGTCAAACTGCTCGCGAAGATCATGGGTCAGGCTGCTGTTTTATCCGCGCAGCCCGCCGATGCCGTCCCCGCAGGCATCACCTAGGAATCATGACCGGTCGTTTGCATCCCCTCTTTCTCCTCTCAACTTCATCAAACACTTCACCTCTCAAAACCTATGGCTAAACGAATGATTTTAATGCTGGTCGTCATGTTCGCCGTTCTCGGCGTCATTTTCGGCTCGTGGGCTTACAAAGGCATCAAGATGGGAAAAATGATGGCGGCGATGAAGCCGCCCGCCGTCACGGTGTCGGCCATCGAGGCGAGTGAAGAGACCTGGCAACCCACGATTCACGCCGTTGGTTCCCTTGCCGCCGTGCATGGAGTGACTCTTGCCAACGAACTCAGCGGCGTCGTTGACAAGATCGCCTTCGAGTCCGGCTCGACCGTCGAAAAAGGCGCCCTGCTCGTGCATCTAGACACCTTCAGCGAGGAAGCCGAGCTACGTAGCCTTCAAGCCACAGTGGCGCTCTCCCGTCAGACGCTAGAACGCGCGAAACAGCTGCGCGAGGCCAACGTCAACGCGCAGTCCGACCTCGACTCCGCCACGTCCCAATACGATCAGGCGGTCGCCAACGCCGATTACCTGCGCTCCACCATCGCCAAGAAAAATATCACCGCACCGTTTGGCGGTCGCGTTGGTATTCGCCAGGTGGATCTCGGCCAGTTCATTCCCGCCGGCAAATCCATCGTTTCGCTTCAGGCGCTCGACCCCATTTATGTCAACTTTACCCTGCCGCAACAGGAAGTGAAAACCATTAAGACCGGCCAGAAAATCCTCGTCATGGTGGACACCTATCCCGGTGAGACGTTTTCCGGCGAGATTACGGCGTTCGACGTCAAGCTCGACGACGCCACCCGCAGTCTGCAAATTCAGGCTACGCTGGCCAATGCCGACGAGCGGCTTCGCCCCGGCATGTTTGCCTCCGTCGATGTGCTGCTGCCCCAGCAGGAAAAAACCATCACGCTTCCCCAGACCGCCATCATCTATAATCCTTATGGCAACGCAGTCTACGTGGTCGAGCAGGCTCAGGGTAAGGATGGCAAGCCGCTCGCCGACGCCACGGGCAAGCCGCAGCTCGTCGCTCGCCAGCAATTTGTCACCATCGGCACCACGCGCGGGGATCAGGTTTCCATCGTTTCAGGCGTGAAGCTGGGCGACATGATCGTCACCTCCGGCCAGTTGAAGCTGCGCAACGGCGCCGGCGTCGTCATCGACAACCAGGTTCCCGTTTCCAACAGCCCCGCGCCCACGCCGCCCAACACCTGAACCCATCATGAAGTTCACGGACATATTCATCAAGCGGCCGGTCCTCGCGACCGTTGTCAGCCTTCTCATCTTCCTCGTCGGCCTCCAGTCGATGCTGTCGCTCAACGTGCGACAGTATCCCGTGAGTAACAGCGCCATCGTGACCGTTACCACGGTTTACACGGGTGCCAGCGCCGACCTCATCCGCGGCTTCATCACGACGCCGCTGGAAAAATCCATAGCGAGCGCCGACGGCATCGATTACATCGAGTCCAACAGCGCGCCGAGCTCCAGCACGATCACCGTCCATCTCCGGCTCAACTACGATCCCAACGCCGCGCTCACGCAGATCACCTCCAAGGTGAATCGCGTGCGCAATCAGCTCCCTTCCGGCGCCCTCGATTCCACCATCGACGTGCAGGTGGGCGAGAGCACCGCCTCGATGTATCTGAGTTTCACGAGCGACAATCTCGAAACCAACCAGATCACCGACTACCTCACCCGCGTTGTGCAGCCCAAGCTTGTCTCCGTCGAGGGCGTGCAAAGCGCCGAGCTTCTAGGCGGACGCACCTTTGCGATGCGCATCTGGCTCAAGTCCGACCGCATGGCCGCTCTCGGCGTGAGCCCTTCCGATGTCTACGCTGCGTTGGGCAACAACAACGCTCTTGCCGCCGTCGGTGCGACCAAGGGCGACATGATTTCAGTCAATCTCAACGCATCCACCAACCTCCACTCCGCCGATGAATTCCGCGATCTGGTCGTTCTGAAAAAGAACGGTGCCATCATCCGCGTCCGCGACATCGCCGATGTCGTGCTCGGGGCGGAAACCTACGACAGCGTCGTGAGTTTCAACGGTAAAAACGCCACGTTTTTCGGCATCAATGTGCTGCCCACCGCCAACGCTCTTTCCGTCATCAAGGCGGTGCGCGCCGTCCTGCCGGAGATCGAGTCCCAATTGCCTCGCGGCATGCATCTGACGATTCCTTACGATGCGACCGCCTACATCAACGATTCCATCCACGAGGTTGAGTCCACGTTGATCGAGGCGCTGGTAATTGTTGTCATCGTCATCTTCCTGTTCCTGGGCTCGGTGCGCTCGGTGCTCATCCCCGTCATCGCGATGCCGCTTTCCCTGGTCGGCGCCTTTACGCTGATGCTGGCGCTGGGGTTCACCATCAACTTGCTCACCTTGCTTGCCATGGTGCTCGCAATCGGTCTCGTGGTGGACGACGCCATCGTCGTGGTGGAAAACATCCACCGCCATATCGAGGAGGGCATGTCGCCCTTTGACGCCGCCCTCAAGGGTGCGGGTGAGCTCGGCGGTCCGGTCATCGCCATGACCATCACGCTGGCTGCGGTTTACGCGCCCATCGGTTTTCTGGGTGGTCTCACGGGCAGTCTTTTCAAGGAATTTGCCTTCACGCTGGCCGGCGCCGTCGTGGTGTCGGGCGTGGTCGCGCTGACCCTCTCGCCGATGATGTGCTCCCGTATCCTAAAGCACGATACGGATAAGAAGGGCTTCGCCCACTGGCTCGACGGCAAATTTGAAAAGCTTCGCTGCAGTTACGAACACCTTCTGCACGGCGCGCTCAACTTCAAACCTGTCACGGTCGTTTTCGCCCTGATTGTTCTTCTGGCCTGTCTGCCTTTTCTAAAGTTTGCCAAGAGTGAACTCGCGCCCGACGAAGACCAAGGGATCATCATCTCCCTCGCCACCGGCGCTCCCAACGCCAACGCGGATCAAATCACCGCTTATTCCCATCAGGTCATTGGGATCTACCAGCAGTTTCCAGAGACCGAAAACATCTTCTCGATCATCGGTCGGACGGGGTCGAACAGCATGATTTCCGGCATGGTTTTCAAGCCTTGGAGCGAGCGTCAGCGCACCACGATGCAGGTGCTGCCCGAGGTTACGGCCAAGCTCGGCGGCGTCGCCGGCTTGAAGGCGTTTGCCTTTCAGCGTCCACCCCTTCCCGGTGGCGGCGCCGGCACTCCCGTGCAGTTTATCCTCAAATCGACCGACGATCCCCTGCGGGTTTCCGAGGTTGCCGGCGACCTTGTGGACCGCGCCATGAAGAGCGGGCTCTTTTACTTCGCCGATTCCGACCTGAAGTTTGATCAGCCCCAAGCGAATCTCCTGATCGACCGCGACAAGGCGGCTGATCTTGGTGTGAACATGCAAAAGCTCTCCGGCGACGTGGGCGCAATGCTGGGCGGCGGCTACGTCAACTTTTTCGATATTCAAGGCAACAGCTACAAGGTCATCCCCCAAGTGGCGCGCACCGAGCGGTTGAATCCGGAGCAGGTTCTCGATTACCACGTCTCGACTGGCAACGGCTCGCTTGTGCCGTTGTCCACCTTTGCCAAGGTCGAGCACGTCGTGCAACCGCAGACGTTGAAGCGCTTTCAGCAGTTGAATTCTGCGACGATCTCCGCAGTGCCCCGCTTTGGCGTGACGCTGGGGCAGGCGCTTGACTGGTTCAAACAACAGGCGAACGAGGCGGCCCCCGCAGGCTACCAAGTCGATTATGCCGGCCAGTCCCGCCAGTATGTGCAGGAAAGCAACGCGCTGCTCATCACCTTCGGCTTCGCGGTCATCATCATCTTCCTGGTGCTGGCGGCGCAGTTTGAAAGCTTCCGCGATCCCTTCGTCGTCATGCTCACCGTGCCGCTGGCTATCAGCGGTGCCTTGGTGTTCATCTTCCTCGGGTTCGCCTCCCTAAACATCTACACCGAGGTTGGTCTGATCACGCTTGTGGGTCTTATTACCAAGCACGGCATCCTCATCGTGCAGTTTGCCAACCAGCTCCAGCAGGAAGGCCACGACAAGCGTTTTGCCGTCGAGCACGCCTGTGGCGTCCGTCTGCGGCCCATCCTCATGACGACCGCCGCCATGGTGCTTGGTGTCATGCCGCTGGTCTTTGCATCGGGCGCGGGTGCCGCCAGCCGCTACAACATGGGCTTGGTCATCGCCACGGGTATGACGATCGGCACACTGTTCACGCTGTTCGTCGTTCCCACCGCCTATCTGCTCATCGCCCCCGATTACAAGAAAACCAAAGCTACGCCTGCTTCAGTTCACGCCTGAACGCCGCTTAATCCCATCCCATGAAGACGCTTCGTATTCCGTCCTCCCTCGTTCTCCTGCTGGCGCTCGCCGGCGTGTCGCATGCGGCCGGTGTTCGCCCGTCAGACGCGCAGCCGTTGCCCAACCCGATTGATCTTCAGGGTGCCGTCTCCTACGCCCTGGATCACAACTACAGCATACGCCTCGCGCGCGAGGCCATCCGCGAGCAGGAGGGAATCATTGTCGAGGTGAAGGCCCGGGTTCTTCCCCGTGTTTCAGCCACCGCCGGCTACACCCGCAAGGATGACAGTCTGGTGCAGGGCCCCGTGGGTGGTAATCAGGATTGGGCGATCCTGCTGCAGGCGCGGCAGTCGATCTATGCCGGCGGCGGCATCCGGGCTGCCGTTGACGCGCAGAATCTGGTGCGCGCCGCCTCCCTGCAAAATCTCAAGGCCACCATCAACAACGCGCTCCTCGATGTGCGCACGAAGTTCTTCAACATCCTTCTCGCCCGCGACCAGATCAAGGTGCAGGAGGAAAATATCGCCCTTCTCACCGAGCAGTTGCGCAACGTCACCAACCGCTTCAAGGCCGGCACGGTTTCCAACTTCGACGTCCTGCAGGCCGAGGTGCAGCTCGCCAACGCCCAGCCCACGCTCATCACCGCGCGTAACACCTACCGCACGTCCATCGATCAGCTCCGCCAGTCCCTGGGCGCACCCGCGAGCCTCACGGACGATTCCAGCAAGACCTTTGATGTTGTGGGCACGTTGGACTTCGTCCCCGTCAAATATGACCTGAAGGACGCCCTTGAGTCCGCCCGGGCCACCCGCCCCGAACTGCTCGCCCTCGCCAAGACCGAGCAGGCCGGCCAGCGCAACATTCGCCTCCAGCAGTCAGGCTACCTTCCGAGTGTCGATCTCGTCGGCGGCTACGAGTGGATCAAAAATTTTAAATCGAGCCGCTTCCGCGACACCCTCGACGGATGGCTGGTCGGCGCCGAGGCCAGTTGGGCGATCTTTGACGGACGCGCCACCGCTGGAAAAGTAATGCAGGCCCGTTCCCAATACGAACAGGCCCGTCTGACCACCGAGTTCCAGACGCTCGCCATCGACGTTGAAGTGAGGCAGGCCCACTCGTCCCTTCAGGAAGCCGACGAACTGGTGCAGGCCACCCTTAAAACCGTAGGCCAAGCCCGCGAAAGCCTGCGTCTGGCGACCGCCCGCTTCAACGCCGGGACCGCCCCCCAGCTCGACGTTCTCACGTCGCAGGTTGCGCTCAGCCAAGCCCGCCTCAACGAGCTTCAGGCTAACTATAATTATAACGTCGCTCTTGCCGGTTTGCGCAAAGCCATCGGCCAAGGCGACGTGTATGCGCCTGTGAACTGATTCAAACACCTAGGATCAGGATATTTGTTAAGCAGACTTTTTAAAAAACTCGCCGGCCAGCCTGACAATCTGCCAAAGGCCGAAGACGATGATGGCGATTCCCGCGATGTGGGTTATGACTCGCAGCGTGTGCGCGCTCAATTTGCGGCCGAACCAGTTAGCGCCCATGCTCAACATTGCCCACCACACCGAAGAGCCGAGAAAAACGCCGAGCACAAGGGAACCGGTGCGCATTAGGGTGTCGGCACCTGGGGTAAGTCCCATCGCGGCGAGGATGAACGTGAGGGCAAGCAGCGTGGCGGGGTTGGCCAATGTGAGGCCGAGCGTGGAAAAATAGGCGGTCCGCAGGCTCGGTGCATGTTCCGACCGCGCCTCGGTCGAAGGAGGAGGCGTGCGGTAGGTGTGGATGCCCAGGCCGATCAGGATGGCGCCGGTCGCGAGTTGAAAGCCGGTATGATAATGATCGAGGGCCGAGGTGATGGCGGTGACACCGAGCGCGGCGAGGCCCGCGTAAATCGCGTCGGCGGTGGCGACACCGAGGCCCGAGATGAAGCCGACAAGGTGTCCGTCGGTGAGGCTGCGGCGGAGGCAGAGCAGGCAGATCGGGCCGACCGCCGCGGCGAGGGCGAAGCCGATGATGAGGCCTTTGAGGAGATGCAGCGTCACGGAGTGGTGGCGGAGGTGAAACGGTGAAAGGGAGAACGAGAACGATTAAGAGAACGAGAACGAAGTGGCGAGGAAGACCGAAAAGGGGCGCAAAAAAGCCACCGGCAGACGGGCTGCGGGTGGCTTTGAAGATCGCGGGTGTGCGGAGCTCTCAGATCGCCCATAAATGGGCTCCTACAATCGGAACGTCAGAGGGTGTCCGCGTAGCGGCCGATGGACTTGATGGTGTAGGCTTCTTCGGTGGAGCCGATCTTAACCTTCACGTTGTCGCCGGTCTTTTTGCCGAGGAGGGCGAGGCCGAGCGGGGTCTTGTAGGAGAGAATATTTTTCTCAGGGACGCTGTCCCACGCGCCGAGTAGCGTGTATTTGGCCTGCTTGCCGGCGACGAAAACTTCGACGATGCTGCCAACGCTGACCTGATCCGGAGTCGCCTCCTTGAAGTCGGTGATGCGGGCGCGGCTGAGGTCCTTTTCGAGCTGGCCCTTTTGAGCCATGAGAACGGTCTGGTCCTGCTTGGCCATCTTGTATTCGGAGTTTTCCTTGAGATCGCCGTGCTCGCGGGCGGTGGCGATGGCCTTGGAGTTTTCCGGAATCTTCTTGGAGACGATGGTCTCGTATTCGACGCGCTTGACCTCGTAGCTCTCACGGGAGACGAGGAGTTGTTCCTCGTTGGATTCGGCTTCCTTGGCGACGATGGACTGGATGCCGGGGAAAATTTTGATGAAGCGGGCGAGGAGGGACTTCTTGGTGAGTTCCTCGAAGCCTTGGTTGAGCATGAGGGCGTTCGCGAGATCGCGGGCGGTCTCGGGATCGGCGGTCGAGAGGAGATCGGCGATCAGGTCGGTGTCCTCGGAGAGGATGTCACCGAGCGGAATGCGGCGGGCGCTGGCGGCCTGAAGCGCCTCGTAGTCGATGGCGAAGAAGATGGCGCTGAGCAGACGCGGGGTAATGAGGTCGTTGAGCAGCTTGGCGAATTTCTTCGAGTGGCGGTTCTTGACGATCCACAGGAGGACGGGGGCGCGGAGGTTTTGCTCGACCTGCCAGCGCTTGAGGGCGGCGGCGAGTTCGTCGGCATGGCCGTTTTCTACGAGGAAGTTGATGCACTCGGTGGTGAACTTGCCCTGCGAGGTCTTCAGGAGGGTGAAGGCGGCGTCGCGATACTCGATGGGATGCGTGTCCTTGATGAGGTCGAGGAAACGGCTTTGGAACGGAACGGGGATTTTCTCGGCGATGGAAACGAGGTCGCGGATGTTGGCGATAAGGGAGGCCTGCGAGGGCTCGAGGGTGGCGGCATCGACACCGACGACCTTGGCGAGGGAGTCGCGGACGAAGGCGCCGTAGAGGCGTTCGGCGGCGTCAAGCTGGTTGCTGTCCTTGACGGACTCGGTGACGCCGGTAAGGATGGCCTTGAGGTCACCCTTGACCTCCTTGGAACCGGCGGCGGCGACGAGGTCCTCGGCGAGGAGGATGCGGCGGCGGGCGGAGCGGGTGCCGTTGAACTGCTCCATGATCTCGTCCTCGGCGGAGACAGGAGTCTCGCGGAGGATGTAGCACTCGGTCTTCTTGGCGGGGACAGCGATGCGGGGATCCTTAGCGATGGCCTTCTTGGCGGAAGACCACCACTTCTTGAATTTGTCTTCACCCAGCACCTCGGCGAGGGTAATCTCGAGGTCGATGGCGGTGGTGGCGTTGTTGGGATAAGCCTGAAGGCCCTCGACGACGAGCTGCGCGGGGTCTTCGGCGATGAGCTTGGCGATTTTGGCGGATTCGGTCTGCTTGCGGACGAGCAAGTGGTTGGCCGGGAGGATCTGCATCGAGCTGAGGCAGAACGCGGGGTCCATCGGGTGGCCCTTCTTGTTCAGGAAGTCGATGATGAGCTTTTGGGTAGCCTCATGGTAGGACTTGATCTGACCGAAGCCCCAACTGCGGTGGATGCAGTAGGCGCCGGGCTCCATGGCTTCTAGCTGCGCCTTGGAGGGTTTCAGGGATGGATTTTTCGCGATGAGCGCAGAGACGGCTTCCGAGTTCATAAATGGGTTTTTCTGTTCAGAATTGGTGAGTTGAGCGCATGGGGGGGAGGGATGTCAACCAACGGGTTTTTGCGCGGAAGGACTTTGGAACGCGCAAGGCCCGCTCGGATGAGCGGGCCTTGGTGGTCAAAATGACGGCGCGAACAGCGTCAGTGGGCGGGGGCTAGCTCTTTCTTGAGTTTATCAACCTTGGGTTTGATCACATAAACGCAGTAGCCGGCCTCGGGATTCTTGGCGAAGTAGTCTTGATGGTAGTCTTCGGCCGGCCAGAACTTGACCAGCGGAACGATTTCCGTGGTGAGCGGCTTCGAGAATGTTTTTGCCGCTTGATCGCGGGAATTTTCGGCGGCGGTTTTTTGGGTGGCGTCGGCGTAGAGGATAATCGAGCGGTATTGGGAGCCGTGGTCGTTGCCTTGCCCGCCGACTTGGGTGGGGTTGTGGACCTTCCAAAAGAATGCGAGGAGTTCGTCTAAGGTGATTTTGGCGGGATCGAAGTCGATTTTGACGACCTCGGCGTGTCCGGTGTCGCCGTGGCAGACATCCTCATAGGACGGGTGTGTGAGCGAACCGCCGGAGTAGCCACAGGTCACGGCGGTGACGCCGGGTTTCAGTTTGTAGGCGGCGTCAAGGCACCAGAAACAGCCGCCGCCGAGGATGACGGAGTCGGCGCGGGCGACGAGCGCGGGCAGGGCGGCGAGGCAGAGAAAAAAAAGGAGGGTGCGCGGGAACATGGTGCAGGGTTCAGGGAGCGGTTGCGGGTGACGCTGGGGCTTTTTGTTTGGCGACCCAGAGTTCGTAGTCTTTGCGCGGCATGAAGCGAAGGGAGGCGGAGTTGATGCAGTAGCGTTTGAAGGTGGGCGCGGGGCCGTCGCTGAAAACATGGCCGAGGTGGGCGCCGTCGGTCGAGACGTGGACCTCGGTGCGGGTCATGCCGTAGCTTTCGTCGGTGTCCTCTTTGATGAAGAGAGGCTCGATGGCCTTGGTGAAGCTCGGCCAGCCGGTGCCGCTGTCGAATTTGTCGCGGCTGTCAAAGAGCGGGGTGTCGCTGCAAACGGAAAAATAGACGCCGTCGTGATGGTTGTTCCAGTATTCGTTCTGAAAGGGAGGCTCGGTGCCTTGCTGGCGGGCGACGCGGAACTGAATGGGCGTGAGCAGTTTTTTCCACTCGGCGTCGGTGTGTTGGACGGTGGTCTTCGACATGTCGATGATGACCTTGGAGGGAAGGCCGCAGGCGGAGGTGCAGGCGGTTTCAGCGGGAGCGTTGGTGGATTTCATGGGTGCTTGGGCAAAGAGACAGGAAGCGAGGGCAACCGGGGTGCAAAGAATGATGGTCCATTTCATAACGGGTAAGAGCAGGTGGTGGGAGAATTATTCCCGGAGGTTTTAAATCCGCTCGTTGTTACGGGCGAAATTAGCCGCCGGACGCGATAAAGCAAACGGGGTGGCGGGCTTCGGGCTTGCAAGCGGGGCGTGCGGCCAGACTTTGGGGCGCATGACAAAACCCTTCAAAGCCGCCGCGACGACCGATGCGTGGGCTCTTGCCGTGCAACTGCTGGTGCGCTGGCTGGACAACCACGAACGCGTGGACGCACTGCTCGACAGCCTTCCGCGTTCGCTGGGCCGCGCCGAGCGCGGGCGCTGTCAGCATCTGCTTTTTGGTGCGGTGCGGCATCTGGGGCGCGTGGAGGCGATTTTCACGCCGCTGCTGGCGAGTCCGCCGCGCTCCACGGTCAAGGCGGTGCTGCTCATCGCGGGCTATGAATTGATCGAAGGCGGCGCGGAGGGTCATGTGGCCCGCGTCGTCCATCATGCGGTCGAGCAGACGAAGAGCCTCGCGAGCGGGCCCGAGGCGAAACTGGTCAACGCGGTCGTGCGCAAGATCGCCACGGCGCTTGAAGCGCAGAAAACGCCGGGGAAGCTCGCGCATTTTTCGGAGCTGGCGGCATTTTATTCGCATCCGGAGTGGATGGTGAAGCGCTGGCTGGCGCAGTTTGGCGCGGAGGAGACGCGGGCGTTGCTCGACTGGAACCAGAAGCCCGCGCCGGTTTATGCGCGCTGGCGGAAACCGGACTGCGCACCCGAGGGTGACGACGCAGCGATTCTGGTGCCGACGCCGTGGAAAAGATTTTACGAAGTAAAATCGGGTTCGTGGCCGCGCATCGAGGCGCTCATCGCGGACGGGACGTTGTTCCTCCAAGATCCGGCGACGCGCCATGCGATCGAGCTGCTCGCGCCCAAGGCGGGCGAGACCATTCTGGATGCGTGCGCCGCGCCCGGCGGCAAGAGTCTGGCCATGGCCGACCTGATGGGGGCGGGCCGCGTGGTGGCGATCGACCTGCCGGGGCCGCGCATCGGGCGGCTGGCGCAAAATCTTTCGCGCGCGAAGGGCGCGGATGTGGCGCTTGTCCAAGGCGATTTAATCCAAGCGGAGCGCGAGGGGTTGTTCAAGCAGCACGGGTTGCCCGAGGTTTATGACGCGGTGCTGCTCGACGTGCCGTGCTCGAACACCGGCGTGATGCGTCACCGTGTGGACGTGAAGTGGCGGTTGCAGGTCGCGGATTTCGCGAAGCACGCGCGGCAGCAGGGCGAATTGCTCAGCGCGGCGGCGCGGTTCGTGGCGCCGGGCGGGCGGCTGGTTTACAGCACGTGCAGCCTCGACGCCGACGAGAACGAGGGCGTGATCAAACTGTTTTTAGAAAAGACCGGCGGACGTTACAAGGTCGAGGCGAAGCGCCAGAGTCTGCCTTGGGTGGACGGGCACGATGGCGCGGCGGCTTATCTGCTGCGGAAGTCGGCGGGGTGAGCGCGCTTCGTATTCGGTATCTTTCTCGTTCTTTTAATCGTTCTCGTTCTCTCGGTTTCCGGAGTGGGATAAAGAAAAAGAGGAAAGAGAAAGACGTTTACGGCACCAGCTTGAACGTGTCGATGGGCACCGGCATCTCGGTGCGGCCGGAGAGGAAAGTGAACTCGATGCGCCCGGCGGAGCGCACCAGCTCTTCATAGCGTGTAAGATTCCAGTTGGCCACGGGCTCGCCGTTGATGCGGGTGACGAGGTCGCCGGGCTGCATGCCGTTTTCGGCGGCGGGCGAGCCGGGCACGACTCCGATCACGCGCCAGTAGACGGGCAGTTTTTGAAAACTGAGGCCTGTGCTGATGAGTGGCGGAGTGACGACGGGGGCGTTGCTTTCGCGATAAAACGTCACTTGGTTGCGCGTCTGGTCGAAGGTGAGACGGAAGTTTTTCAACAGGCCGCTGCCGAGCGACGAGAGTTCATCGGTCAGCTCGGCGATGGGTTGGATGAACACGGTGCTGCCGAAGGTCAGGTTCTGCGCGAGGCGGCCGACTTCCAGGGACTGGTCTCCAGTCAATGTTGCCACGGTGCCTCCGAGGCGTGGGGCATTGACAAAGTTCAGATTAAGGCCGTCGGGGTTGAGGTGCAGGTCGCCGTCGCTGCCGGAATCGATCAGGGCGAGGAAGGAATGGCCGCCCAACTCGACGGGTATGAACGGAACGCGCCGGTCGTTGTTGAAGCGGATCGTGCGGCCGGGCAGCGAAGCCCCGTCTCCCAGTGATTGGAGGACGATGCGGGCTCCGGGATAATCGAGCGTGAGTAGGACGTGACGGAAAAACGGAAAACCGATCACTCCGTCGATTTTCTGTCCGAAGTGGGAGGAAAGCTCGTCGCAGTTGTAGACGAGAGCAGGAGTGTTCTTGAAGCGCACGGTGCCCAGCTCGATAGCTCCCAAGGTCACGCTTTCGAGTGAAACGGAATCACCAGAAATAGAGCGGACAAGGACGGGCGATGGGTCTTGAGCGGGTTTACGATTTGGATTTTTCCGGGCAAACTCAGGCGAGACGAGGGTGGCGGTGGAACCGGTGTCGATGAGGAAATGCCAGGGGCCGTTTTCGTTCCATTTCAAAGTCACGATGAAGTGACCGCTCACGACTTGCGCGGGCACGACGACGGGTGGCGATCCGTGCACCGGGATCGTGGCTTTTGAAAAAACACGGGAGGAGCCGCAGCCGCAAAGAAGCAGCACGCAAAGGCCGGCGGACAGGGGACGGAGCAGACTCCGGATTGTGGCCCGCATTTATCGGTTTTCCGGAGGGCTACTTTGCCGGCTGGGGCAGGCGTGTGCTCGCCACCCAGGCGGACGCGGCTAGGACGGCGCCGCCGACAAACACGGCTTTGGAACCCAACGTCCAGAAAACGACGCCGGCGGTGATGGGCGTGATCGCCCGAGAGAGCGAACCCAACGAGCGGAAGATGCCTAGCACGCGACCCTGTTCGTCGGCCCCGGCATAGAGCGAGATGAGGCCGGTGGTCGAGGGGTTGACGAGTCCGGAACCCAGCGCGAGCAAGCCGACGCCGGCGTAGAGCCAGTGCGGCGTGGACGCGAAGCCGATGAAGAGCAGGCCAGCGGTGGAGATGATGAGACCTCCGGCGAGCACGCGGGTTTCGCTGATGCGGAGGAGAAGTTTGCGGACGATCAGGCCCTGGGTGACGATGGAGCAGCCACCGAGAAAACACATGAGCATGGCGTTGGCCCATGCCGTGTAGCCGAAACGCTGGGCGCTGAGGAAGACGAGCGCGGACTCCATCGCGACGAAGGACACCGAGTAAACGAAGGCCACGAGGTTGACGCCACGGATGCGGGCGTCGTCGAGCGAGAGGATGGCGGCGATGGGATTGCGCAGGCGGGTTTCGGTGACTTGGGCGCGGGCCGCTGGAGGGCGGGTTTCCTTAAAGCGGCGGATGATCCAGACCATGTTGACGAGACCGAGCGCAAACGAGAAGAGCGCGGGCACGGAGAAGGGGTTGATGCCCCAGGCGGCGAGGGAGGGGAAGTGTTCGACGAGGTTGTAGCGTGCGGTGAAGCCGCCGATGGCGGGGCCGGTGACGAGGCCGAGGCCGAAGGCGGCGCCGACGATCCCCATGGCCTTGGAGCGTTCTTGGCGGGTGGTGACATCCGCCACGGCGGCGGTGGCGACGGAGAGGTTGCCGCCAAAAGCACCGGCGATCAGGCGGGAGACGAGGAAAAGCCAGAAAGACCCGCTCACCACCCAGAGCAGGTAGCTGAAAGCGGTTCCGGCGACGGTGAAGATGAGAATGGGGCGGCGACCGTGTTTGTCGGACAGGCTGCCCCAGAAGGGCGCGAAAATAAATTGGAGAATGGAAAACAGGGAGCTGACGAAGCCACCGAAAAGCACCTCGGGCAAGTGCGACTCGTTGCCGAGGGCATGGGCAAGGGATTCGACGTGGGAGAGCAGCCAGCCGAGAAGGCCGCCGGCGCCGTCCACCGCCAAGTAATGTTTTAGCAGGTCAGGCCCGAGCGGGAAGATGATGGAGAAGCCGATCAGGTCGATGTAGAGCGTGAGGAAGATCACGCCGAGCGACAGCGGGCGGGGAGGAGCGGATAGCGTGGTGGTGGACGTTGTCACGGAGGGCACAAGGAAACGGGTATGCACCCTGACGCCAAGCGCAACTTGGGAAGTCAGACCGGACGCTTTTTAATGAACCAACCGACTTAGCTCATGACCAGGTCGATCTGCGTGATGAGGTCGGACATGGTGAAGGGTTTCTGAAGGAAGGCGACGGTCGGCTCCGAGGCGAGCGGGTTGGTGAGGGTGGTGCGGTTGTAGCCGCTGGTGATGATGACCGGGACGGTGGCGGAAAGCTTGCGGAGTTCGGTCAGGGTTTCCTCGCCGTTCATGCGCGGCATGGTCAGGTCGAGAAGGATTATTTTTATTTCGTCTTGATGCCGGTGAAACATTTCCAAGCCCTCCACGCCGTCGCAGGCGGTGACGGCCTTCATGCCAATCATGCCGAACATGTGGGAGGTGACGGTGCGGACGGCATCTTCGTCGTCGATGATGAGCGCCGTGCCCGTGCGCATGATGGGGCTGCCAAAGGGTGTGCGTGAAAAATGGTTCGATGTGGGGGCTTCGCTGGCCGGAAGAAGCAGGGTGAAAGTCGTCCCCTGGCCGGGCTGGCTTTCCACGATCAGGCCTCCCTGATGGCTGCGGACGATGCCGAGCACGGCGGCGAGACCGAGGCCGCGGCCCGTGAACTTGGTGGTGAAAAATGGCTCGAAGATTTTTCGGAGCACATCCGCGCTCATTCCTGCGCCGGTATCTTTCACCTCAAGAAAAACGAAGGCGGGCGAGGAGGGAGACGGGGCAAGCACGGCCTGCTTGAGGCGTGGGTCGCCAGCGGGCACGAGGCCGGTGGAAAGGGTGATGAAGCCGTCGTTGTCGCCGATGGCGTCGGAGGCGTTGACGACGAGATTCATGATGATCTGGCGTATCTGGGTCACGTCGGCGTTGACGGACGGCAGGCCGGACTTGAACTGGAAGCGCAGGAGGGCGCGCTTGCTGATGGAGTGTTCGAGAAGGGGCAGGGTGCTGCGGACAAGTTCCTCCAAGTTGACGGGGCGAATGAGGAACTGGCCCTTGCCGGCGTAGGCGAGCATCTGCTGGCAGAGCTCGGCGGCGCGCTGGGCGGAGGCCTCGATTTGATGGACGTTGTGGAGAAGCGGGGAATGGGCGGGCAGATCCAGACTCATGAGGCTGGCGTTGCCGACGATGCCGGTGAGGATGTTGTTGAAGTCGTGGGCGATCCCGCCGGCGAGCACGCCGAGGCTTTCGAGCTTCTGGCCTTCGAGCAGCTTGCGCTCGATGATGAGTTTTTCCTTTTCCGATTGTTTTGCCTGGGTGACGTCGATGGCGAGGCCTTCGATGAAGAGAAGCCGGCCTTCCTGATCATACACGCCCTGCCCGCGGTCGAGCACCCACTTGATCTGGCCGCTTTTGTGGCGCAGCCGGTATTCGGCCTCGTAGGGGCGGTGGTCTGCCAGACAGCCCATGATGGTTGCCCAGCTTTGTTCGTTGTCCTCCGGCAGGACCAGGTCGTCGTAGCGTATCTGGCGGGTGGTGAGCTCCTGGGGGCTGTGGCCGGTGAGCGTGGTGCAGCCGTGGCTGATGTAGAGGGCGGAAAACGCTCCGTCATTGGCGAGGCGGTAGGCCATGCCGGGGAGCTGGCCGAGGAGACTTTCGAGCTGGCGGCGGCTTTCGCGCAACTCGGCCTCGGTGGCCTGGCGTTTGGCGATGTCGGCTTCAAGCAGGTTCTGGGTATGGCGCAGTTCGGCGGTGCGTTCGTGAACCTGGCTGGTGACGAGCGCCGTCTGGCGGCGGACTTTTTGGAAAAAGGAGCCGAGGACGAGGGTGAAGGTGAGGCTGCCGACCAGCACCAGCATTGGGGTTTTGCTGATCTGTTGTTCTATCCAGCCGGGTGGCGGGGCGTAAGTGCAGAGCCATTTGCGCCCGGCAATGTTCAGAATGAGTTCCTGCCTTGGGCTGGCGACGAGATCGGTCGAAGCGCGGATGGGCGGGCGGCTGGATTGAAAATCCGATGTGCTGCTGAATAGAAAACGGTCGCCGGGATTCTTGGCCGAAAGGTCCTCGATGACGATTTCCATCACGTTCGAGGCGTAACTGCTCCAGGAGTGTCCAACCATGTCTTCCAGTCTGAACAGAATCTGGACCAGCCCGATCAACAACTCCTTGCCGTTCTCATCCGGATGGTAAACCGGGCAGACCATGATCAGGCTGAACTGCGACGGGTCGGGGCCGGATTGCACGAGGTGCATCTTTCCGGTCATGGAGAGGCGGCGAGTTTTTATGGCCCTTTCGACCGTCGGCCAGTTGTTGGCTGCGCCGAGGTCATAACCGAGGGCGCGCTCGTTTCCTTCGAGGGGATAAATGTAGAGGATCGGGTAGTAGACTTCGTGTGCGACCGAAGGCGCCAACTGGCCGGCCGGTGTGAGTTCGGTGATGGTGAACCCCTCGTCCAGATGGGATTTTCCGAATCGCTCGAGGGATGCGCGTTCGGAGCCGCGCACCATGGGAACCCATTCGAGGGCCTGGATATCGGGTCGCCGGGTGCGGATGTCTTTGGCGGCGGAGGCGAATTCCTCCGGCGTCACCTCGTCAGAATTGGCGAACAGACTGCGGAGGTTGTAAATGCACTCTTCGTAGCCGTGAAGCCCTTCCTGAATGAGCGCCTGCCGGGCGGTGGTGCGGCGATTGAAATCACCCTCGAGTCGCGACAGTTCGTTGTCGCGGGCGAAATGGTAAAATACCAGCGACAGGATCGTCCCTGCGCAAAGGACGAACGTGCATCCAATACGACCTTCCCAGAACTTTTTTTTCGATGAAGCAAGTGGACGCATACTTGGGTAAACCTCAGTCAATAAAAACGTATCGCATTATTCATGCCGGGCCAATGCGATTCCGTTCAGGCATGAAAAAGCCCGCCGGGCGCGGGGCTGGGCGGGCTGATGGGCAGGCGGTAGAAACCGCTCAGAGCTTGTAGGGCAGCGGGTATTTGGCGGTGAGCTTGGCGACGCGCTGTTTTGCCTCGGTGATGGCGTCGGCTTCCGACGGGGTGCCGATGGCCTTCAGAACGAGGTCAATCGAGCCGGCGATCTCGTCCATGTCGGCCTCGACGAAGCCGCGCGAGGTGACAGCGGGCGTGCCGAGGCGGATGCCCGAGGCCTGGAACGGCGAGCGCGTCTCGAAGGGAACGGTGTTCTTGTTGCAGGTGATGTGGGCGAGATCGAGGGTCTCCTGGGCCTTCTTGGCGGTGAGCTCGGGGAGGTTGTGGCGGAGATCAACCAGGAAGAGGTGGTTGTCGGAGCCGCCGGAGACGAGCTTGTAGCCGCGCTTGGTGAAGGCGGCGGCGAGGGCGCGGGAGTTGGCCACGACTTGCTGGGCGTAAACCTTGAAGTCGGGCTTGAGGCACTCGGCGAAGCACACGGCCTTGGCGGCGATGACGTGCATGAGAGGGCCACCCTGGCCGCCGGGGAACATGGCGGAGTCGATGGCCTTGGCGTGGGCGGCCTTGCAGAGGATGAGACCGCCGCGCGGGCCGCGCAGGGTCTTGTGCGTGGTCGTGGTGACGAAGTCGGCGTGCGGGAACGGCGAGGGGTGGACGCCCGCGGCGACGAGACCGGCGATGTGCGCGATGTCGGCAAAGAGGAACGCGCCGACGGAGCGGGCGATCTCGCCCATGCGGGCGAAGTCGATGACGCGGGAATAGGCCGAGGCGCCGACCGTGATCATGGCGGGTTTCTCGCGCTGGGCGATGGCGGCGAGCTCGTCGTAGTCGATCAGGCCGGTGTCCTCGCGGACGCCGTATTGGACGAAGCTGTATTGTTTGCCGGAGAAGTTGGCGGGGTTGCCGTGCGTGAGGTGGCCGCCGTGGGACAGATTCATGCCGAGAATCTTCGCGCCGAGCGGGAGGACGGCAGTGTAAACGGCGAAGTTGGCCTGCGAGCCGGAGTGCGGTTGCACGTTGGCGTGTTCGGCGCCGAAGAGGAGCTTGGCGCGTTCGAGGGCGAGGGTCTCGACCTTGTCCACGAATTCGCAGCCGCCATACCAGCGCTTCGCGGGATAACCCTCGGCGTATTTGTTGGTGAGCACGCTGCCCTGAGCCTCCATGACGGCGGGGTAGGTGAAGTTTTCCGAGGCGATGAGCTCGATGTGGCTGCCCTGGCGGGCGAACTCGGAGGCGATGGCCGAGTAGATTTCAGGATCGAGGGTTTTGAGCGGTGTGGCGTTGATCGACATGGTTGAGCTAAGGGATGAAGCGTTCATTCCGAAGCGCAAACGGCTCCGGCACAAATCGAAAGTGAGGCGAACTTCACAAGGCCTCAGGCCTGCTTGGCGACCTGCGTCTTGAGGAACTCTATCAACGAAGGGATGGCCTCGACCATCTCGTCGCGGCAGGCCTCGTAGTGGATGAGCGGGCCGCCGTAGGGATCGCCGATTTCCTTGTCGGCGGAGCGCGGCATGAACTCGCGGAAGAGGTAAACGTTGCGCGGCGCCGGATCGAAGGTGAGCTGGATCATGGCGCGGTGGCTCTCGGTCATGCAGAGGACGGCCGTCGCCTGGTCGATTAGTTCCCGGGTGAGCAGCCGACTGGTGTGGCCGGCGATTTCGATGCCGACTTTTTTCATAGCCACGACGGAGTTCTCGGAGACCTTGTCGCCCTCGCGTGCGGCGACGCCCGCAGAGACGACCTTGAACGATTTGAGGGGCTCGGGCTGGGCGCGGAGCGCGTGTTGCAGCAAAGCCTGCGCCATGGGGCTGCGGCAGATGTTGGCGGTGCAGACGGTGACGATGATTCCGGGCGTGGCCATGTGGGCGATGACTCAGGGGGACAGCGTTTTCCGCGAAAAGCAATCCCGAGAAGCGCGGGGGCGGCGGGAGGGATAGTTGAGCGTCAGCTTGGGGTTAAATACGCCTCAGGCGGCTTACGACTCCAAGCTCAGCGACTGCAAAGCCGTTCGCCGCAGCGCCTTGTTGGGCGCTTCGTTGGAATCGCTACAAATCATTTGGTTTGAGTCCTGTGTGCTTGGCGACGCGCGAGAGCATACGAGGGCCAATCTCCTTGCTGTCGTGGAAGGAAAAGGCGTAATCGGGCCAGCCCGTGCGCGCCAGAATACGGTGCGAACCACCGGACTCGCGCTTGATGGACCAGCCAATTCTGAAGAGGGCAGCCAACACTCACTTGGCTTTGGCGGCACCCCACTGGCTCATATTGCTACGGAAAACACCTCTTCGGGGTCTTGGGGCATTTCGCCATGCTCCACGCGATCGGCGAGAACCCGTAATGCCAGCGCCTCGACTCGTGAAATGGCTTCGCGACGGTCAACGCCGTAAGCCAGAGCGCCCGGAATCTGCGGGATTTCAGCAAGCCAGCGCCCATCCGTTTCTTGTTCGGTTTCGACGGCTAAGTTCATGGCGTGAACGCCTCTATTGGCCTCGAAAAGACAAGATTTGAATCATCCGTTTTCGCAAAACGCGCACTGTGGCCTAACGAGTAAAAGGTCAGCGATGCCCCGTGCGTGGCGCAGCAGATGCCTGAGCATCTGCTGTGACACGCATGGGGCATTCGCTGCACCGCTTGGTTAGGCGTTTCGTCCGAGTTCACTGCGATCCTTGCGTGGCCATGAATGCTGCTCGGCATAAATGTGAATTTCATCGAGCGAACGGAAACAGGGATAGCTGTGGCGACGAAGATAGTCGAACTGAGCGTAGGCTCGCACGCTGTCGTCGTCCATAATGACCATCGGGCCGTTGAAGGCGTTCCAAAGCATGACTGACGGTGCGCCGCCCGGCTGCTCGAAGATGAATACCCGATTGTCGTCGTCCTCGCAAAGCGACTGTCGAATCTCATCGTCCGAGAATTGCGCCGCGAGTTTCTTGATGCGCTTTCGCGGTAGGTCTTGAAACGCATATGATTTCACGGTGCGCTAGAATCGCCTAACGACCTCAAGCTCAGCGACGGGCGCGGCTGGCGCGATCGCTGCGTGGTGGGGGAAAGGCGGAGGCTGGAAGCAGCGGGCGTGACAGCCGCGCCCGTTCGCTGCAGCGCATGGTTAGGCGTTTCCGGTCGCATTGGAATAGGCTATCCCAATGGTTGCCCTTTGCCGCCCTCAAGTAAACCGCGCAGGCTTTCGTTGAGAAGAAACGCCCATCCGCTGGTGCAGCTATCGGCACATTCCAATGCGTTAAGACGGAAATGGGTAAAATCCAGTTGTGAGCGCCCACCGCCCAAATCCCGAACCTCGAAAAGTATCCGCGTGCCGACCCAGTCGCGCAGGTCGGCGTATCCCGTGCTGTCGTCGTGCTTGGAATCAATGCACTCCCACTCCAACAATTGCGATGGCTCTCGCCGCAAAGTCCGCATGACGGCGAAGAATCCGCCCGAGGGAAAGTGATAAGACGACTGACCACCCACTGCCTCGCTCACCTCGCAATGCAGCGTCCACCAGCCCTTGACGCCATCTGCGGTGGCAAGTGCGGAAAAGACGCGTTCCGCGGAAACGGCGAAGCGTGGGTGAAGCTCAAAGTTGGTCGAGGTGTTTGGTGTGTCTGTGTTCATAAATCGTTCGGTGCTACGTGGTGCGAGGAAGCGCCTAAC